>NZ_OZ034990.1:600000-865000 GCF_964030935.1 Rickettsiella endosymbiont of Aleochara curtula
ATTCATTAATACAAAAAACTTACCAACGTGCCGTCAACTTACTTAATGTCAAAAAAATTATTACCATAACCAATGTTGAATATTATTATCAAACCAAAAAAGAGCTTAAAGAATTAGGTTATCCTAATACTTCAAAAGAATTTAGCTTTATATTAGAACCAGTATCACGCAATACCGCAGCAGCTATCATTTTCAGTGCATTATTTGTTAAAGAAATGATCAATCCAGACGCGGTATTATTAGTATTACCCGCTGACCATATCATTTTGAATCAAGATAAATTTAATTTAAGCATAGAAAAAGCCTATCAACTAGCCAAAAAAAAATTATTAACTATGTTTGGAATTATTCCTCACAAAGCAGAAACTGCGTATGGTTATATTCAATATGGTGAATCATATGAGATAACCTCCTCAGCTTATAAAGTAGTGAAGTTTCATGAAAAACCTACACATGAAGCGGCTCAATCTTATATCGAAGAAGGTAATTACCTTTGGAACTCAGGAATTTTTTGTTTTGAAGTTAAAACTTTTTTGGATTCAGTGAAAGCCTATATTCCAGAACTTTATATTAAAGCCTTAGATTGTTGGAAATTGAGTACTAAAAAAAATAGTATACTTCAGGATAGAATTAAATTGGATGAACAAAGCTTTGCTAAGCTGGAAAATATTTCTATTGATTATGCATTAATGGAAAAAGCACAAAATATTGCTGTCTTATCTGCAAATTTTGGTTGGTCCGATATCGGTTCTTGGAGTGCATTAAACACATTATTAGAACCCCAAGAAAACGGGAATCGCATTGTAGGAAATGCTGTTTTACAAGAAACTTACCATACAACCATCTATAGCCAAAATTATCCTGGACGAGTAATTGCCACATTAGGCATTAAAAATTTAACCATTGTTGACACCCATGATGCATTATTGATTTGCGCAAATTCTCATATTCAAAAAATAAAGCAATTAGTTAAAGAGTTAAAGACAAAGGGTCACGAGTCTTATCGTTATCATCAAACTATTTATCGTCCTTGGGGACATTATACTATTTTAGATCAAGGTCCAAATTATAAACTAAAAAGATTGGTAGTACATTCCGGTGCTAGCTTATCCTTGCAAATGCACCAATATCGTAGCGAATATTGGGTCGTTGTTGCAGGCACCGCCAGTATAGAAAATGATCACAAAAAATTTACGCTAAAAGAGCAACAATCTACTTTTATACCTCTCGGAAGTAAGCATTGCTTAAGTAATTTCGATGATCAAGACTTAGTTTTGATTGAGCTGCAAATAGGTAGTTATTTAGGTGAAGATGACATTATACGATTTAAAGATAATTATGATCGAGAGCATCACACAACTGTCTAATAAAAAAATATTAGCCACTAATTTTTAATAGATTTCTTGAAACAAATTAACAGGAAAATTAATTATGCAAGAAAAAAACATAGATACATTTAAGTCAGACGTTCTTACAAATGGCGGATATCAATATTCAATTACTAAAAAATTATCTAGTACATTGTCTAGCAAGAGAACAAGCAAAATTATTCATCAAACCTTAGGCGATGTAAAAGGAAAGCGAATTATAGATATTGGTTGTGGAGATGGCGTATTTACTGAAGAACTACTTGTATTACGGCCTGAATTTGTAACTGGAGTTGATCCTAATGATGCCGCCATTGCAGTTGCAAAAAAAAATATGGCGCATATTAAAAATATTGAATTTCAAGTAATGGATGTCTATCAGATTCCTCTTATTAAAAAATATGATATAGCCATTGTAAGAGGAGTTTTACACCATCTATATCAAGTAGAAAAAGCTATCGAAATAATATGTAATATCGCAAATGAAATTATTGTTGCTGAACCAAATGGATATAATCCTGTGCTGAAAATCTTAGAAAAAGTTTCTCCGTACCACATCGCTCATGAAGAAAGATCTTATTCTCCAAGAAAATTGGATAAATGGTTTAAAATTAATGGCGGAATTATTACTGAATCTACGTTTGTTGGGTTTGTACCTTTGTTTTGCCCAGATTTTCTGGCCAAAATATTGAATTTTTTTGAACCCTATTTTGAAAAAACTCCCCTTATACGAGTATTTTCCTGTGGTTCATATATACAAAAAATTTACATAAAATAATTTAATTATTAAGTGTTTTTTTATAAACTTCTATAGTACTTTCTATGCAAGATTCCCAAGAAAATTTTGCTGCTTGAATAGGACCTAGCTTTTTCAGCCTATCCCGTAAAGTTAAATTATTTATTAATTGATTTAATTGTTCGGTTATCCGATCGATATCGAATGGATTAACTAGCATGGCTGCTTCACCTACTACCTCCGGCATAGCAGATTCACTACTAGCCAGTGTAGGTATGCCGCTGGCCATAGCTTCCAATAAAGGTAAACCAAAACCTTCGTATATGGATATATAGACAAATGCATATGCACCTGAATATAAATACGGCAAATCAGTTTCCGGAATATAACCTAAACAATATAGTTGTCCTTTTTTAATAAGTGATTGAATCATTTTTTCTAAACGATGCGACTGCCAACCCTTCATTCCTATTAAAACTAAAGGATATTCTTTTCGTTGTTTTTCGGATAGGCTACTGAAAGCTTGAATTAAACGTTCTAAATTTTTCCTAGGCTCTAAGGTTCCGACACTAAGTAAATATGATTTATAATGTAAATTATAATGTAGCAAAACATTTCTTACATCATTAAATGATCGCGGCCTAAATAACTTAGATACCCCATGATAAATACTTGTAATTTTATATGGCGGAATTTTAAAATAATTAATGAGCTCATTCCTAATAAAGCTAGAGCCTGTAATAATATGATCCGCATTATTTATAGTGATAGGTAAATTACGCATTAAATATCTAACCCTTTCCTTAGGGTGATACTTTGAGTAATGAATATGCGATAAATCATGTATTGTACAAATTTTAGGACCTGAGTAAGGTTTTAATACATAACAAGGTTCATGATAAATAAATTTATCCTCTACTAAAAAACGAGTTTGTTTTATAAATCTAGCATTCCGATAATTGTTTAATACAGAATAAGTACCCGGAAAATATTTTATAATTTTCTTTATATTCGATTCAGAAATAATATTTTTCTTTATTATAAGATTATTTTTTTTAAAATCAGGAATACAAATAAGTTGATTAATGCATTCATGCTCTTGTAAACCTTTCAACAGATATCGAGTATACCAACCAATTCCAGTCAAAGGATACTGTAAACTTTGTATGTTAAAAATAATATTCATATCGTCTAGCATATTCTATTAAACAATAAATATAAGTATAGTTAGATAGAATATTTAGCAACAGTAGAATTTTTGATAAGAGTTTGCTAAGATTCTTTTTCTTTCAAAGGACTGAAAATGACCAAAAAAGCATTAATAACTGGAATAACTGGACAAGATGGTGCCTATCTCGCACAGTTCTTGTTGGCCAAAAACTACCAGATTTACGGGTTAGTAGCACGCCGAACGAGTGATAGCTTATGGCGTTTACGGGAACTAGGGATTGAATCTGCTGTTAAACTGCTTAATGGCGACATGATGGATCCCGCCTCTTTAATCAGGGCTATCGAGGAATCTGAAGCCAATGAAGTTTATAACTTGGCTGCACAAAGTTTTGTTGGCACATCTTGGCAACAGCCTAGTTTAACATGTCAAGTAACAGCCCTAGGTGTTACCCACCTACTAGAAGCTATCCGCTTAATTAATCCTCAAGCTAAATTTTATCAAGCTTCCAGCAGTGAAATTTTCGGTTTAATTCAAGCTGAGCAACAAAATGAAAAAACCCCTTTTTACCCGCGTAGCCCTTATGGAGTTGCGAAACTTTATGGACATTGGATGACTATTAATTACCGAGAAAGTTTCGACCTACATGCCTCTAATGGAATTTTATTTAATCATGAATCTCCCCTGCGAGGAATTGAATTTGTTAGCCGAAAAATTACTCGAGCTGTTGCTCAGATAAAAAAAGGCAATTTGAATACATTATACCTAGGCAATATAGATGCTAAACGAGATTGGGGTTATGCTGGAGATTATGTAGAAGCAATGTGGTTGATGCTGCAACAAGAAAAACCAGACGATTATGTTATTGCAACTGGCCATAGTATATCTGTTAGAGAACTATGCAAGTTAGCTTTTGCGCATGTAGACTTAGATTATCAAGATTTTATCGCTATTGATCCACAATTATTTAGACCGGCTGAAGTAGATGTATTGTTGGGAGATCCCAGAAAAGCGAAAGAAAGGTTGGAGTGGAAACCAAAAACTAGTTTAAATAACTTAATTAAATTAATGGTAGACGCCGATCTACAAAGAGTTAACTAAAATAACGGCTAATATTCTGACTTGTAAAAATAATAGGAAACATTTTTAAATGGAATTATTCTTACAAAATTTTTGTTATATTTATAATAAAAAAAACTTAATAATGAATAGTCTATTGGAACTTAAAGACTTAATGTTAAATTATATAAGCTTAACATACGCATTGCTTCTCTATCTATTAAAATTAATGCTGATTCGTATATTTATTTTTTCAAATAAAATAATTCCAATAAAAATTAAATTTAAACTTAAAAAAATAATTTTTAATAACGCCAACTTTTGGATGTTATTGGTTTATATTAAAAAATGGATTATAACACCTCCATCAGCAAATAAAATACGGCGAATTAATAATATTGTTTTTCATTTTATTTCTTTATTTTTTATTCCTTTGTTTTTTATTATTTTAAAAAAAGAAAACTGGGAGATTCTAATGATTGAAAAATTAAAAAAAAATTTTAGAATGAAAGAGAAGTTTAATAAATTTACTACTAAAACTGAAATATCTGAAAAAGAAAATATATGTATTAAAATAAATATAGACAATTTAACTAAAAATGAAATTGATATTTTTAAAAAATTTAATAACGCATTTTTTTTAAAAAAAAATAATCGGCTATGAAAATAGTTATAGATTTACAGGCAGCACAAAGCGTCAGTCGTCTACATGGAATTGGTCGCTATAGTTTGTCATTTACAAAAGCTCTAGCAAAGAATGCCGGCCGACATGAAATTTGGCTTGCTTTAAATAGTTGCTTTCCTGATTCTATACAAGAATTGCGAAATAATTTTAAAGATTTAATCGATCACGAACATATAAAAATATTTTACACTAACCAACCTACAGCAGAGTATTTAAATAATTCTTCTAACATAAAGATTTCAAAAAAGTTGCGTGAACATTTTTTAAATACTTTATCACCTGATATTATTCACATATCGAGTTTATTTGAAGGCTGGGTAGATGGGGCCGTTACTTCTATAGGTGAATTAGGCAACCGATCATTAACTACTGTCACGCTATATGATCTAATTCCTCTTATACGGGAAAAAGAGTATTTAAAAGATATTAATATTTCAAAATTTTATTATAAAAAACTACAAAACTTAAAACGCGCTGATCTTTTATTTTCCATTTCACCATCAGCACGACAAGACGCTATTGATATGTTATCAATTTCTTCTGATAAAATTATCAATTGTTCTGCGGGTATTAGTAATGAATTTTGTCAGTATAAAGTTAGTGATAAAGATCGATTCGAATTAATGAAACTGTATCCTATTAATCGCCAGTTTATACTTTATGTTGGAGGATTCGATCACCGTAAAAATATTGAAAAACTTATTGAAGCTTTTTCTATATTACCTCATAAATTGAGAAAGTTACACCAATTAGTCATAGTCGGTAGAGTAATAGAATCTACAAAACAGTATGTTGAATTATTAAAAAATAGATACAACCTTACAGATGATGAGCTTATCATAACCGATTATATATCTGATAATCTTTTAATTAATTTATATAACTTATGTAAATTATTTATACTGCCTTCATTACATGAAGGTTTTGGCTTGCCTTTATTAGAAGCTCTAGCTTGTGGAGCCGCTGCAATTGCTTCGAATGTGCCAAGTCTATCTGAACTTATTAATTGCAAGGATGCATTATTCGATCCAACGCAAACGAATAGTATTAAAGAAAAAATGATTATTGCTTTAACTAATGAACCATTTAGACAATTTTTAAAAGTAAATGGCAAAGAACAAGCCCAAAAATTTACCTGGGATGCTTGCGCTAAAAAAGCATTAATTGCTTTTGAGGAATTAAAAAAAGGAAAACAAACAAAGTTTTATGGGAGATGTTATACCAAAAATAAAATGGCTTTTATTTCACCCATTCCGCCTGAAAAAACTGGTGTGGCAAATTATAGCCTGCAGTTATTACCTGAATTAGCGCGATGTTTCGATATAGTAATCATAGTTGACAAAGTTTTAACTGAAAATATGTGGTTAATAGCCAATTTTCCTATGCATGATGCTCAATGGTTTACAGAAAATTCTGATAAATTCGATATTATTTTATATCAGTTTGGTAATTCTCCTTTTCATTATTACATGTTTAAACTATTCGAATCTAATCCGGGAATAGTTGTATTACATGACTTTTTTTTAAGTGGTGTGCTACATTGGGCAGATGCTATGCTGTCTCATGAAAGAAATACTTTCTACAAAATACTCTATGAGTCTCATGGTTATTCATCATTACTATACCATAAAGAAAAAGGCAGAGAAGCAGCTTTAGAGACTTATCCCTGTAATATCCATATTATAAAAAATGCCTATGGAATAATTGTTCACTCTCAACATGCTATTGATCTAGCAAATAAGTGGTATAACCTCAATAATCCATGTTACACACAAAAAATTTCTCAACTCGCACTTAAAACACATTCAATTCAAAGAACTCATGCCAGGAAAAACTTACAATTAACCGATAATGATTTTTTAATTTGCTCATTTGGCTTTGTTACGCCTAATAAACTTAGCCATCGTATATGTCTAAGTTTGATAAATTCGAATTTTTTCAAAAATTTAAATGTGTATTTAGCTTTTGTGGGTGAAAATCATCTTGGAGATTATGGTACTGAAATGAATGAAATAATAGAAAAAAATAATCCTAAGAAAATTAATATTACTAATTTTATATCAACGGAACTTTTTGGAACTTACTTAAGCGCAGCAGACATAGCTATTCAGCTAAGGGCGCAGTCGCGAGGAGAAACATCTGCTTGTATTTTTAGTTGTTTATATTTCGGTATTCCTACTATTGTAAATACGCACGGTAGCTTGAGTGAATTACCGGAAGATATCGTTTATAAACTAAATGAAAATTTTACTGATGCTGAACTAGTAACGGCTGTAAAAACTTTATACGAAAATCAATCTCTACGCTATCAATTATCACAAAATGCGCTTGAATATTTAAAAAAACATCATCCTAGTTCTGTAGCCAATGAATATAAAAAAGTAATTAATCACTTTATAAATCATAATCCTAATTATATGGAAAAACATTTAATAAATGACTTGGCTGAAAATAACCACTTCGAACTTGAAGCTACAAATTTACTTTCTACCGTAACAACTATAGCCTCTAATCGTCTTCCCTTAGGATTAAATCAAATCCTAGTAGATATTTCAATACTGATTAATTCAGATGAAAAAACCGGTATCCAAAGAGTTGTTCGGGCAATTTTAGTTTCACTATTACATAATCCACCTCGTAGTTTTCGTATAGAACCTGTTTATTTTAAAAATACTGGCCAATATTTTTATGCACGTCGTTATATTACTGATATTTTAGGCCTAGAGAAAAATATATTGGAAGATAGTATTCTAGAAATAAACTCCGGCGATATATTTTTAGGTTTAGATTTTTGTCCGACTACCATTCCACAATCAAAGGCTATTTTGCAGGATTGGCGCATTAAAGGAGTAAAACTTTATTTTATTCTTTATGATCTCTTACCTATTCTACGATCTGAATTTTTTCCCAATCAAACAAAACCTACATTTCTTTTATGGTTAGAAGCAATCACAGCACTTTCAGATAATGTCATTTGTATTTCTAAGCATGTCGCTATCGAATATACAGCTTGGATTCAAAGTACTAATTCTTTCAAGAAACCGAAAGTAGATTTTTTTCACCTCGGCTCCAATGTTGAAGCAAGCTTACCCTCTTTAGGTCATTTTGAAGATAATCTGCTTTTACAAACTATTTTTTCGAAACTGAGTTTTTTAACGGTCGGTCGAATTGAACCTAGAAAAGGCCATACACAAATATTAAATGCCTTTAATAAACTATGGCTAAATGGACTTGATCTGTATCTAGTCATTGTTGGTCAGCAAGGATGGATGGTAGAACAATTAATCAATGGCATTCTTAATCACCCAGAATATGGCAAGCGCCTTATATGGTTAAACAATGTTTCTGATGAAATATTGAAAGACCTGTATCTAGCGTCAACAGCTTTAATTTTAGCATCTGAGGACGAAGGTTTCGGCCTACCCCTTATAGAAGCAGCTCAACACGGTTTAAACATCATTGCCAGAGACATCCCAATTTTCAGAGAAATCGCAGGAAATCACGTATTTTATTTTAAAGGATCAGACCCTTTAAAATTAGCACACTCAATCGAAAAATGGCTGACATTACGGTCACAGAACATGGAGCCAAAAATAAAAGATATGAAATATTTAAGTTGGAAAGAAAGTACACAGCAGCTGCTAGAGATAATAATAACTAATAAAAAGACATATAATCAACAGAATGAATTTTCGATATTGTTATCTCAGGAAGTCTAATGCAGAAAGAAATTTATATTAATGATAACAGTTATTTAATTACTGGTGATGCAAAATACTTAGAAAGTCGCGGGGAACATTTTGAACCCAATACTGTAAATATCTTTAAGCATTTTTGTTGTGAAAATTCATATGCATTAGATATTGGTGCCAATATAGGTTTAACCTCCATTGCTTTAGCAAATATATGTCAGCAAGGAAAAGTAGTAGCTATTGAACCTATCATAGCTTCTTATAAATATTTAACTGAGAATATAAAAAAATCTGGATTAAATAATATTAGCTTACACAACTTTGGAGTAGGTAATAAAGAAGATAATGTAGTAATGCAAGGTTGCAATGATTTTTTAGCTGGTTCGTTCGTAGCAGAACGTTATAAGATCCATGAAAATCATTTCTCTATAATCATTCCAATGAAAACTCTTGATCGGGCCTTTCCAGAATTTTTAATTGATTCAATCGATTTTATCAAACTTGATTTAGAAGGTTATGAGCTGTTTGCCTTAGAAGGTGCCCAGAAAATTCTTAAAGAGTTTAAACCCATTGTTTATCTAGAGATGAACCATTGGTGTCTTAATGTTTTTCATAGAATTACTTTGCCAGAATTTCATGAAAAACTTATGCAAATTTTCCCTTATATTTTTGCAATTGATGAAACATCCTATTTAGATTTTTCAGATTATAAAAACTTCCATTATATAGCTCATGAGCACATAACAAAATTTAAGTTTTCTAATATTGTCGCTGGATTTAATAAAAGTTATATTTTAGATATTCTTAATTTATTTTCAAAATAAATAAATAGTGTTAAAACATTTATTTTAATTAAATAAGTTTTTTAATTTTTAAACCATTCTCAGGATAAATAAGTAATTTTTTATCTCCACACATTATTATTTTTTTTGGTTTTCCATTAATACTTTCGATAAGGCTCTGATCTAATACCCAGGTTGAAAAAGTATCTATAATTGCAAAACTATAGAAATTCTTATTTTTAATATTTGCTGATTGTAAAAATGGAGATAAGTTAGGCAACACTTGATTAACATTTAGACTTTCTTTACTCAACATAGAAAGAGGCCTAGCTGTCCAATATTGAGCAACTCCATTACGTCCCTGACCACGTAAAGCATTATCAATACAACGTATATCTTCTGGATAATAATTTCCTTTAAGTTTAAATCCTTGTTTATTATAAACAATAAATACACTTACAAAAAACCAAAAAAAAATACCCAACACAATGGTAGTTGATATTTTTGAAATTAAATTATAATTATTTATACTGCTAATAGGAATAAAAAATAATAAGAAAGAAAAAAAATAGAATGGCATAATATATCTATCTAATACGTAATTTACCCCACACAAGGGGAAAATGGATATAACAGAGGAAAAAATGCTAAAAAATATAAAACTTATTATAAAAATGTGACTTTTTTTGAAGTTAAAAAAGTATTTTTCTTTAACTTTTTTAAATGTCATTGCATATAAAATAACAAATATGTTTATATAAAAAATAATAAAAAATAAACTCATTACGTAATTAATATTTTTAAAAATATTAATTACTGCGTGTAACTGATAAATTATTGTATTCAGCGTTATTTTTCTTATAGATGGATGGTTTAAATATTTAAATAGGATCGCGTGGGGTACCAAATATTTTGATATAAAACCTCCAAAAATTGCAGGTAAAATAGCTAGATTGGAAAAAACAATCCATTGCTTAAATTTTAATTTATTTTTTAAAAAAAGAAAAGTATAAGCTAGACAAGAGGAACACGCGAATTGTGGAATAAATAATAAATCTGATAAACTACTTGAAAAACTTAGGACAACTGAAATCCCCAATAAAGCATAAGTATTAAAACTAATTTCTTCCTGGTTAAGTATTTTTACCTGTATACCAATAAATAAAATTCCAATTATAAATTCACCCACGTGAACAGCTGGAACAAGTGCAAGTATATAGGGAGAAAGCCCCTTCAGAGCTAACAAAAAAAAACTGCTTGTTGCAGCTAATGCAAAAATTACAGATTTTTCCTTAGTAAAGAATTGGCTGTAAATAAATTTAACTGCAAAATATGTAAATATTACCATTAACCAAAGGGTAATTAGAAATTGATAATAAATATTTTTGGTTAAAAAAAGAAATGGAAAAAAAATTAACATATCGGGAAAGAAATGAGGCGCTGGTGACAAACTCCAGTCCCCATAATGAACATGATTTAAAAACATATCCTGGAAAAAATTAAAAAATCCAAGAATATCTGCATTAAAGAAGAAATTAACAAATTCCTGGTTCAGATAAACCATGCTTGCAAAAGTCAGTAATAATAATAACCAGAAAATTTCTATAAAATAAAATAGTTTACTTTTACTACTCATACTAAACCTCCATGTAATCTGAAAACCCAATAGAAATTTTTTGTATTTTTCGAGTTAATTATTTAAGGCGCTATATCTTGCAAATCCTTCTTCTATAGGGCCAAAATATTTGAGTTTTCCTTTTTCCAAGAGCACAACTTTATTACAAAGCCTTTGGATAGTTTCATTCGAATGTGAAGCCAGCACCATAATACTGGATTGCTCTATAAACTCTGCCAAGCGACCTTCGGCTTTCTTCTTGAAGGTTGCATCTCCAGCCTCGATCATTTCATCCATTAACAAAACTTCGGGTTTAATACATGTAGCGACAGCGAAAGCTAGGCGTAATTGCATCCCTGCAGAATAAGTACGGATAGGCACAGACAAATATTCACCTAATTCAGTAAAATCCGCAATTTCCTGCATCTTGGCTTGAATTTCTTCCTGACTAAGGCCCAACAAAAGTCCACGCACTAAAATATTTTCATAACCTGTTGATTCTGGATTAATTCCTAACATGACATTCAAAAGAGGAGATACCCTCCCCTCAATGTTGATGTTGCCCTGATTCGGTTCGTATATTTTAGCAAGCACGCGTAATAAAGTACTTTTTCCTGCGCCATTATGGCCAATAAGTCCTACTCGATCACCATGTTCTAAAGTAAATGTAATATTATCTAACGCCTTAACAATTACTGTATGAGTTGTTTCTTTACGTAGAGCACCGCCAGTCAGACGTAGAAAACGTTTTCTAATAGAACGAGCATTTAAATGATAGATAGGAAAATCTATAGATAACGAATTAAGTTGTATTAATGCCATTTCAAAATGCTCATTATAACCAATATGCAATTCTAGCGCGGTAACGGCTGAATATTATAAATGCACAAAAAGTACCTAAGATTGTTAAACCTAAGGTTGTAATTAACGTATAGTTTGAAGGTAATGTACCTAATAAAGGATTTCTAAACAATTCCATGAATTGTGCAAAAGGATTTAAATCAATAATATAATGATAACGTTCCGGTAAAATACTTGGTGACCACATGATGGGAGTCATGAAAAAAACCACTTGTATCAAACTCGCTACTAATATTGGTATATCTCGGAATCGTGTACCCAATAGAGCAAGTATTGTGCTGTAAGAAATCGCATTGATCCAAAGTATCAATAAACTAACAAATATAAACAGCGTATTAGCATTAATTTTGAGATGAAAAAAAAATATCAGTGGAACTAATACTAAGATATTATGAAAAAAGATAATAAAATTTCGCGTCACTGATTGAAACATAAAAAATGAATACGGTTGTTTCATTTGCTTTATAAATTGATCAGCATTGACAAACGTCATAGTTGCGTCATTAACAATCAACGAAATTAAATTCCAACCCAGAATCCCCGTGGCAAGAAAAGGATAATAGACATCTAAATCCATCTTGAATAAATGTCCATAGAGCACGCCCATGGTATAGATAGTAATCGCCATGCTGATGGTGATCCAAAATGGACCCAGCGTAGAGCGGCGATAACGAAGTTTTACCTCATGCCAAGCAAGTAACAGCCAAATTCGCCAGGATTTCAAACCGTCTGCAATATCATCCCGAGCACGATGATATTTTTCATAAAATGGCGAATTAAACATAGTTCTGCTTATGTTTTTTAGATACGTAAAATTTTTCAAGCCATGAATATACTCAGCTCAACATAGCTCGTCAACCTATACAGTCTAGTTCTTAAAAACAGCTTTCATTTAAAGGTTTTATTTTAGGAAAAAGAAATTTTTTCATGTAAAATGCTAAGCGTTGGTAATTTATGCATCTTTAAGGGAATATACAATGGAGCTAGCTTTTCAATTGCCCCCACTGGTGCAAAATGGTCCATATCCAATATGGACAGGTCACGATTTTCAGCTTGGCGATGAACGGACTAAAATATTGCATTACAACACCAATTATGCTGGGTGGAATGACGAGCTTAACTCCTTTCATGAGGATGCCTTTGAAAATCATTTCCTAAATAAGCTATCGAGGGATTATACTATTCATCAGTTAAAAACATACTTGGCGCCATTAACTAAACCTGCTATCTTAGAAATTGGTTGTTCATCCGGCTATATGTTACAACAGCTAAGTCAATTATTCCCTTATGCAACAATCATTGGCTCTGATGTAGTTTATAAGCCACTTTTAGAATTATCTAAACGACTCGCCCTTCCATTGCTGCGCTTTGACATCTTACAATGTCCTTTGCCTGATAATTGCATAGACGCTATTATCATATTAAATGTTTTAGAGCACATAGAAGATGATGTCACTACCTTAAAACAAATTTACCGTATTTTGAAGCCTAACGGCGTTCTTATTCTGGAAGTGCCCGCAGGTCCGCATTTGTATGATGCGCATGACAAAATCTGCATGCATTTTCGCCGATATAAACTTTCTAAACTATGCCAATTAATTACTAAACAAGGATTTAAAGTCATTAGTCGTTCACATCTAGGCACTTTGATTTATCCTGCTTTTTTCTTAGCTAAACTATGGAATAAACGCCTACTATCAAAACCAGATAGCGAACAGCGCCAATTAATGGAAAAGAAAATTCGTCAAACTAGCAAAAATAAGTTGTTGTCTATACTTATGAATATAGAATTAAAACTTGGAAAATGGATAGCCTATCCGTTTGGAATTAGATGTGTAGTGTCTTGTATTAAACCCACAGTTGTTAGTTAATTAAGCTCTATGCACAATAAAGCCCGTCATGGCGAGACCGATCAGTCAGTCCGTGGTCATCCATGGATTGCCACGCACCTACGGTGCTCGCAATGACGAAAAATGCTTTACTGCAGACTAAAATAAAAAAATTAGCTGTTTTTTTAAAAGCTTAAGTTCATGCATGACATTTTTTTGTACTATACCGAGAATTACTATCTAAATTATAAAAAACTAGTGGGTGGTTGGGCTTTCTATTAGATGCTTATGCTGCAATTTTGCTGCCTCGACAAAGCCGACAAATAAAGGATGGCCATCGCGCGGATTCGATGTAAACTCCGGATGAAATTGACAACCTATAAACCAAGGATGGTTTTCTAATTCGATCATCTCCACCAACGTTCCATCTTCGGAACGGCCAGAAACCATTAATCCAGCTTTTTCTAAAGCAGGCAGTAATTGAGCATTAACTTCATAACGATGTCGGTGGCGCTCAAGAATACTATCACGACCGTATAACTCTCTGGCTTTGGTTCCTTGCTTTAGACAGCAAATTTGGCCACCTAAACGCATCGTTCCACCGAGATCTGAATCTTTATCGCGCTTTTCAAGTTGGCCATCAGCGGTTGTCCATTCTGTTACCAAAGCGACGACTGGATAAGGTGTATCGACATCAAATTCGGTACTATGCGCATTGGTTAATCCGGCCACATGACGAGCAAACTCAATTAATGCTGTCTGCATACCTAAACAAATTCCTAGGTAAGGAATTTTATTTTCACGCGCATATTGTGCGGCTAGAATCTTGCCGGCTATTCCTCGTTTTCCAAAACCACCCGGAACCAAAATAGCATCTAAAGGCTCGAGTAATTTAACGCCCTGTTGTTCTAAGGCTTCAGCGTCGATATACACCACATTTACATGCGTATGCGTTTTAATCCCTGCATGTATTAAAGCTTCGCTCAACGATTTATAGGAATCAGCTAGACCCATATATTTTCCAACCATACCAATTTTGACTTCGGCGGTAGGATTTTCTTTAGCAGCAACCACTTCTGCCCACGCTTTTAAATCGGCTGGCGGATAATCTTTCAAACCAAAACGTTGCAATACCCTTTCATCCACACTTTGCTGGTGCAGCAATAAAGGTATCCGATAAATATTATTCACATCCGGTAAGGAAATGACTCCTGAGAGTTCGACATTAGTAAATAAAGCAATTTTTTCGCGTGCATGTTCAGGAATCTCTTCTTTGGAACGGCAAATAAGCATGTCCGCCTGAATACCTATTGAACGCAATTCTTTGGTTGAATGTTGAGTCGGTTTGGTTTTTATCTCGCCTGCAGTGCTGATATAAGGTACTAAGGTTAAATGAATGAATAAAGTAAATTGGCTGCCGAGTTCGATACGTAATTGTCGAATCGCTTCTAAGAACGGTAAAGATTCAATATCACCGACCGTTCCGCCAATTTCAACTAAAGCAATATCCGCTCCATGCGCCCCTTTTAAAATAGCTTGTTTGATTTCATCGGTGACGTGTGGAATAACTTGTACGGTGCCACCTAAGTAATCACCACGGCGCTCTTTACGTAATACGCGAGCATAAATCTGTCCCGCGGTAAAATTGTTGTCTTTGGTCATTTTAGCGCGCACAAAACGTTCATAATGACCTAAATCTAAATCGGTTTCTGCTCCATCTTCGGTGACAAACACTTCACCATGCTGATAAGGACTCATCGTGCCTGGATCAAGATTCAAATAGGGATCCAACTTTAGTAAGCTAACTTTTAGTCCCCTAGACTCTAAAATGGCTCCTAAGGAAGCTGCAGCAATACCTTTTCCTAAGGAAGAAACTACGCCACCGGTAATGAATATATATCGTGTCGCCATTTAAGAGAGTTGAACCTCCGAAAATAAATGATTATTGAGCCAATGCGCTAGTAAATTGCCCACAAAGTTAGCTGCCTGGGATTCACTCATAAAGCCTTTATCATAAACTGCTTCGCAGACATCTGCAAAGCATGAACCCTGGAGTAGATTTAAGACTAATGCTTCTGCCTCGGTTAAAGCAATTGCGTATGACTGTAATCCTTTACGCCAAACTACGCAATGACTCTTAGTCATTAAGACTTCTGGCACGGGTTTTTCTTGGACTAAGGCTTGCCATATCGCATAACTATTGTAATTAAAGTTAAAATATTGTACTGATGGGTGAAATTTAAAGCATAGGGACGGCCAATTTTGTTCAGCGACATTGGATAATGCTGCAAAACTCAAATAAGGCGCATCGGCTGCTTCTAAACTCGTGATTAAGGCTTTAATCAATTGGGCTAATTCACTTAAATGTGGTTGTTCAGAATAAACTGCGTCTTCGCTTAAAAATTGCGCCAAGGGCTCGCTAAATTTTGCTATCGAATAAAACTGTGAAGGATAACGATCGATAAAGACTTCTGCCAGTTCGGTAAAGGCTTCATCACCTAATAGCTTGGCCAGCAAGCCGTATTCTTGTTCTAAAGCATCTATCAAGCGCCAAGCATATGCGTTGCCATAGACTGCCAAACGTTCGTATATCGTGCCTTTTACTGGCAATACTAAGCGATTTAAGATGCGCTCATCTTCTTCGATTAAATGGGTTTGCAAGTCGTGTTGCAAATTAGCTAATGCAGACATTTTCTTTCCAATTATTTTCTGCTATCTTTTTGGCCTGTTGTAACTCGGCAAATAAAACTGGAAACTCGGGTATATCATCGTCACGTTCTATCATGGTAGCCACTCGTCCAAATCTCTTTACTGCTTGCTCATACAGAGACCAAACGCCATCGATAATCGGCGCGTCATGTGTATCAATAATATAATCGCCACAATTTTTATGTCCGGCTAAATGAAACTGCCGTACTCGATGGATAGGCATCGCATTTAAATAGTCTAATGGATCAAAATGATGATTTACAGCGCTGACATAGATATTATTAATATCGAGTAAAATAAAACAATCGGCTTGTTCGGCGATAGCCGTTAAAAATTCCCATTCTGTTACTTTAGAATCGCTATATTCTATGTAACTTGAAACATTTTCTAATAAGATCTGTCGACCTAAAAAATCTTGTACTTGTTTAACGCGATCAACGACATGTTTCAATGCTTCTTCGGTGTAAGGGAGTGGCAATAAATCATGCATATTTAATCCGGCTATTCCCGTCCAACACAAATGATCAGAGATCCAAACCGGCTGTATTTTATCCGCCAATACTTTTACTTTTGTTAAGTATTCGGTATTAAGCGGGTCACAACTTCCTATTGACAAAGAAACACCGTGCATCACTAAGGGATAGTGTTCGCGGATCCGGTTAAGATAATGCAATGGTTTTCCGCCAGGCACTAAATAGTCTTCAGTAATCGCTTCAAACCAATCTACTGCAGGTCGATGTTCTAAAATATAAGCATAATGCTGGGTACGTAAACCAAGACCAAAACCTAAAAAAGCATCCATTAAGGTATTAACCTATAAAAAAATCTTTTAATAAAAAAAAGCCGCGTATTGTTACGCGGCTTTATTGTACACAGTCGAATGGCTAATGAACAGCCATTACAACATCGATAAATTAATTATTATCCGTTCATTTGACTGGTTGCATTTTCAGCGGTTCTGCAACGATGGCGGCGGTGATGTCTACGATGTTTTGGAGGACATACTTGCTTGCATCGGCTCATACATTTACATGTATTACATGGAGCTGCGCAAGGTGCCGCACAAGGTGTTTCACAGATTGGTGTATTTTCTGGTATGTTTCGCGCACCGGTTGCACAACCAGACAAGAATATAGCAGCTGCAGCGGCAGCAATAACTAAACCTGACTTTTTCATGATCATGATCATCTATCCCCTGTAATAAAAATGGATAAGAAAAATTTTTCTGTCACTAATCCACTGTTTATAGCATTACACTATAGAATATCTAGTGACACTTAGTTTTTATACATAATTGTAAAAGAATGCAAGTATTTTTTAAACTTCAGTCTATAAGCGCACAAAAAATAAACTATTTTGAATTTTTCATTAACATTTTGCGACAATAATTGACAGTGAAAAAATAAATAATAAACAGCATTAAAAAAACTATAAACATCGTGCTTTCATCAAATTGATAATAAAACGCGCATAAACCGACTAAACCTAATACAAAATTTGTACAACCGAAAAGTAAATTAATTTGTAAAGGAGAAAAATTTAACGCTAATAATAAATGATGACCATGCTGTCTATCAGAAAAAATAACGGATTGGCCTTTTATTAAGCGATAAAGCATCACCGCAGTTGCATCAAACAAAGGGATCGACATGATCCATAACATTGTCACTGGTGTTATTGGCTGAATGGTGTTTTGCGATAGTTCAATTAAAAACCACACTAAACCGAATCCTAATAACATACTCCCCGCATCACCCATAAATATTTGCGCATGTGTGCGACCTGGAAAAGGAAAGTTAAAGCAAAGAAAACCTATAACACTGGCTGCCAATAATAGTAGTAACATAGTGGCTGAAAAATGTTGTGTAATTATCGCGCAACCGATCAATAAGATTAATTCGACTAAAACTAAAGTTCCCGCCAAACCATCTACACCATCTATCATATTAATCGCATTAATAATTCCTAGCCCGGCAATCAATGTCACTATTAAACTGGTGTAATGCCCCAAATGAATATTTTTTAAAAAAATCAAATTACCTAGATGGGCAATATAATTTTTTCCCCAAAAAATCATTAATAAAACTGCCACAATTTGCGCAAAAAAACGACTTTTCGCTGATAACTCTTGAAAATCGTCTAATAAACCGACAAACACCAATAAAGCCGATCCGGCAATAAAACTACGATATTGCTGCAATGAAATCGGTAGCGTTAATAAGCCGACGAGTAAACCCATTAGCATCGCTAAACCACCAATCAAAGGGATATTCCCTTGATGTTGTTTGCGGATGTCCGGTGTATCCATTAAACCAAGACGCAAAGCTAAGGGGCGCAGTAAAAGAATACAGAACACCGTAATGCAGAAAACGAGTCCTGCAGATAATAAATCAAACATTTTTTATCTCATTTTTTTATAATACAAACTCAGCCTCTAGGGCATCATTTCTAAACATTTTCACCGTTGCCAAAGACACTTCGTTTAAATCTCTACCGATCCAATCCAATTTTTTTAAAATATCATTAGTCAAGGTTATAATATGACAATGTATATTATCGGCCTGAATAATATTCAGCACTTCTCTAGGGCTCGCCCAAATAAGCTCTTGATTAGGCTTATCTTTTAAAAACTCCACACATTTAGCCATTAATGGCACTGGATCAATACCGGTATCCGCTATCCGACCGGCAAATACCGAAATACACGCCGGTGTATTGCTTCCCAATGACCGGCTTACCTGTACTACTTGTTCAAATGTAGTCAATGCGGTTACATTTTGTTTCACACCCTGCTGAGCCAGGTCTTCAATCAAGGTGAAAGTAAATTTACCATAACTATCCGTAATGGGGATTTTAACATAAACGTTTTCTGCCCAGTCCTTGATAGCCAATGCTTGGCGTTTCATTTCAATCAGCTCGTCAGAAAAAACTTCAAATGATATCGGTCGATCCGGAATAGCTTGTAAAATTTCTAAAGCAAATCTTCGGTAATCAGTAATACCTGATTTTTTCATTAAGCTAGGATTAGTCGTGAATCCCTTAATCAATGGATTTTT
Organism: Rickettsiella endosymbiont of Aleochara curtula; assembly: GCF_964030935.1. Taxonomy (NCBI): domain Bacteria; kingdom Pseudomonadati; phylum Pseudomonadota; class Gammaproteobacteria; order Legionellales; family Coxiellaceae; genus Rickettsiella; species Rickettsiella endosymbiont of Aleochara curtula. Next base: position 619,560 of record NZ_OZ034990.1, read on the forward strand.
ATATAAATCCAACATCGTGCCTATCTCTGCTCCGTCAGCAAACAATTTTACAGCTAAATCTTTGAGTTTCATCCAATCTACTCCTTAACTGAAGAAAAAAAAGAATATCGTCATGGCGAGCGAATGGAATGAGCCTGGCCATCCGGTTTACAGTATACTATTCGCACTTGAATTTTAGTTTGTGTTGCCGCGTGTTAAGTGCTCGCAAAGACGGCAATATATTTAATGCTCAGAATGACAAACTTAGGCGGTCACCGATTCCCATTTTGTGGTCGTCGCTTTTAATTTAGGGTGTGCAACCATTAAATGCCATATTACTGCCTGAAAAGCTTCTGCATGGGGCGTAATATGATACTCATTGACGGTAGGAATTAATACATAGGCATCTGCAAGTTTTGCAGTGTAGCCTCCATCTCTACCTAAAATACCGACTATTTTAGAGCCCTGCTGCTTCCCATAATCTAAAGCAGTGACAAGATTAGGGCTAATATTTTTTTCTAAATCTCCTCCTCCCACAGACAAGACAAACAACATATCTTGGGCAGACAAATGACTAGTCGCCAACCAGCTTGAAAAAACAGTATTCCAACCTTCATCATTAGCGCGCGCGGTTAATTCAGCGATATTATCGGTTGGAGCGTAAGCTTCAATTCCTACAATTTTTCTAAAATCATTCACTGCATGCGAAGCATTCGCCGCGCTACCACCTACACCCAAAAAAAATAGGCGGCCTTTTATTTGCCTTAGCTCTAGTAATAATTCTACTATTCGTTCAATATGTTTTAAATTTAACTTATCAATTATAAGCTTAGTTTCGGTTAGAAATTTTTCTGCGAACATATAAAATCCATGTAATAATTAAATAAAAAATTAACTTTCAAGTTCGAAATGCTGTTTAGGCCGAAAATTCATCCCTATAGAAATATTACACCAAGTATAAGGTAATAATTTCAACGGAAAAAATTCACGTGATTCTAATTTGAAATAAGGGGTAATCTCATCTAAAATTTCTTGAGGAACATTGACATGTTCTCGCTCTATAAACCATTTATAAGGTTGTTGATATCTTTTTTCAAAAATTCTTTGGATAGAGATCCTTCTTCCAATTGAGTAACCAAATCCTCCCTCACAAGGAATGACAATAGAAAAAACTCCATTCTGTTTATGGCATACGCGATAAATTTCTTTGATGGCTTTAGGCAAATTTGGAAGATGTTCTAATACATGCGACGCAATAACTCGATCAAATTCATGATCTTGTGCAGAAATCTTTTCTTGACAATCACCCACCCATACTTGAATATCCGAGTGGTTATTGCGTATGCCTTCAGCCATATTCTCTCTTAATTCAAGAGCAACATAATTTTTCCGCTGTAAATCAGAAAGTTTTTCATGAAAAATATGCTCGCCTAATCCAGCACCAATTTCTAAAGTTTTAGTAAAAGTAAGAGGCCGGTTTTTAATTATATAATTATTATTGAACCGCTCCAAAAATGAAAATTTATTAGGAAAAATGGTATATAAATATTTTACAAAATCATCACGTATCCACTTTTGTTCTTCAGTTAACTCTGAAAAAGTTTTAGGCCATTTTTCCCTATCGATCATGCAACTGTCTTCCTTCGTATAACAAATTTTTTAAATTCATTTAAGCCGTTAATTGAACCTATCTCATAAAAATTCTGAAAAACTTCATAACTTACTAATCGATTCTCTGCTAATAGTATCTGATAAAGATCGCTTAAATCACTAAATGTAACATTATTAGAGAAAATATTTTTTTTAAACAAAGACAACCCAAAATCGATATAATTCATACTAATCGTTTTATTTTTTTTATCATATTTTATAATACGATTATTATTAAATTCGATATTACTATTGTCTCCTCTATCATTATTTTTAAAAACAGTCATTAAAGCCGGTTTAGCTTGCCTTTCGAAAAAGTTCTGAATTTTTCTATAATCAATTGGTAAATAACTATCGCCAAATAAAACGAAAAAATTTTCTTCTAATAAGGATGTTGCTTTATATAAAGCACCGGCTGTACCTAATAATTTTTTTCCATCGTCCGAATAAGCGACTGACAAGCCAAATTGTTTGCCATCCTTCACATATGCCCGGATTAAATCACCTAAATAACCGATGCATAAAATCACTTTTTCGAAACCTTGACTTTTTAGTAAGCGTAATTGATGAGCAATAAATGGCTCTCCATCGATTAATATCAAAGATTTTGGTATAGTTTTAGACAGTGATCCCAAACGAGTAGCCAGTCCACCTGCTAAAATAACTAAAGAAAATAATTTATCCATTTCAAGATTGAGCGATTAATTTAGTACCTTCAAAATCAAAGCGGAATCTCACTTCCTGTAAACCTGCTTCACGCATACTACGACGTAATAATATTTTATTCTGAGCAAAAAACATCAAGAATCCTCCTCCTCCTGCACCAATCAATTTTCCACCTAAAGCCCCATTTTTAAATGCCAACTCATACCATTGGTTAATTTTTTCATTACTCATTTTTTTAGATCGAGTCTGTTTATGTATCCAATGCTTATTCATCGAGGAAGAAAATCCAACTAAATCACCTGCTTCTAAAGCTGCTTTACTTTCTAAAGCAAGTTGTTTAATAAAGTGCAGATGCTCAATCATCTCTTGATCATTATTTTTACTTTTTTCGTCCTGCTCTTTTAGAATAGTTGATGCTGAACGTGAATATCCAGTAAAAAACAACAGTAAATTATCTTCAAGCTGATAAAGTGTATCGGGTGCTATTTTTAATGGGAAAGCATTAACTTTACCTTCTGATAAAAACTCGAAACAGGTTAAACCTCCATAAGCCGCTATATATTGATCTTGTTTTCCAATAGGTTCTCCCAAACGTTCTAATTCAATATGACAAGCTTGTTCGGCTAAGTCCTGAGGATGAACTAAATTCTTTTTAAAGGCATGCAGATTTTTCAAAAGAGAGGTAGTGAAACTCCCTGAGGATCCCAAACCTGTACCCGCAGGTATATCAGCCATACTGGAAATCTCTAAATGCGAGGCTTCGATACCGATATATTTTAGCGATTCTCGAATAATAGGATGTTGAATATCCTCAAGTTTATTGACCTTTTCTAAACTGGAATATTTTATAATTAAGTCTTCTACAAAAGTTTGATGTAGCGTGATATATACATATTTATCAATTGCTGCAGCAATTAGAAACCCACCATGCTCACGATAATAAGAAGGTAAATCTGTCCCGCCACCACCGAGAGAAATTCTTAAAGGACTACGCGTGATAAGCATAACCCGATCCTTGCGCTACTTTTTCAACTATCGTTAGCGCAGCATGAGCATCTTTCAATCCAGGATTAGCTGGGCGTTGATACTTAATATCATCCAATAGCGCTGTAAATTCAAGTTGCCAAGAGTCATCGCCCATTGGGTATTCCCAAATATTAGTTTCAGGTGGACCCATTTCTGGTAACATTTTAAAATAGCTTAATCGCTCGACTCCGTAACTGCCGCCTAACCCTTGAATTTCTAGCTTGGCTTTTTTACCGTAAATTTCAAAAGAAAATAAATTCTTCCACTCAGTGCAACTTGCATGGAGAAACGCAGTTTGTTTTGCAGCTGTTCTTAATAAAATAAATCCGTTATCATCCACAGGCCTATCCCAATAATAAGTATGTGCAAAACCATCTACTTCAGCAAATTCACCTAAAAACCAGCGTGAGAGATCAACTAAATGTATTCCTTTATCAAGTAATTCACCACCACCCGACAATTCAGGGTTAGAACGCCATTCTTTATCGTAGCCTATTCGACCCCCATGTCCGTAACGCCCTCTAATAAACATTAATTCACCTAATTCACCTGTTTGATATATTTCATATGCTTTCGATAATGCTTTATGGTAACGATGATTAAACCCTACTTTCGCTACAACATTAGAGTTTTTCATTGCCGCCATAACAGGTTCCAACTCTTTACTAAACCTAGCACCAGGCTTTTCAATTAACACATTTTTTTTTGCTTTAATAGCCGCTAAGCTAATTTCAGTTAATACTTCGTGCGTAGTGGCTATAATAACAATATCTATCTCTGACTTAGTCATAACCTCTTGCCAGCTTGATAAAACCTGACAACCAGGTGATTGAATCGCTAAATTTTGTGCACGCTGCAAATTTTTATCGACGCAGTATAATAAATGTCCACCTTTTAAATATTGAGCTCGTTTATTACCAATCAAACCACAGCCAATAATAGCAACATTCATGACATATCTTCCTCATATTTTTTACAGTTTTCAGGTTTAATTCTACGTAAGGTATAAATATCCGTCATAGCAATTTCTGGATAATATTCATGTAAATTGCTCCATGGATCCCAAACAGCACTAATCAATTTCCCAGTAATGCCATCTGCTATATCCGAAGCAAGATAAACTGATAGATCTGCCGCCAATTCTGGTGAAGATCCGCCGGATTTTGCTTGTTCAAGTGAAATTTGATAAAATTTATCTCCTACATTTTCTGGTCCAGCACATAACACCTCATTTAAAAAATCGGTATTCAATGCGCCCGGAGAAATAGCCATCACATCAATGTTAAATGCTTGTAATTCATTGGCAAGTGTTTCAGAAAAACGCACAATACCCGCTTTCGAAGCAGCATAAGCACTAAAGTTTGGCATAGGCTTAGTTGCTCCCCCACCTGATATAATAATAATTTTTCCCTTTTTTTGCTTTTTTAGGAAAGGAATAACTGCTCGGCATTGCAGAACCGTGCCTTTCAAATTAATATCTATTGCATCACTCCATGCTTGCCAATCGAGCGTTTCAAGCGGCCCTTTAGGTCCATAAATTCCGGCATTTGCCACTAAAATATCTATACCACCCAATTCTTCTTCAGCTGTTTTAATTAAATATTCTACTTGCTCAGGCGAAGCTACATCAGTAGGAATAGCTATCACTTTGGTATTAACAGGTGCAATAGACTGTAATTCAGCTTGTTTTTTTAAAAGTTGGATTTTATCTCTCGCACAAATCACCACATTAGCACCCGCTTCCACATAGGCTTGTGCAATCGCTGATCCCAAGCCTTTACTAGCTCCACTAATAATAGCTTTTTTATTGAGTAATTTCATTACTACATCCTACTCTAAAATATTTAATAGCTGTTTTATCTTCTAGTTGTTCACTTAAAAAACCATTTGTATCGAATATATAAGGTTTTCGCAATTCTGTATCTAAATGTTCTATTTGGATATTCCTGAATTCAGGATATTCGGTTCCAATAACAACTGCATTAGCTTTAAAGAGTGCGGATTTCATATCTTGTTGCAAATAAATTTTTTTTTCGAATTTAGGTGGTAATTTTTTTAAAACAGGGTCATAAGCATTTACAATTGCGCCTTGTGAGTTAAGCCATAAACTAATATTAATCGCTAAAGAATGTCTCAAAGTATCCGTTCCCGACTTATAGGTTAAACCTAAAATAGCAAATTTTTTATCCTTTAAATTTACGATCGTTTCACTTATTTTTTTTTGCAACCAATTATTATGTTTTTGATTGCTGAGCAAAACAGACTGAAAAAAATTTGAACTTTGCTGGCAAGCCTCATTGATTTTCACTAAATAATTAATATCTCTTGCTAACGTACCTCCAGAAAATCCTATTCCTGGGCATAAATAAGACTTTGCGCCTATTCTCAAATCAGCCTTTAATCCTAGTGATACAGCACTAGCATCTGCACCAAAATATTCACATAGTGTAGATACTTCATTAATAAAAACAATCGAAGTTGCTAAAAAAGCATTAAGTGCATGTTTAGTCATTTCTGCCGATTCAATAGACATCCAAATTATTTTATCCGCTATCGGTTGTAATAAATCTTTAATAATAGGTTTATGAGATTCTGAACGAACACCCATGATAATGCGGTCGGGTTGCAAAAACAAATCGATTGATTTACCAAGACGTAAATTTTCTGGGGAATAGACAAAATCTATCTGTTTCTTATTATTATCCTGGAGAAACATATTGTTTATTTCTTGAGTAGTGCCTATAGGTATTTGAGAAGAAATAATAATTAAGACATTATTTTTAAAGTAAGGAAATAACATTTTTAATCTATTTTTAATTTGATTAACATCAGCCTGGCCTAAATCATTAATAGACGTGTCATAAGTTATCCAAATAACATCTAAATTTTGAAGATAAGCTGGATCATTAGTGAAAAACAGTGTATTGGATTGTTTAGCGATACTAATAAGCTCGGTAAGTCCTGGTTCATAAATAGGAGGGGAGCACTGATTCAAATTGGCAATAACTTGAGAATCCTCATCATAGGCAATGACCGTATGGCCAAACTTTGTTAAACATGCTGCTGTAACACAGCCAAGATGCCATAAGCCTATTACAGCCACTTTCATACTCTAACCTCTATTAAGTCAACATTCTCTCTTAAATAATCTAGGGTTTTGATTATACTTTGCTGAATACTAAATTTAGGTTCCCATCCTAATTTACATATCTTTTTGCAGTCTAAGTATATAAAAGGGCTATCACCTACCCACCCCCGTTTTCCTCCTGAATATATTAATCCGGGTGAAATATCTAAAGCTTCTGTAATCCATTTAACCGAGTCTTTAACCTGGCAATAACCGTTTACACCTAAATTAAATATATTGATATGTTCATTAGATTTTTTTAATGCTAAAAGAATGGCATCAATACAATCTTGTACGTATAAATAAGATTTAGTTTGGTTTCCATCACCTAAAATTTTTAATTGTGTAGGATTACTTTTTAACTGCTTGTAAAAATCAAATACGTGACCATGGGTGTAACGTTCACCCAAAATAGATACAAATCGAAAAATATAGGACTGTAAGTCGAAAGCTTCACTATAGGCTTGTATTAAACCTTCAGCAGCTACCTTCGAAGCTCCATATAATGAGGTTTGTATTGGAAAAGGAGCATTTTCAGGAGTAGGAATAATATTGGACTCACCATATACAGATCCGGTAGAAGAAAAAATTATTTTTTTTATACGTTTAATACGCATAGCCTCTAACACATTATAAGTTGCAATTGTATTTTGCTGTAAATCTTTACCGGTATGTTTAATGCCGTCTTTAACGTCCGCGTTAGCAGCAAAATGAAATACTCCATCACAATGCGAAGGAATGCTTACTAGTAAAGTTTTTTGATCTAGACAATCTCCTTGAATAAACTTAAAAGTAGAAAATTGTTCTGCACCTTGTAAAAACCCGAGAAAACCAGTATTTAAATTGTCATAGCCAATGACTTGGTGTCCTTGCATCAAAAGCCGATCAACTAAATGACTCCCAATAAATCCCGCACTACCTGTTACAAAATAATTCATTTTAAAATTCCTTTTTAATATTAAATTAAAATTATTTATAAAGTATTATTACATAATATTTAGTTGATATTTTTTTAACCGTAGTAAATACTATCTTATTCAATTTTTTTCATCAAAAGATATAGCTGAAACAAAAAGACCCAACTTACGAGTATCCGGACTTACAATAACTTCATTAGGGGAAATTGGGGTTTTAAAAAGAAACTCTATTTCTAATAGATTATCATTTTTAATAAAATTACTAGGAATTTCAATTTTTCTGATATTCGAATAATTGTTTAATTTGTAATCCAAATGTCCCACATATTCATGATTCACTGTAACATCAACAGCTAACATAGAGTGTTTTAAACAAAGAAAAGGCATTGCATCTATGGTTAATATAAGATTGGAATTTGTGTTTTTAGGTAAATTAATTAGAAAATTTGCCTTTTCTCCATCGGTCCATATCCCTTTTGCTTCTGGTAAACTCCAACCATTTTTTAAGACCAGATAGTCCGTAAAATTATTATCAATATTTGTCTTAAAAAAAATATTAGTGCCAAATTTATATAATTTGTAATCCAACCAGTCCGATTTTTCAGCTGTTGAGGAAACATGAGTCATATTAGGAAGTAATATATAAAAATTATCGGCCTTACTCACTTGATAAGAAGTAGAAATTTTTCTATTATCAATCATTTGTCGCATTGCTGAATCTTTAATAATATAGATAGCATCTTTATCTAATTTACCCTGTAAAAAATATTTTACTAAACTATCTTTTAATTTAATAAGTTTTTTATTATCAACTCTAGCAAAATATCCTATGTTAATACTTAATCTATTAAACGCCGCATAATGTAGAATGGGCAATAGATTCCAATCAAATACTGGAAATACGTAAATGATTTTTTTATATTTTTTAGCTATTTCTGACCAAATAGGTGATTTTAATGGAGAAACATAGACAGGCGCATAGTTTAACAAATTTCTAAAATTAAAATATATATTGGATGAATCAATTATTTGTAATATCAAGCAAATAATAATTAATACTTTGGCTGTGAAATTTTTGTAGTTTTTTATAATACAATATAACGTACCTAAATATATAAAATAATAAAAAGGAAGCGCCATACGTGCTGAAACTCGAAATATATCAAATATTTTTGGCAAGCTGTAATCAAACAGTTCGTATTGTCCTAATGCAACATGTGTTGACAAGGCATAAAGCAATAATAAAAAAGAGATGCTAAATAAACAGATTACTTTCTTAGCATGAAAAATTATTTTCGTATATTTTGACTCGATTAATTTAGGCAATCCAAGCAAAATTAATATAATTATACCCATACCTAAATACACAAATCCTTCGTAGATTTCTCCAGTTATTTTTGGCTGATTCCTCAATATATGAGACCAACTAGTAAAACCTAAGCCATCAGTAGGGTCAATAAATGACAATAAGTTAATTCTAAAATAACCTAAGCCTCCGGTCTCATACCCACTTTGTAATATAAAATATCCCGCTTGCCATATGACTAACATTAAAATTAAATTATTTACTAAAATATATTCTAATACTTTTAAAAGTGTCAACTCTTTAAATAACCATCGATTTAAAAGATCAGCCACCCACAGAGCTAACAACATAAATAAAAAATAAGGATGCACTAAGCTACCAATAATTAATAATAATAGCCATACATAATTTTTATAGTTAAAAGAAAAATATAAAAAAAAAGCCGCCAAAATTAACCAGTGACCTAAAAAAGGGATAGAAGCATGTAAGCGCCATATTAGTGGAGGGGATAAAACAAAAAATATACATCCAAAAAATTTTATCAAAACATCATTGGTAATTTTTGCAAGCAATTTCCAAGAGAAAATTGCTTGCAAAATAAAACTAAGTAATATCCATAAACCATAATACTGAAAAGGGGTTGGCAATAAAAAAGAAATTAATTTGAAAGGAAAAGCAAAAATAAAAAGAGGTTCAGCATAGATAATTGAACCTCCAATTCCCATACCATAGGAAAAGTTAGATCCTAAAGGGTTTTGTAAAATTGGGGTATGTCTAAAAAATTGCCAAGCATATAAACCATTAGCTGTATCAACATTTAATAATAACCAATTTATGTTGCTCGGCCATAAAATCTTTCCTCCTGTCACAAATATAAATGCAGAAACGCCCAATAAAATAGGCAATAATAAGGAGGAGTAATTTTTTAGTTTATTCATATAAATTTTCAAATTTTAGGATAACTATTCAATATACTCCATAAAAGATTAAGTTATAATCTTACTAAAATATAGCGAAGATGATCATTCAACTTTATCAACAATACGAGAGATACTTTCCCTATTATTTTCTAAAACTGTATCAATAATATACATAGGCCTACGTTTAACCTCATCATATATACGACCAACATATTCTCCCATTAACCCTAAAAACAACAATTGAATACCCGAAAAAAAAGTAATTACTAAAATTGTAGTAGATAAGCCTGGCGTTAAATTCACCCCAATAATTTTTTGCAATAGAAAGAAGCCACCTAATAAAAATCCGAATAAAGCGATAAAAAATCCCAATATAGACATTATTTGTAAGGGGCGTGTACTAAAACTAATCAGGCCATTTATTGCAAGCTTAAGCGCACCAACATACCGATTGTAATTACTATTACCAAATAAGCGAGGCTCTCTATCAAATTCGATAAAAGTTTGGCGAAAACCTATAAAAGCAACTAACCCTCTTAAAAACCCATGTTTTTCATGCAATTGACGCAATTCTTCAATGACTCGACGCGTCATAATACGAAAATCACCTGTATTACGTGGGATCGGAACTTCACTTAATTTTGCAATTAACATATAACCTAAATATGCAATAGTTTTCTTTATCCATGGTTCGCCCTGTCGAGTTCGACGCGTAGCATATACAACTTCATATCCCTCCTGCAATTTAAGATATAAGTCTTTGATTAATTCTGGTGGGTCTTGTAAGTCTACGTCAATTACAACACATGCCTCACCTCTACAATGCAAAATTCCAGCGATCGTTGCAGCAGGTTGTCCAAATTTTCTAGATAACAAAATTAGCTTAATAGAGGAATTATATTCCATTTGATCCTGAATTATTTTTTCCGTTCTATCAGGTGAAGGATCTAAGCAAAATAATATTTCATATGTTATCTTCATACTTTGCAAAACAGGTTGAAGTCTTTTTAAGAAAGGGATAATATTCTTTTCTTCTTTATAAACAGGAATTATAATTGATAATTTAATAGTATTAAGATTTTCCATCTTTGAAACTTACTCCTTTATTGTCCATTAAAAATTTTTAATTTCTATCTATCAACAAACTGCTTCAGGTTGTACCTTTTTATAAACTAATTTGAAACTAATTTTAGTGAATAAATAAAAAGTCCCAATTTTCTGGTATCTTCACTTATACAAAGCTGTTTGGGAGAAACAGTTTTTTTAAATAAAAATTCAATTTTTATTATTTTATTAGAGCTAATAATTGCTTTAGGTATTTCAAGTTGAATAGGTTTTGGAACATTATGAAAATCATAAGCAATGTGTCCTAAAATTTTCTCATTAACTAATATATCTGTTTTTAAAATAGGATGTTCTTTATTTATAAAAGGAATAGCGTCTATCTTTAATAATAAATTTGAATTTGTAAGTCTGGATAGTTTGAGTACTAAGGTAGAATGATCTCCATTTGTCCATATTCCTTCTTTTTCAGGCACGCTCCACCCATTAATTAATACTAAATAATCATTAAAGTTTTGTTTACAGTTCTTAAATAAAATTGTAGTACCAGGAATATAGAGTTTATAGTTATCCCTATTAATCGCTTCTAACTGTTTCACAGGTTTCCAATTTGGTAATAATAGTAAAAAACCATCTGCTCTGGTTATTTTAGAAGGAATATTCATTTTGGTATGCAATATAATACGTTGCAAACCAGCATCTTTAATAACATAAAATGTATCTTTCTCAAGCTGACCATGAACAATGAGATCAACTAGCTTGGATCTGTTTTGATTTAATAAATCAATATTTGTACGTGCAAAATAACCAATATTAATATTTAATCCATTAAAAGCTGAATAGTTAACCAATGATACCCAATCTACTGGACGTTCCTCTGGTAAAACATATATAAGCTTTGTATATTGCTTTGCTGCATCTATCCAAACTGGAGATTTTAAAGGAGAAACATAACGCGGAGCATGACTTAGCCAATTTCTGAATTGATTGTATATGCCAGAAGAATCTATTATCTGTATTAGCAAACAGATAAAAATTAAGATTTTTGTAAATGCTTTGTTATAAACTTTAATTATTAAATAAAATATTCCAAGATAAATAAGATAATACATTGGCAAAACCATTCTGCCTGTTGCTCTAAAAATATTTGCGAATGCTGGCAGCTTGTATTGAAATAATTCATATTTGCCAAAAACAATTCGGTTTGATAATGCAAATATCATTAGCAAAAAAACTATGCTAACAAGAGGACTGATTCTTTTAAAATTAAAAAACAATATTTTTAATTTCCCTACTTCAATAAGTTTAAAAATTCCAAGCATGAATAAAAATAGCATTCCAAGACCTAAAAAACTGAACCCTTCAAAATCTCCTTCAGTATGAGCTTGCTTAGATAAAATATATGACCAACTATTGAATGCATCATCAGAAGGATCAATAAAAGAAAGTATATTCATACGGTAAAAACCTAATCCGCCTGCCTCAAAACTACCATGCAGCATAAAATATCCCGCCTGCCACATGAATAAGAGAAGTAATATCCAAGTAAAAATTATTTTTTTTATAATGTCTCCATTCGTTAACTTATGTGCAATTTTACGTTGAATTAAATCAGCTACCCACAAAGCTAGTAAAATGAGTAATAAATAAGGATGTACTAAACTCGATAAAACCAGTACTAATGGCCAAACGTAACTATGAAAACACTTTGAAAGATTTAACAAAATGGCGACTAAAATTAACCATTGACCTAAAAATTGCGGATGTCCATGTAAACGCCAGAGAAATGGCGGTGCTAACGTAAAAAAAATGCTACCGAAAATTTTAAACCCTATATCTTGAGTAATAGTTTCTATTAACTTCCAAGAAAAAATGGATTGCAAAATAAAACATAATAATACCCATAATCCCATGTATTGAAATGGGGTCGGAAGTATTTTCGAAATAATTTTAAATGCAAATGCAAATAAAAAAAGAGGTTCTGCATAAATAATCGATCCTCCCACTCCCATCCCATATGGAAAGTTAGCTCCTAAAGGATTTTGTAAAAGGGGTGTATGTCTAAAAAATTGCCAGGCAAATAAACCGTCTTCTGAATCACCATGTAAATAAAGCCAATCTATATTTCCAGGCCAAACAACTTTTCCTCCTGTAACCAAAATAAAAGCAGCAATTCCTAAAAAAATAGGCAATAATAAATCAAAATTTTTAAATTTGATCATAGAATATGCATTTTTGACCTAATGTGAACATTCCTAAATTAAGTTTTAACAAACTTTCCTTTAAATTATTTTTTAAGAGTTAATCAATTTAGTATTAATATGATATATTCCCTTATCTTATTATTATCTAAATTTAATCTTTATTTCCTTAAATTTTTATTTTTAAACGCTAATATATAAACATATTTATAAGTTAAAAAATCTTAATTAATTTTATTTACTTGAATTAAACTTTCTCCTTCAGTGACATTGATAAAATAAAAAGACCTAGTTTACGAGAATCGGAACTTAAACCAAGCTTAAAGGGAGAAATCGAATTTTTAAATAAAAATTCGATTTCTAATAGATTGTTTTTATCAATATTTTTTATTGGTATTTCTATTTGATTTATTCTAGAATAATTATTTAATTTGTAGGCTAAATGCCCAACATAATTATGATTAACTAAAATATCAAGTGCTAACTTAGGGTGATTAGAATTAATGAATGGCAAAGAATCTATAGTTAATACTAAATTAGAATGTGGTTTTTCAGAAAGTTTAAACATTATTATAGATCTATCTCCGTCAGTCCAAGTACCATTTACCTCCTGCCCGCTCCAACCATCAATCAAGATCAAATTTTCTTTTATATTATTTGTTTGAGCTAAAAAAGATACAATATTACCCAATTTGTATTCATTATTCACTCCACTCCAATTTAATCGCTCATTTTCAGTAGATTCTTCATTCCAATTTGGCAAAAGTAGGCCATAGCCATCTACATTAATAACTTTATAAGGAAGATTCATCTTAGTAAGAAAAATCATTTTTTTTATATTTTCATTTTTCATAACATAAAAAGCGTTTTTATCTAACTTACCTTGTAAAAGATTATTTAAAATTTTATTTTTATTTGCATAAAATCTTTCCATATCATGACGTGCGAAAAAACCTATATTAATTGCTAGATTATTAAAGGCGGCATAATTGACTAACGCTAGTGAATTAGGCACATAAATCTCTGGAAGTACATAGATAAGATTTTTGTATTTTTTAGCTATTTCCGCCCAAAGAGGTGAGTTTAATTCAGAAATATAAGATGGAGCATGATTAAAATTGTTTCTAAACTGAATATATACTTTTCTTGAATCAGAAATTTGTATAATTAATGCAATAAAAAGTAATAAGATAGCAGCTTGTTTTTTATAACAGTTCATTATTAAATTTAGAGTACCTAAATAAATCAAATAGAACATCGGTAATGCCATTCGTCCTGAAGCCCTAAATAAATTCACTATTCCCGGTACTTTATAATGAATTAACTCATGTCGGCCCCATGCAATGTGATTTGATAAGGCAAATAATAACAATAAAAAGGAAATTACTATTAAGGAATTTAATTCTTTTACTTTTAAAATTATATTACCTATTCGTTGTTGTATCATTAACTTACTTAGACCTATTATTATTAAAATAATGATTCCCAACCCTAAATAACTAAATCCTTCATAGTCTCCACCTGTATGTGATAAATCTGGTAAAACAAGAGACCAACTTTTACAATATGCATCGGTAGCATCTATGAATGCTAATAAGTTCATTCGAAAAAAACCAAACCCACCTTCCTCATAACCACTGTGCATCATCAAGTAACCTTCTTGCCAAATCATCAAAAACAAAAGAAAGCCTGTTAAAATAGTATGTTTTATTATTTCTTGATATGTTATTGAATTTACCAATTTTCTTTGTAATAAATCTGCTATCCATAAAGCTAATAACATAAAAAGAAAATATGGATGCACTAAACAAGCTGTAATCAGAATGACGGCCCAAAGATACTTCTGAAAACTATCAGATAAATATAATAATATGGCTGCTAAAATTAACCATTGACCTAAAAATGAAGGGCTTCCATGGAGGCGCCAAAGAAAAGGTGGTGCTAAAATAAAAAATACACACCCTAATAATTTTAATATAAAAACATTCGTTATTTTTTCTATTAATTTCCAAGCAAAAAGGCCCTGAAAAATAAAACACAATAATATCCATAAACCTTCATACTGAAAGGGAGTTGATAAGATTTTTGAAAATAGCTTGAAAGGAAAAGCAAAAAGGAAAAGTTGTTCTGCATAAACAATAGATCCACCAACTCCCATGCTGTAGGGATAGTTAGAACCTAATGGATTTTGTAAAATGGGCGTTTCTCTAAAAAATTGCCATGAAATTAAATCATTTGCTGTATCTCCATTCATATAAAGCCAATTGATATTAGCAGGCCAAACTATTTTTCCTCCGGTCACGAAGATAAATGCTGCAATTCCCAATAAAACAGGGACCCATAACAGATTATATTTATTTATTTTATTCAAGAAAAAATCCATTTATTAAACAAATTCTAATCATCCTTTTGTTCGATCAATGAATATTGTTTTTAGAAGTCTTAACTAATCCCTAAACTGCATACTGTAAAGTTTGGCGTAATAGCCATTCTTTGCGAGCAACTCTTGGTGTGTCCCTCTTTCTACGATGTGTCCCGCATCTAAAACTAAAATCTGCTTTGCTTTTTCCACAGTGGAAAGTCGATGTGCAATGACTAACGTAGTACGATTATGCATCAGTTCTTCTAGTGCGGCTTGAATATGACGCTCAGCTTCGGTATCTAATGCAGAGGTTGCTTCGTCTAAAATTAAAAATGGAGAATTTTTAAGTAGTGCGCGTGCAATTGCAATCCTTTGCCGTTGACCGCCTGATAGTAACACACCATTTTCGCCAATTAAAGTATTAAGTCCTTGTGGTAATTGTTCGATAAATTCCATGGCATGCGCGGCTTTAGCGGCACGTATTATCATTGACTCACTGACTTCGCTTAATTGTCCATAAGCAATGTTATGTGCAATGGTGTCATTAAATAATGTAACGTGTTGGGAAACTAAAGCAAATTGACTGCGTAAATCTTTTAGCTTTAATTCCCGAATATCAACACCGTCGACTAAAATTTTTCCTAAATAATTATCGTAGAAGCGCGGCAATAAATTTACCAACGTGGATTTTCCACTGCCTGAGCGCCCTACTAAAGCGATGGTTTCGCCGGGATTCATTGTAAAGCTAATATCTTGTAAAACAGGTTGTTCAGGTAAGTAGGCAAAACTAACGTCTCGGTATTCTAAGCAGCCTTTAAGAACATTCAGCGTGTGTGTCCCTTCATCTAATTCATTTTTTTCATCCAATAAACTGAAAATGCTGCCAGCTGCAGCAATTCCGCGCTGTATGATACTATTCACCGCGGCTAAATTACGCATGGGTTTTAGCAATAGTAGCATGGCCCCTACCATAGAAGTGAATCCACCCGCAGTAATATGTGTCAAATGTGAAATGGCTAAGTAGATAGTTATTACGGCTATACCGCCGGCAATCAGTTGCACGCCTGAACTGGCAAGTGAATTAGTCACCACCACTTTTAATTCACGAAAGCGATTGACGGTTAATAATTTTTTAAATTTTTTAATTTCATATTCTTCACCACCAAATGTTCGTATGACCTTATAGCCATCGATAACTTCTTCCGCCACTTGCGTCATTTCACTCATCGAATCTTGAACAGCATTATTTAAACTACGCATACGCCGGCTAGAATAACGGGCTATCCAGATCATGGTTGGAACGGTAATAAAAAACAATAGACTCAATTGCCAACTCGCCATTAACATTACCGCAATCAATCCAAGTACAAAAAAGCTTTCTTGCACTAAAGTAATTAAAGCATTGCTGCTGGCATTGGCTACTTGATCGACATTGTAAATAATCGTCGAAAGTAATTGACCGGAGGTGATGTTGTCATAAAATTTAGCGGGTAAACGTAATAATTTAATCAGTATGTCTTGCCGTATATTCATCACTACACTTCTTGCCACTCTGGCTAAGCAATAACTCGATGAAAAATTAGCTACCCCGCGCAATAAAAAAGCAAAGATTAAAATAAAAGGTAAATAACGGATAAAATGCTCGTCTTTGTCGACAAAACCTTTATTAAGCAAGGGTTTTAAAAACCAAATAAGTCCCGCATCGGTGCTCGCCAACAAAATAGTTCCGATGATTCCCAATAAAAACCAGCCTAGGTAATGGCGCAGATAATGTAGCAAACGTCGATAACTGGAAAACCCATTTTGGTTTTGCGATGTATGTTGTTGTGTCATATCTTTGATTAAATGGCTGTACCACCGACTGTTAAAGCATCTATTTTTAAAGTAGGTTGTCCGACACCTACCGGAACACTCTGCCCTTCTTTACCACAACTACCGATGCCGCTATCCAATTTGAGATCATTGCCGATCATAGATACTTGCGTTAACACATCGGGACCATTGCCAATTAAAGTCGCTCCTTTAACAGGTCGTGTCACTTGACCGTTTTCAATTAAGTACGCCTCACAGGCAGAAAATACAAATTTTCCTGAGGTAATATCTACCTGCCCGCCAGAGAAATTCACTGCATACAGTCCTTTTTTAACCGTTGCAATGATTTCTTGTGGAACATAAGGACCCGGTAACATATAGGTATTAGTCATGCGCGGCATGGGCAAATGTGCAAACGATTCGCGACGGCCGTTGCCTGTCGATTGGGTTCCCATCAAACGCGCATTTAATTTATCCATCATATAGGCTTTTAAAATGCCTTTCTCAATTAAAACCGTACGCTGTGTAGGTGTGCCTTCATCATCAATCGTCAGCGATCCACGCCGAAAAGGAATCGTTCCATCATCCACGACCGTGCAACCGGCTGAGGCAACGCGCTCACCTATTCGACCGGAAAATGCGGAACTGCCTTTACGATTGAAGTCTCCTTCTAAACCATGACCCACGGCTTCGTGCAGTAAAACACCGGGCCAGCCCGGTCCTAACACCACAGGCATACTGCCCGCAGGCGCTTTTACTGCATCTAAATTCAGAAGTGCTAAACGCACCGCTTCTTTTGCTAAGTCAGTGGCCACTTGATCTTTAATAAAATAACTATAATCGGTTCTTGCACCGCCACCAGCAAAACCTTGTTCGCGCATACCTTTATCTTCGGCGATGACACTAATATTTAAACGCACCAGCGGCCGAATATCCGCCGCCATACGACCATCACTATTAATGACCAAAACTACTTCTTGTGCACCGACTAAACTAACATTCACGTGTTTAATACGTGGATCGCAAGCACGAGCTACTTCGTCTATTTCACGCAGTAAGCTTAATTTCTGCAGTTCTGTCCAGGAGGAAATAGGATTAGTCGGTTGATATAATGGCTTTAAAAGCGAATTTTTCTGCCAAGCATGGATTTGACCCTGCTGCCCTGTTCTAGCAATACTCGCAGCCATCGTAGCGGCTGATTCTAAAGCGGGTAAAATAATATCATCGGAATAGGCAAAACCGGTTTTTTCGCCGCTGATGGCACGCACGCCAACACCCCGTTCGATATTAAAACTACCGTTTTTGACGATGCTATCTTCTAAAACCCAACTCTCTAACTGAGTGGCTTGAAAATAAAGATCGGCCATATCCACTTTAGGTGTTAATAAGCGACCTAAAATCACTTGTAACTGATTTTCAGTCAATCCAGCGGGGTCTAACAGTGTTTCACGGGCTAAGGTAAGAGTATTTTTCATCATGCCCGTCATCCTAACTTAGCTGAAGTCAGGATGCAATTTTAGGCTTGGAGTAAACAAATTTAATAGTTACTAATGCCTCTAACATAAGATTTATGAGTATTGAATTCACCTTCATTTGAATAACCATTTGGATAAGTAAAAAGGCCGCCATTTTGTATGTACGAAATTAACTCCTGACGCTCCTTTTCTCTCTCTAGTTCTAGTTTAGCTTTAATATTTTTTTTATCATCAGTTGTTAGATTATTGTTTAAGAATGTCCGGCTAATCGATCCTACATCAATGGTTTTATTTCGTTCAACAAACTCATACATTTTCGATAATAACGCTTGTCTAAAAATCGCAGGACTTTCTTTAACACACTGTTCTAATCGATTATAACCAATAACATCTGTGACAAAAATCTCTGGTATGCTAAAAAAATCGAAAGTTTCAAATAAATAATGCAAAATTTCATCTGCAGTAACCGGTTCTTTTACTAAAGCTGCGAATTTACGCAGTAATGTTGGAAAATACCAATTTAACCCTTCATGATCATATTCTGTTCTATTAAAAAACTGCTTTAGTTTGGCATTTTTTAATTGATATAAAAGATTGTCTGGAGATTTCTTTAACCAAATTGACAAAAACTCAACTGCATCGGAAAAACTTCGGTTTACATTAATACATTTTTGCAAAATAAATTTAAGATAGAATTTAAATTCTGTGCTAGAAGTATTTTTTAATTCGCTAAGTAATGGATTAACCAATCCTTCACCGGATTGACAATCTAAGCAATAAAAAAAATTATGCTTAGTTGGTTTCTTATTATATTTAAAATTTTTTTTCTGGGTTTCAAGCATAATCAGCTTTTGTTAGTTTTATATTGAAATCAGATTGTACGGGGGCGGTAATTTAGCGTAATAGTTAGTTTACGTAAACTATTTTATATTCTTCAATCTGAAATTTTTACGCCGATGTTTTGACTACATCGGGTTTGCTCCACGAGCCAGTAATGTGATAGGAAGTCTCAGCAATTTTCTGTACCGTAGAACCTAATACTGCATTAGCCAACCAAGCGACTACGCCAGCAACTGGACCACCGGCCAAGCCGACTATCACCGGTAAACTGGAGGTAAAATGCGGCACCACTTTAATGACTAAATCATAATCCTTATTCAGCATACCAATTCGGCCAGCAATACTTATCGAAGCAACGGGACCTTCTATCGTCACATCACGCGTGATGGCATTACCGTTTCTTAACGTAAAATTGCCTTGTATATTGGTAAAATCAAAACCTTTGGTTTTTAAATCACTAAAATCCAGCTGCAAGCGTTTAGTTAAACTTTGTATACTTAAAAAAGTAAGTAGTCGGCCAAAATTTAATTTAGCTTCATTACTGGATCCTATGTCAACTATCTGACCATTACTTGCATTAAAAGAAAAATGACCTCTGAGTTTAGTAAAGCTGAACTGATAGGGAGCCCCCTGCCAATTCAAATTAAAACGCATATGCGCTTGTTCGGCGACGATACTCGCCGGCAAACCCCAACTTCTTAAAAAGTTGCTTAAATTAGCACTGTCCAATTGTCCGATTAATTCTGTGGAGTTACGTTCTTGAGTATGCCAAGCCCCACTGGCTATGAGATGATAATTTGCATCGCCAGCATTTAATTCTCTTACTAACACGCCACCTAATATGGGATTTAATTTTAATTGTACCGCTCCAAAATTAATCTCCTTATAACGTACTTCTCTTGCGTTTAAATTAATTTTCGGTAATTGCTTGAAATTCCAAGTATTGGTTTCATTAGACTCAATCGACGAATCTAAATTGATAACGTCAAAATTTGCTAGGATAGGTTGTAAATTACTATTCGGTATCAAAACCGTTCCTTTGGCGGTTTGATTATCAATACTGAAACGCCAACCATTTTGTTCGGGTTTTAAATTGGTCAGGATATCATCATAATGAATAGTAATTTGCAGATTCGGTGTGGAATGAATTGCCAACTCTATGGGCTTCTTCCATAAAATTCCAGTTAATTTTTCCGCTGATACACCGTCCTGGTTAAAAGTGAAGGGTCCGGTTAATTGATCTAATTGAATATCATGCGCTGGAATTTTCAATTTAGCATTTTCTGTGTGTGCTTGGCCCAATAAATTTAATTTTTGTTTTCCTGATTCCAGAGGAATGGCCATTTGCAAACTAAGTTGTAAAGGGCCTGTCAGTATTAAATTTTTTAATTGACCTAGTGTTCCTTTTGCAAGCGGTGTAGCCACTAAAAAAGCTTGGCCTTTTTCTAAACGTGTATTCATTTCGCCGCTATCAATATGTAATACGGCCTGCACGTTTTTCTTAATAATGGGTATATTAGCTTTAATACTTTTTAAGCTTATATTCAGCAATTCTGCCGTATCGACTAAGACTTGCATTTGCCGACCCGAAAAAATAAGTTCTCCATCAACTTTTTTCAAACTTGGCCAAGCGTGCTGGTAGTTTAAATTAGCATCGGTTATTTGCGTATCAACTAAAAAAGTTCCGTTATGTTGATCGAAAGGAAATTGATTCACGGGTCCTTGTAACACTAAACTGCCTAAACCTGAACCTTTATTAATAGCCGTACTAAGCCAATGTTTAAGTTCTGGACCTAATAGTGTTTGCGGCAAATAATAAGCAATATGCGTCGAATTATGTATTTTCACATGGGCTAATAAACTTATTTGCGACTGACTGGCGAGTTGAGGAATTAACCAGGAAAACTGTGAATTAACCGCTATATCCTGATTAGTTGCTTCAAATTGTGGGGCTTGTACGATCCATTCCCCATTTTTTTGCTGCCAATTCACTTGACTGGTTAAGCTATCCAAATGTATCGGCGCTTTAAATAGCTTATTAAAATCTATGCTGCAATCATTGGCATGCACAATAATATTTCCCATCGCAGGGGTCATATGCAGAAAAGCGTCTAACCCTTGGACTCCTGGAATTTTTTGCCAGGCTTGCATACCAAAATCATGAACTATCGCATCAATACTCCAATTATCTTGCTGCGTAGTTTGCCAAAGTAAATGCGTGGAAAAAGGTGAAAAAGCCATGCTAGGTTGCTTATCAAGCTTAATTGATGCTGTCTGTAAACTACTGATCAAGGCTTGAAATTGCGTAAAATGATCAAATTGCCAATTGGCCCATATTTTAAAATTAGCTCTTGCGTTTTGCAGTTGCCATGTGGGTTTCCATAGCTTTAACCATCGATCCAGTAAAACATTTTCGCCATGTAAATAAATAGGTCCACTCAGATGATGCTGCGAAGAGGATAAGGGAGACCCTTTCAGATCGACTTTAAAACTAAATTCAGAAACTTTTTCTTGTACAAAACCTAAACGACCACTTAATTGATGTTGATCACCGCTGTTTTTTAATAGCAAAATTATTCGCATCGGTGGCCAAGTCGGACCTGATTTTGGGTAAAATTTTAAACCGACATTATCTAAACTTAATTGCGGTTCTGCTAAAAACCAAGCGATCAATTCATTCGTGGCATTCGAATTAGATGTGGAAGATTGATCGAATAATGTGCTAATTCCGGTAAAAACCAATTGATCATCTTTAGTTTGGTGTGCTACTAATTCAATCCCATTGACACTTATTGCCCCTAATTTAATACTTCCACTCACTAAGCTATGAAAGATATCAATCGCTATATTTAGCTGTCTTACGCTTAATAAAGGATGGGTCCGCGTGTCATCCCAAATTACGACATCAGTACCGTGAAAAATAGGTGTTAAACCCTGCCACGCTACAGAGAATTGCTTAATTTGTACCGGTTTGTGCAATACTTTAGCCGCTAAGTCAGAAACTCCTTGTGCTTGTTTGTTTAGGTAAGGAGTTAAAGCTCGTCCTGTAACGACTACCAGGGCAAAAAAAACGATACTACTCGTTAAAAATACGATGAGTAAGCGTGATAGTGAATACAGGAATTGTTTCATTCGATGAAAGCCAAGAAAAATGAATATCGAGCGCTAGCAGCTATAAAATACCAACATTTTAAACTGTAAAAATTATTAAATGCTTTATTAGATGATGGTGCGTCAACATACCTATTAGCACCAAGATGTGCAATGAGTATATACTCATTATACTTTAAAACACTTTAAATTTTTTGTTTTTTTAATGCCCTTGCTAATCAACTGATGAAAAACAATCTGTCTGCAAAATCACCCAGTATTTCTGTCATTGTGACTACCTACAATCGTCCCGATGCCTTGCATTTAGTTTTGTTGGCCTTAGCACAACAAACACAGTTACCTAATCAAGTCATCGTCGCTGACGATGGCTCCACCGATGAAACGCGGTTATTAATTGGCCAATTACAAAATCAACTTAATTATCCGCTGCAACATGTTTGGCAAAAAGATGAAGGCTTTCAAGCCGCTAAAATCCGCAATAAAGCGGCTCTAAGCGCCAATCACAATTATCTTATTTTTCTGGATGGCGACTGTATACCCTTTCCAGATTTTATCGAAAAACACCGTTTATTGGCCGAGCCAGATTGGTTTGTTTCTGGACATCGTATTTTACTAGAAAAGAAATTGACGCAAAAAATTCTGCAAGGACTTTTACCTATTTATAAAGACTCAACGCTACAATGGCTATCGCACTATTTTAATCGCCAGTCGAATCGTCTATTTCCTTTACTTCGCATCCGATTAAATAAATTACGCAAATTACACGCTAAACATTGGCAAGGAGCAAAAAGTTGTAATTTAGGTCTATGGAAAGCAGATTTTTTGAGCGTCAATGGTTTTGACGAAAGTTTTATCGGGTGGGGCTATGAAGATTCGGATTTAGTCATACGTTTAATTTGCGCCGACATTTATCGTAAATCTGGAAAATTCGCCATACCGGTTATTCATTTATGGCATCAACAAAATGATCGCGAAAAAGAGCACATCAATCTCAATTTACTCAAGCAAATAACTGAAAACCAACGAATTCGTGCAAAAATTGGCTTGGACAATTCAAATTAAGTTGATTTAAAAGTTAAGCCTGCAAATAATAAAGCAGTAAAAATAACATAAAAA
The DNA here is from genome assembly GCF_964030935.1 of Rickettsiella endosymbiont of Aleochara curtula. Classification (NCBI taxonomy): domain Bacteria; kingdom Pseudomonadati; phylum Pseudomonadota; class Gammaproteobacteria; order Legionellales; family Coxiellaceae; genus Rickettsiella; species Rickettsiella endosymbiont of Aleochara curtula. The sequence goes on from NZ_OZ034990.1 coordinate 643,130, forward strand.
CAACCTTGCGTGACATCCATTAGCCATGAATTAAACAATGAACCGACTGCTATAGATACCAATACTGCTTGGGCAAAATATTGACGCAAGCCCTGTAAACGCAAGCTTGTCCAGGCATGCACAATAAACATGCCTAATAAAATAACCAAACCTACTAAGCCAAATTGAACGGCAATATTAAGATATTCATTATGCGGATTTTTGGTAGCAAATTGTTTATCTTGTGTAAGCGCTAAATAATCCTGCGCAAAACTCCCAGTACCCGTTCCTATCCAAGGATGTGCTTTTAATAGTTTCAAACTATTATGATAAAACTCTAATCGTAAGCCTACCGAAGTAGCAAAACTTCCATGTTCATATTGTGTAATTTCGCTATGCGCTAAATTGAAGCGCTGCTTAAAATTAGCTGGTAAAAATAATAAGCCACCACATAAAAAAATTGAAATTAGCAGTCCCGCTAATAAACCTTTCCAAGTATAGAGTTGACACGCTAATAACAGCATTAAACTAAATAACACCACATAACCGGAACGACTCAGATTAATAAATAACACATTATAAGTCGCTAATAAAAACAAGATAACAAACAACCATCGCCAAGCATTTTTGATTGAGAATGCAAACACCGCAGAGCAATAACTGCTAAATGCTAGTAAAAAGCCGGTAAAAATATGATCTTTAAACACGCCAGAATCAGAACCAAAGCGATGTAGTAAATCACTATGTCCAAAAAATTTTATGAAAGAAAATAGCAGTGTTATACTTGCCGCTACTAAAAATGCAAAAAAAGCAGTAGTCGCGGTTTTTTCGTTTCGAAACGTACTAAACAAAAAAAATCCTAGCAAAAATTTACTGTATTTTGTTAATGTATGTAAGCCTACCGATCGTGGCACCGTGGTATAACTAAGCCCTATTAGAAATAGCGCAAAAAATATTATAAACATTAACGCCATCGGGTTATAACGCAGAATTAGATATTTTTCATGCCAATTTCCGGCTAATAAACAACAAAGCACAGTCACCGAGAAAAAAACCATCAACGCCGCCGTAGATAGTGGTAATACAAATGCAGTCACTACGGCAAAAATTTGACTGAGTCGTTGAAAATAATCTCTGAGTGGACGAGATGGCGTCAATACATCAACTGACATGGTTTTTCCTATGATAAAGATAGATTAATTTTACATAACGATAAAAAACACCTAAAGCATTCGAGATTGCCAATATAAAACCTTCGCGACCATCCAAAAAACCTAAACGTATTAAATAACCGCGAATAAAACACCAAGTCGCATGTAGAATAGCTTTGAAGATATTGGATTTTTTGTGTTGTTGATAGGCCATTTGCGCAGTTAAGCTTGAATAATGTTCTAGTTTCAGTAACACTTGGCTAATAGTTTTCATCGTATTGTGAAAAATAACCTGATTTAATTCCCCTAAATGTAAATATCCATTTAGATTTTCATGAATACTTGCAGGTGTAAAACGTATATGCGGTAAACGACGAAATAATCTTACAATGCTATCCCTACTCCAATCTCCATGGCGAATTTTTTTCCCGCAAAAAAAAGAAATTCTTTTAATGGCATAAGCATCATTTTGATCTTTATTATTAGAAATAATCTGTTTTATTTCTTCAATTAAACTATCACTTAAATATTCATCTGCATCTATGGATAACACCCATTTACCTTGGGCTTTATCTAAAGCTCGATTTTTTTGCATGCCAAATCCTGGCCAGTCGGTTAAAAAAACATTCTGCGTATATTGCCGACAAATTTCTAAAGTATTATCTTGGCTACCTGAGTCCAAAATAATAATCTCATCCGCCCATTTTACAGACTCCAAACAACGTTGGATATCTATCGCCACATCTTTTACTATCACAATTACACTTAACGCTAGCATATAAATTTTAAAAAAGCTTAGAAAGCTGCAGAATATACCATATACTCATTAGGTAGGTATCGCTGGTATGTTAATCACGGGAAACGAGTAAAAAAATTACCTATGGTGAAGCGAATATAATAAGCGAGCCATTCATGGATTGCCACACACCTACGGTGCTCGCAATGACGACCAATATTTTACGTGCTCGCAATGACGAGGAATGTGATTATACAGAGGGAATATCCTGTTGATTAATTAATAATCTGACTTTATTAATCACTTGTTCGGCGGTTAATTTTTCCAAACATTGGCTACGGCTTCGAATATGTTGATCACAACCTTCTTGGAAACAAGGAACACAAGCTCCAGAACCTTGCATTAAGTAAACGTTGTTTCTATGTTGCGATCCGACACGAACAAATGGATTGCTTAGTGTCCATGCTTTTGGCCAGGGCCCCCATTTTACTGGATTGCTCGGACCAAATAATGCCATGGTTGGAATGCCTAACGCAGCCGCCATATGTGTTACCACAGTGTCCGGACCAATATAAATTTTAGCCCTACTCAATAAGAAACCGAGTTGATTCAAGCTAAAATGACCCACCCTATTAATAGCCCCTTCGGGCAGTCTATCCAGCAACTCATCCGCCATTTTTTCTTCTGATTCGTTTTTATCTCCGGTTAAAACAATGGTATACCCGACTTGTAATAACCAATTCGCTATACCTATCCAACCTTCTTTAACCCATTCTTTATAAGAAAATTTAGGACGCAGATGCAAAATAGCTAATTTTTTATTCATATCAACGAGTTGCATTACTTTCTCGGAATCTTTTTCCTGCCAAGCAATTACAATGTCCGGACAAAGTTTTAACTGTAAAATTTCTGCCAATCGTAAATTCATTAATACGGTATGCGTAGAAATATTATCAAATTCTACGGCTTCGGTGAGTAATAGACGTTTCCACCAGCGACTCTTATCTGTACCTAACATACCGATGCGATAATTGGCGGCACAATAAGCATAGAGCGTCGCTTTATCTCCAGTTAAGGTCGATACCGCCATATCATACGCACGAAAAATCTTTTTTATTAATTGGCAATGTTGAAAAAAATCCGGATGTTCGGCAACACTAATAATATTATGAATATCAGGATTTGCACTGAGTAGTGACTCGGTCCCTTTAAAAACTAACAAATCAATCTTAGCTTCTGGCCAATGACGTTTAAAGGTTCGAATTAAGGGGGTAACGAGCAAAACATCGCCAATACGACGAATGCAAATAATTAAAAGCCTTCCTGGCGGTGATTTGCGCATATCCCTTTATAAATATTTTTACTTGGCAATACTATACAGATGGCACGCTCGTCATTGAGCGGCCACTTATTCAAGTGCGAAGCGTATAATTCTTACGGGTTGTTTTTTGAAATATCAACTTTTACATCGCCAAAGCATTGTATATTATAAAATTCATCTTTTAAATCTTTAAACCACTTCACTCGAGAGTCAATACCAATAATTTCGCGAATAATTTGAAACATTTCGGCATAATGGTTATTACAGCCAAAATCATGCTCAAACTCTGTACCGTCAGATAATACAATCTTTACTTTACTCATATTAAGCCTTTTTAGGATATGACTTTGCAATCCTTTGTGAGGACCGACCTGTCGCTAAAGTGATATGTATCGGCAGTATGGTGCTTAGATTGTCCAATAGCCACTTATTTAAGCAGGCATCTTCGCCGCTTAAACTGACATTAATAGGCCTTTCAATATGAGCCGCTATTTTTGGTGCAATACGTTTTTTAAATGCCGCATTCCCTGAATAGCTTAATAAACTACGCTTGTTACTCGCTTTACTAAACATATATCCCCCTTGGAACCATTTTCTTTAGATTGCTGGCTATACTCTTCGCACTTAACATTGGCTATGAGTATATTTTTAGTTGTTGATGATAATGATTTTTGGAATTAGGCAATCTAGATACTTAATCGATACTCATTAAGCTTTGAGCTCTTTTAATTTTTGACTTGAGTGAAGCTTTTATTAGTTAGATTTGGCTAGCATCAGTTTTTCTGAAAATTTTGATGCATAAATTGTGAAAACAAGTCTTACTAAATATAGTGTTAATTTTTTTTCAAACAACTATATATAGTGTTATATATTTTACTTACGTTATTTTATACAATCACGTATAACAATTTTAGCAAAAGATTGCATTATCCACAAGTTTTCAAAGGCTTTTACACAGCTTATACAACACGTTACACACTGGTAAGTAAATTTTTAAACGTAATAATAGAGTTAGCAATAGCTAGTTAAATGAAAAAAAGATACTTGAAAAGAAATAATGTTGACCATTCAAAAGTATGATCAACATGGTAATGAAAATAAGATTGTTAACTAATTACACAACAATTAAACGCAGTCATGCGATTATTTGTTGCCGACTTTGTATCACTTTTGGGACTGGGGAAGAAGTTACTTTTTTTTTTAGCAAATGAGCTAAAACAGCGCGGATAATCCGATTGATGATTTGGGTAATATTTTTTAATTAACGCTTCCAAAATGCTTATGGTTTTTCCAGTAGGCTCTCCTGAATAGTTTTCAGGCTCAAAATGCATTTGAAAAACTCTGATGACGTCTTTTGTTTGTGTGTCTAATTGACCTGTAGATTCTATTTTGTATCCATAAAGCCTTAGATTATCCTGTATCCATTTATAATTAATGGCTTGATCAAGCTGAATTTCTTTCTCAATAGCTGATACCTGCTTTTCATCTGGCCACGCGCCTATGCCATGATCGGCTAAATATTTCCAGGGGAATTTAGGGCCAGGATCTTGCTTACGACCAGGAGCAATATCTGAATGCCCGATGATAGCGGTGGGATCTATTTGATAACGTATAGTATCACCATCCCTAATTTGTAACTCTTCAAGTAATTTTTTTAGTAAGTCAACCAGCATAAGATGTTGATGCTCAGTAAATTCATCCCATTTAAGCTTACCCTGTTGTTCTAATTGGTAAAGGTCTTCTTGTTTGATAGGTTGAAACGGATCATTTTTTTCACGCCATTCTTTAGTAAATTTCTGATACTTAGCTATTAATTCTGGAGATACCTTTTTTTCATATGCAATACGGTCACGCGGCGGCACCAAACCACGCCTCATGTCGGATAAAAAGGCAGTTAATAATTTTTCTTCAGTTAAAAGCTGGTATAAATTTTTATCTTTTTCTTGTAAAGTCTGTAAAATAAATTCTTTAAGTTGACTTTCAATTTGATAAGTAAATAATACTTCTCCTGAATCCTGTACTAAACCATAAGCATAGTTAATTATTTCTATCCCTATCGACGTATCATTAAGACCAGTACGATTCTGCCAAACACTCACACCGGCATGCCAGGCGCGATCGGTAGTATCGACACATTGCCATACATCAGTGCCATCGGACTTAGCCGTTTTTGGGATTAAAAAATGCGCACTCACGCCGCCATGTTTAAGCGTTTCGCGAGCATCGTCTTCGTCAGAAACTGTATAATGCAATACAATAGAATGAATGCGTCGATCATAATCGGCAGGACCTGCGGGATCTTTTATTATATGCATATAAACTCCTTAATTTTCTATAAATACGCTTAATAGTTTGTTAGTATACCGCTAATTAAATAAGTTTTAATAAAAAATTGGTACTGACAACTAGTGGCGCATATCTAAAGGGTTTATTTTTAGGACATTGCCCATTAACGGCCAAACTAAAGCACTGACTAATAATGAAACCCAAGTCCAGCGAAAATCAACGGGGAATCCCAACCAAGCTTGTATGCAAATAAGTAGCATCTGATAGATAGTTAACATGACCAAAATAAATAATATTTGTTGCGGCAACGGAAACATGCGAAATTGCAAATGAAAACGGTAAGCCAAATAAGCAACTACGCATAAAGCCAAACTATGTTCTCCCAAATAACTGCCATATAACACATCAATAAATAATCCGAGTATCCAAGCTAAAGTAAAATGAATATGCTCGGGCAATACCATGACCCAATAAATTAACACTAAGGGTAGCCATAAAGGAAAAAATAAGGCCAAAGCAGGGGGTAAAGGAATAATATTCAGTAGGATCGCCGCAAAAAAACTAATTGCAACGAGCAATAAGGTAGAAAAATAAAGTGGTTTCATTTTGCTATCCTAATTTTTAACCGGGCGTGAGTGGGTTTTAACTTTCGAATTAACTTCAGACTTAGGCGAATTGACAGAGGAAATTAATAATACCGGCCGATTTCTATTTAATTGTGCACTCGGATCAACTTGTATACTGGCAAACTGTGTAGCCACATTGGTATTAACCACACTAACAACGCCCACAGGATAACCCGCCGGATAACGTCCGCCTAAACCAGATGTTACTAATAGATCATTGACCTTAATATCCACTGTTCCAGGTATATCCTTTAATAAAAGTTTTGCGAGTCGTCCTCGTCCCACTAAAATTCCACGCGCATCACTCCGCACATCTTGAACGGGAATCGCACTACGAAAATCAGTGAGTAAAAGCACACGGCTACTTAAAAAATCAACGTTGATAACTTGACCCATTACACCATTTGCATCTAGTACGGGTTGTCCTACTTTAACGCCATTCGATTGCCCTTTATCGACTATTACTTCATTCAACAACGGATCGGCATTAACCAATAACAAGCGCGCTAAACTAAAATGTTGTTGTTTTAGATGTTCAGTCGCCGCTAAAAGTTGATTTAATTGCCTATTTTCACTTTCTAAAGCAGAAAAGCGTTGTAACTTCGCTAGTAATAATACTTGCTGGGTACGCAAAGCCGTATTTTCAGATTGTATTTTTTGTCGTGTGACAAAATTGCTACTTATATTTTGAAATAACTGTATCGGAGCATCGACCATATACTGCAAAGGTGCTACGACGTTATTTAGTACACGTCGTAGCGACGGTAAATAATGATGATAATCCAACAGAATAAGTAATAGCGATAAAATAACGAAAAAAACTAGCCTTAACCCTAATGAGGTTTTTCCACGGTTAAATAATAGTTTAATAACGCTTACCTGCTAATCTTTGACTAGAAAATCTCCACCCATTTCATCGATAATTTCAAGTGCTCGTCCACCACCCCGCGCGACGCAGGTTAATGGATCTTCTGCGACGACGACAGGCATACCGGTTTCTTCAGTAATTAACCGATCTAAATTCCTGAGTAACGCACCACCACCGGTTAAAACCATCCCTCTTTCGGAAATATCCGCGGCTAATTCAGGTGGCGTTTGTTCTAAGCCAGTGCGAATAGCGCCAATAATATTGGATAAGGGTTCTTGTAAAGCCTCTAAAATTTCATTGCTATTCAAAACAAAGGCTCTGGGAACACCTTCTGAAATATTACGTCCACGTACTTCAATTTCACGCACTTCAGATAGAGAAAAAGCCGTACCAATTTCATGCTTAATCCGCTCTGCGGTCGGTTCACCAATTAAACTTCCATAGCTGCGTCGAACATAATTGACGATAGCTTCGTCGAAACGGTCACCGCCTATCCGCACGGATTGAGAATAAACCACGCCACCTAAAGAAATGACAGCAACTTCAGTGGTTCCACCACCAATATCCACCACTAATGATCCTCGCGCTTCATCGACAGGCATGCCTGCACCAATAGCCGCTGCCATAGGCTCTTCAATTAAATATACTTCCCTGGCACCGGCACCTAAAGCCGATTCACGTATCGCTCTACGTTCAACCTGTGTGGATCCACAAGGTACGCAAACCAAAATTCGGGGAGCGGGACGTAAAAAACGATTTTGATGTACTTTACTAATAAAATGTTGCAACATTTTTTCAGTCACATAAAAATCAGCAATCACACCATCTTTTAACGGACGTATCGCACTAATGTTGCCCGGCGTACGCCCTAACATGCGCTTCGCTTCCCAGCCCACTGCGAGCACACGGCGTTGATTGCCCTCCTCTAACCGAATAGCGACTACGGACGGTTCATTGAGAACAATTCCTTCGCCACGAACATAAATTAATGAATTTGCCGTGCCTAAATCTATCGAAATGTCTTTAGAAAATAAACCGCGGAATTTGCTTAGCATAAAGTTGACCACCTACGTATGAACGTTTACCTACACAATATAGTGTGTGCCTACGCACTTTAGCAAATCTAGAAGATTTTATGCAAGCAAGCTCGTAAGATTAGGAGGTTCGATGAGAAATTCGCAAATCTAAGCGTAATAGGTATAATACCGAAATTTTTAAACTCACAGCAATTGGATTTTTGGCAAGGCGCCGCGAGAATGAAGCAACCACAGTGTATTTAAGACACATGAGGATTGTGAATTGAGCGGCAACACAGACAAAAACTCAAGTGTGAAGAGTAGTCGTACTAGATTTGGAGTTTTGCTCACTATGGTCATTACGCTCGAAGACGTTAATAAGATTGCTGATCTCGCTAGAATACAAATCAATCTTGAAGAGGCCACTCAGTATTTGAAAAGCCTACAAGGCATCTTTAACCTGGCCACTGAGATGGATGCCGTAGATACAAGCTCCGTACAACCCGTCGCTCACCCATTTGGCATCACCCAACGCTTGCGTGCTGATAAAATCACAGAAATAGTGCATAGAAAAGACTTTCAGCAACTCACTCAGCATACTGAAGCAGGCCTTTATTGTGTCCCGCTGGTTTTAGAATAACTTTTAGAGATTAAAAAATATGCATAATTATACGCTCACTGAGTTATCTACCGCGCTACATGCAAAAAAATTATCCAGTACAGAATTAACCCAACATTTTTTAGCGCGTATCGATAAATTTGATAAAACCTTAAATAGCTTCATTACTGTCACGCCCACTCTTGCGCTAGAGCAAGCCAAGCAAGCCGATTTACAACACCAAAATGGCAGCGCTGGACCCCTGACCGGTATTCCTTTCGCACATAAAGATATTTTTTGCACCGCTGGCATTAAGACGAGTTGTGCTTCTAAAATGTTAGATAATTTTATTGCTCCCTATGACGCCACACTGGTCAGTCGGCTTAATCAAGCCGGGACGGTATTATTGGGTAAAACTAACATGGATGAATTTGCCATGGGCTCATCCAATGAAAACAGTTTTTATGGTGCAGTAAAAAACCCCTGGGATATTGCACGCGTCCCCGGCGGATCTTCGGGTGGCTCTAGTGCCGCTGTAGCGGCCCGATTAACGCCTGCAGCAACCGGTACCGACACCGGAGGTTCCATAAGGCAACCCGCAGCATTGTGCAATCTTACTGGGCTTAAACCCACGTATGGTCGTGTTTCGCGTTATGGGCTGATTGCTTTTGCCTCTAGCTTAGATCAAGCCGGCCCGATGACACAAACCGCCGAAGATGCTGCGCTCTTAATGAATGTCATGGCAGGTTTTGATGAGAAAGATTCCACGAGTATCGACCAACCCGTTCCCAACTACCTCTCGACACTAAATGATTCACTCGAAGGGCTAAAAATTGGATTACCCAAAGAATATTTTTCCGAAGATCTTGATCCTAAAGTAGCAGCAACTATCCAAGCAGCTATTAAGCTTTATGAAAAATTAGGTGCAAAAGTGAGTAGCGTCAGTTTACCCAATTGTCATTTAGTTATTCCACTTTATTACATCATTGCATCAGCTGAATGCTCTTCTAATCTTGCTCGCTATGATGGCGTGCGTTATGGTTATCGTTGTAATAACCCTACTGATTTAAAAGATTTATACGAAAGAACTCGTAGCGAAGGATTTGGTAATGAAGTAAAACGTCGGCTATTAATGGGTACGTATGTTTTATCTGCTGGTTCTTATGATGCTTATTATGCTAAAGCACAAAAAATTCGCGCGCTACTAATCGAAGAATTTAAACAGGCATTTAACCAGGTTGATATCTTACTCGGGCCGACGACACCGACTACCGCATTCAAGCTAGGTGAAAAAATCAATGATCCGGTCAGTATGTATTTATCGGATATTTACACCATCGCTATTAATTTAGCAGGCCTACCGGCTATTTCAATTCCAGCAGGATTTGTTGATGGACTTCCCTTAGGCATGCAACTCATTGGGCGTCCTTTTACCGAAGCAAAATTATTGAATGCCGCGCATCGTTATCAACAAGCGACTGATTGGCATAAAAAAATACCGGAGAATTTCAATCTATGACCTCGGCTATACACAAAAAATCATCAAAAAATAGCAAAGTCGAGCCTGAAAAATCTGCAGGTGCCTGGGAGTCTGTTATAGGGCTTGAAGTACATGTCCAATTATCAACACTATCGAAACTTTTTTCAGGTGCAGCTACCGCCTATGGTGCTGAACCGAATACACAAGCCTGTGCGATAGACTTAGCTTTACCCGGCGTACTACCGGTTTTAAATGCAGAAGCGGTCAATATGGCCATCAAATTCGGTTTAAGTATTCAAGCTGACATCCCGCATTATTCAATCTTTGCGCGTAAAAATTATTTTTATCCTGATCTACCCAAAGGCTATCAAATTAGTCAACATGAAAATCCTATCGTCGGGCGTGGACACTTAACAATAAGTTTAGAAAATGGCGAACAAAAAACTGTTAATATTACGCGCGCCCATTTAGAAGAAGATGCTGGAAAATCCTTGCATGAAGGATTCGAAAATATGAGTGGTATCGATCTGAATCGTGCTGGCACGCCTTTATTAGAAATTGTTTCAGAACCCGATTTAAGATCGCCAAAAGAAGCGGTTATCTATCTTAAAACCTTGCATACACTGGTTCGTTATTTGGATATCTCAGATGGCAATTTGCAAGAAGGTTCATTTCGCTGTGATGCCAATGTCTCGGTACGTAGAGTCAATGAAACACAATTAGGAAAACGCGTTGAAATTAAAAATTTAAACTCGTTTCGTTTTATAGAAAAAGCCATTCAATACGAAATTGAGCGCCAAATTGCAGTTTTAGAAGGCGGTGGCAGCATCACTCAAGAAACCCGTTTATATGATACCGATAAACAAGAAACTCGCCCGATGCGTAGCAAAGAAGATGCTAGAGATTATCGTTATTTCACTGATCCTGATTTATGTCCTGTCGTCATCAATGCGGACTTTATTGAAAAACTTTATCAAAGCTTGCCGGAACTACCACAAAAAAAATTGGCTCGCTTTCAATCAGAATATAAGCTGAGTGTTTATGATGCCAATTTACTGACCGCGGCACGCGAATTGGCAGACTACTTTGAAGCTGTCGTCAAAGCCAAAGCTTCGCCCAAATTAGCGGTTAATTGGATTATGGGAGAACTTGCTGCCGCGCTAAATAAATCTAACTTAAACATTATTGCATCACCTATTAGTGCCCAACGACTCGCGGGTCTGCTGCAACGAATTGCTGATAACACTATTTCTAGCAACATCGCTAAAGATGTGTTTGAAGCGTTGTGGACCAGCCAAAAAACCAGTGATGAAATCATTCAAGAAAAAAATCTACAACAAGTCACGGATCAAACCGCCATCTTGACACTTATTGATGAGATTTTAATAAAATATCCCGAACAATTAGCGGATTATAGGGCAGGGAAAGATAAACTATTTGGTTTTTTTGTCGGACAAGTCATGAAAGCCTCCGGTGGGAAAATAAATCCACAACAATTAAATACTTTATTAAAAGAAAAACTCAATCAGTAGAAGAAAAAAATGAAAAATAGTCCGTCATGGCGAGGCCGAAACGTTAGTGAGGCCGCGACCATCCAGTTAGATTGCCGCGCACCTTCGGTGCTCGCAATGACGAAAAAAAATGGCGATCGCAATGACAGTTATTGTTTATCTGGCAGTGACGAAATATGTTATTAAAAAAAATTTATATTGAAACGCATGGCTGTCAAATGAATGAGTATGACTCGGACAGTCTGTATAATCTTTTATCCCATTCTCATGGTTTGATCTCAACCAAAGATCCTAACGAAGCCGATGTCATCGTCTTAAATACTTGTTCTATTCGAGAAAAAGCACAGGAAAAAGTATTTTCCGAGCTCGGACAATGGCGTAAAATTAAAGCCTTGCGATCCCACCTCATCATCGCGGTGGGCGGCTGCGTTGCGAGTCAAGAAGGTGCGGGCATTATTCAGCGCGCCCCTTATGTAGACATTGTCTTTGGGCCTCAGACTTTGCATCGACTCCCGGATATGATCAATCAAGTCTTAGAAAAAAAACAGTCTGTGGTTGATATCTCTTTTCCAGAAATCGAAAAATTTGATCACTTACCAGCGCCACGCGCCGAGGGTCCACGCGCATTTGTGTCTATCATGGAAGGATGTAACAAATATTGCAGTTTTTGTGTCGTTCCTTATACACGCGGCGAAGAAATTAGCCGTCCTTTAGATGACGTGCTCGCAGAGGTTGTACAGTTGTCTGAACAAGGTGTCCGCGAAATTACCTTATTAGGACAAAATGTTAACGATTATCAAGGCCCGCGCCATGAAGGTGGTACAGCCGACTTAGCGGACTTAATACACTATATCGCTGCAATAGAAGATATTTTGCGCATACGCTTTACCACTTCTCATCCCTTAGCTTTTTCAGAACGTTTAATTCAGGCCTATGCCGATGTGCCAAAATTGGCCGATCATTTGCATTTACCGGTGCAAAGTGGCTCCGATCGAATTTTAGCGGCGATGAAGCGTGGTTACACGGTACTAGAATTTAAATCTAAGATGCGTAAATTGCGTAAAGTTCGACCCGATATCGCCATTACTTCAGATTTTATTATCGGTTTCCCTGGCGAAACGGAAGCGGACTTTCAAGCTACACTTAATTTAGTAGAATCTATAGGCTTTGATAATTCATTTAGTTTTATTTACAGCCGCCGTCCCGGCACACCGGCAGCCGAGCTTGCTGATGATGTAACCCCCGCTGCAAAAAAACAACGTTTACAGATCCTGCAAAATCTCCTAGTATTTCAAGGACAGGCCTTAAGTAAAAAAATGTGTGGTCATGTTCAACACATATTGGTTGAAGGTCCTTCGAAGAAAAATAAAGATGAACTGCAAGGACGTACAGAAAATAACCGCGTGGTTAACTTCAAAGGTCATGCGCGTTTAATAGGACAATTAGTTCCTATTACGATTACTGAGGTATTAAGAAACTCTTTACGAGGAGAATTAATAGTCAATTGAATACTCAAGCTTATACTTTCCAACTCATACCCGAAGATAATCATCGTTTAGCGAATCTTTGCGGTCCATTTGATCAACATTTACGTCAAATTGAACAAAAACTTAACGTTTGTATTTATAATCGCGGCCATGATTTTCAAATTAATGGTCCTGACCCTGCTGTCGAAGTGGCTGCCAAGGTATTACACCATCTTTACGCGGAAACTGGCACAAAAAAAACCACATTGACTGCCAATACTATTCATTTAGTGCTGCAAACCGCGCAAACTGATCCCAACATGACATTAGAGCCCACGCAAACTCCAGGTATAATGATCCAAACCAAACGTGGTCCCATCAAACCACATAGCCCTAACCAAGCGATATATATTGAGCGGATTTTAAATCACGATATTAATTTTGGTTTAGGACCCGCTGGAACTGGTAAAACTTATTTGGCTGTGGCTTGCGCGGTATCCGCTTTAGAAAAAGAACAAGTTAGTCGTGTCGTGCTCGTTAGACCTGCGGTTGAAGCCGGTGAAAAATTAGGTTTTTTACCCGGCGATTTTTCGCAAAAACTCGATCCCTATTTTCGTCCCCTTTATGATGCATTGAATGACATGCTCGGTTTTGAGTTGGTCATGCAACTCGTCGAACAACATATTATTGAAGTCGTTCCTTTAGCTTATATGCGCGGACGTACGTTAAATGATGCCTTTATTATTTTGGATGAAGCACAAAACACCACGAAAGAACAAATGAAAATGTTTTTAACACGCATCGGTTTTAACTCCAAAGTGGTTGTGAGTGGTGATACCACACAAACAGATTTACCGCGAGGCCTAGAATCAGGTCTGTGTCATTGTTTAAATATTTTAAAAAATATAAAGGGTATCAGCTTTACTGAATTCCAAATGCAAGATATTGTTAGGCATACTTTGGTACAAGCAATACTACAAGCCTATGCGCAAAACGAAAATCAAAGAAAAGCGCATTAAAATTACCATACAAGCTCTTACTAGTAACACTTTTATTCCTAGTCGTTATTTCCTACAACGATGGGTAAACAAAGCATTATCCAAACAAGTGGGGACTAACGCAGTGAACATACGACTCGTTAGCAAAAAGGAAAGTGCTGCGCTAAATAGCACTTACCGACATAAAAATGGCCCTACTAATATTTTATCCTTTCCTTTTGAGCCACCACCTGGAGTTTCCTCAGCGTTTTTAGGCGATTTAGTCATATGTGCCCCACTCGTTAATCAACAAGCCAAACAACAAGCGAAAACCCCTCTAACTCATTGGGCACATCTTGTTATTCATGGCTGTTTACACTTAATAGGTTATGATCATGTTCATGATAAAGATGCCACCAAAATGGAAACTTTAGAAATTCAATTATTAGAGGACTTAGGTTATGAAAACCCCTATATCTGACGATAAACTTAAGATTAAAAAAAATCGTCGGCCCTGGTTAACGCGTGTTCATCAAGCCTTTAAACAAGGACCAAGAAATAGAAAACAACTTATTGAGTTATTGTATTATGCCCAACAACGCAATTTACTCAATGCGCAAGCACTTAAAATGCTCGAAGGCGTATTACAAATCTCGGATATACACGTCAGAGATATTATGGTACCGCATGCCAAAATTACGGTTCTTTCTGAAAAAGCACACTTGCCTGAACTGCTACCACTCGTAATCGAATCCGGCCATTCGCGTTTCCCGGTGATTAATGATGAACGAAGAGTTATTGGTTTATTACTGGCTAAAGATTTACTCAAATACAATCCCTTATCTCACCAAAACGACTTTGATATCCACGATATTATTCGTCCGGTGGTGTTTATACCAGAAAGTAAACGGCTAGACAGTTTACTCGAAGAATTTCAGCATAAACATTATCACATGGCTATTGTCGTAGACGAATATGGCGCTGTGTCGGGTCTGGTTACCATTGAAGATGTTTTAGAAGAGATTGTTGGCGAAATTGAAGATGAATACGATGCCAATGACGAGGTTTTTATACAGGAACAAAATCCTAATCAATTTATTGTCAAAGCTATGATGCCCATTGAAGATTTTAATGACTTTTTTAATTCGCATTTGGCAACGAATCAATTTGATACCATAGGTGGCGTGATCGCAAATCGCTTTGGTTATTTACCGAAACGCGGTGCCAGCACCACTATTCATCCTTTTCGATTTAAAGTGTTACGCGCTGATAATCGACTTATTCGCTTACTTCAAGTCAATATTGAAAAAACCAACTAGGGAATGCTCCACATGAAATTAAATAATGCTTCGCTGTTTCAGCAAAATTGTTTTATTAATCGAAAATGGATCCAGGCAAAAAAAACTATTCAAGTTAACAACCCTGCTACCGAGGAAACCCTAGGGACCGTTCCAGATTTAGAAACAGCAAACATACTTGATGCCATCGCCGCCGCAGCAGCAGCCTGGCCGATGTGGCGCTCGAAGACCGCCGCCGAACGTGCCGAGTTGTTATATCGTTGGTACACGCTAATTTTAGAGAACATTAATGATTTAGCCGTATTATTAACACTCGAACAAGGCAAACCACTTAAAGAAGCTATGGAAGAAATTCGTTATGGCGCTTCTTTCATTCAATGGTTTGCTGAAGAAGGAAAACGTGTCTACGGTGATATCATTCCCGCCCCCTTACCCAAACAACATTTGTTTGTCAGTAAACAATCCGTCGGCGTGGTAGCTGCGATTACACCTTGGAATTTTCCTAATGCCATGATCACACGTAAATGCGCGCCCGCTTTAGCAGCTGGCTGTACTATCATACTCAAACCCTCGGTGTTAACCCCTTTTTCAGCGTTGGCATTGGCGGTACTCGCCGAAAAAGCCGGGATTCCCGCGGGAGTGTTTAATATAGTCACCGGTAATTCCGAATTAATTGGCAATATTTTTACCGATAGCCCCCTAATACGCAAAATTTCTTTCACTGGCTCAACAGTGATTGGTAAACTACTAATGCAGAAAGCGGCCAGTTCGGTAAAAAAAATATCTTTAGAGTTAGGTGGTAATGCGCCGTTTATTGTTTTCGATGATGCCGATATCGATAAAGCCATCCTGGGCGCTATTGCATCGAAATTTCGTAATAGTGGTCAAACCTGTATTTGTACCAATCGTTTTTATGTTCATGAAAAAATCTATGCAACCTTTACAAAAAAATTAACTCATGCCATCCAACAATTAAAAGTGGGTAACGGTTTAGAAGATAATGTTCAAATAGGTCCCTTGATCAATCAGTCCGCCATTAATAAAGTGAAAAAACATATAGCTGATGCGCTAGAAAAAGGCGCTGAACTGGTATGTGGTGGAAAAATGCATACTTTAGGTGGAAGTTTTTTTCAACCTACACTCTTAAAAAATTGCACAGCCGAAATGTTAATCGCTAAAGAAGAAACCTTTGGACCTGTCGCAGCATTATTTAAGTTTTCTGAAGAAAGAGAAGCCATTCATTTAGCAAATGACACTGAGTTTGGACTCGCCGCTTATTTTTATGCGCAAAATGTCAATCGAATTATCGATGTCGCGCAACAATTAGACTATGGCATAGTCGGCATCAACACCGGACGTGCTTCCAATGAAGTCGCGCCCTTCGGTGGCTTCAAACAATCCGGCATAGGCCGTGAAGGCTCAAAATATGGTATCGAAGAATATTTAGAAATTAAATATGTCTGTTTGAATACCGATTAAGCTAATTTAAATTTTTATTTTCACAAATATTCTCATTAGGTTCCTCTGTTATAGCCGTCAGGTTGAATGCTTTATTCCAAAAAAATAATGGTTGCTGGGGAATATTATTATTCCAATAATCTTCTTTATTTGGTAATAGCTCTACTATTCTATTATCTCGAACATTGATTTCTGAGATAAGATGTTTCAACTTGAGCATATTAAAGAAACCTAATCTTTTTTCATAATCTAAGGCTATCAAAAGTATTTTGAGCTGCTCAATATCGATAGGGTTGCTTATTTTATTTTCTTTCAATAAATAATCAATAAAGACATAAGCGCCTTTATTATCACTATTTTTTAACATGTCGACTATGTCATTCCAAGAAAAGCTTACTTTATTGATAGCCGACGCTATAAAGGGTAATTCAAGATACCTACGCACCGAATTCTCAGGAATCCATCGAAATAATTTGGCAATATTCTCACTGGTTTTAAGATACGTCATCAAAACTTCTGGTTTGAATGATTGTAAACTCAATAATAAATTTAATTGATTTCTTTCATTTGTAATTGAAAGTTGTTTGATAAATGTTTGAAAACTATCAAAGATAGTAAAATTAGTGGAATAAAGCTTTAGTTTTTCCAAAAGCTTTATGGCCTGTTGCTCGTTCAAAGGTAGAACGGGTCTTTTACCTTGATTAATTTTTATTATCTGCTCCCAAATTATAGGAGTTTTTACCAAATTAAGGAAATCCTTCTTATTAAAACAACTGATCAAAGTTTTTAAGTTTTCGCGATCAGAAAAAAACAATTGATATTGTTTACTTAAACTTTGGATCTGTTGTAATCTTTTATTTACGCGATATTTAGTAATATTAGTTAATACCTTATGGAAATCTAAAATAGAGTATTGATCTAATGCGCTTGAAGAATGATCTTTTAATAAAAATTTTTTTAGCGCTTCTCGCTCCAACCCAGTCAATACAAGGTCAAAATTATTTTTGATAACACTTAAAGCATCTAATTGATGTTCCTTAGGCAACATAGCCATAATTGCTATTAGTTCAGATGACGTCAGCAGTCCGTAAGATTCTTTTTGGTTAACCAATTCTTTTAACTTAATTAGAGAAAAAGATGAATGTTCAACTTTTTTTAAATGATGTAGTAAATTCTGTTTTTCGTTTTTTTTAAAATTTAAATTTCCTGCGGCTTTAGCTTTATTTTTTAGGATATTTATAGTTGTCATAATAATCTTTTTTTATTGTAAGAAACGGTCGTGCGTAGTCTAACAGAAAAATTTTACGCTTCTGCGAATAAAATTATTCCAGAAAAAAAATTTATATTATATTTATTTAATAATCAATTTTACTGATAATTGTTTTTATTGCACGCCAGAATGTCCAAAACCACCTGCACCACGTTCGGTTTCTACAAATTCCGGAACCAGTTCAAATTGCGTTCGAACCACGGGTACAAATACCAGCTGTGCAATTCTATCTCCGGGTTGGATAGCAAATTCACTATGGCCGCGATTCCAACATGAAATAAATAACTCACCCTGATAATCGGAGTCGATGAGACCAATTAGATTTCCGAGCACAATACCGTGCTTATGACCAAGACCAGAGCGCGGTAAAATCACCGCGGCTAAATTTGGCTGTGCGATGTGAATGGCTAAACCGGTTGAAATTAACTCAGTCTGGTTCGGTAATAATTGTATGGTTTGCTTGCTACAAGCGCGTAAATCAAGCCCCGCAGACCCATCGGTCGCATAGCTTGGCAATGGAAATTCCTCGCCTAATCGGGAGTCCAAAATTTTCAGCTGGATGTTTTGCATTATCAGGTCCTCAGAAATGGACTCTTATTATAACGTAGTTTAATTGTATAATTTTTAAACAGTTTTAGGGGCTGATAACTGGTATTTACCCCCCTTGCTGCCTATACTTTTGTTAAGAACGGCAAATAAATATACTCATAGCAGTGGGATTTTTGACGAGGCGCTGCGAGAATGAGCAACCTTCATTTCTTCAAGATACCGGGGATTGCGAATTGAGCAGCAACGCAAACCAAAATTCAAGTGCGAGGAGTATAGTACAAAAATTATTTCATTTTCCATGGGGTATAATATGAAAAAATTTAATTCATTCGTCCTAATAGGCGTTTTATTAGTAGGCCTAACCGCCTGTGACTCAATGACACCCGACCAAAGACGCGTCGCTGGTGGCTTAGGTGGTGCTGCGGTGGGTGGTCTTTTAGGCAACACAATTGGCGGAGGTTCGGGTAATACGATAGCTACGATAGCCGGCGCCGGATTAGGTGCTGTAGCAGGAAGCAGTCTTGCAGGCAGCTCAGGTAATCGCTACTAGAATCTAGCCTTTACATTGAATAGCCTAGATATACGCTCTGAATAAAAGAGCGTGTATTTAGGCTTTTTTATTTCACCCCCCCTATAACACAAACTCCCATCTTGACGGGTTATGGGTATATTCCCTATAAATGCTATACTTTTGCCTATCAAACCGATCAATACACTTATTATGCGTCTAGAAAGTATCAAATTAGCAGGATTCAAATCCTTTGTTGACCCAACTACGGTGGCTTTTCCGAGTAATCTTACCGCTATTGTAGGGCCCAACGGCTGTGGAAAATCGAATATTATCGATGCCATACGCTGGGTTATGGGCGAAAGCTCTGCGAAACAGTTACGCGGTCAATCACTGGATGATGTGATATTCAATGGCTGCCATACCCGTAAACCACTGGGTAAAGCGGCTATTGAGCTAAATTTTGATAACTCCGATGCCAGCCTCGGCGGCCAATACAGTAGTTACACGCAAATTTCGATACGGCGTGAAATCACACGGGAAGGCCAATCGATCTATTCGCTGAATGGCACGCGCTGTCGCAGACGAGATATACGTGACATTTTCCTAGGAACCGGCCTGGGTCCGCGCAGTTATGCCATTATCGAACAAGGCATGATTTCTCGCATAGTCGAAGCTAAACCCGAAGAGCTTCGCGCTTATATTGAAGAAGCAGCCGGCATCTCAAAATATAAAGAACGACGTCGTGAAACTGAATTACGCTTAGAACATACACAGGAAAATTTAAATCGTTTAAATGACTTAAGAGAAGAGCTCAGTAAGCAGCTTAAGCATTTACAGCGTCAAGCTAATGCCGCGGAACGCTATAAAACACTTAAGCAAGAAGAACGTTTGCTAAAAGCTCAACTACAGACTTTACGTTACCGAACATTTCAGGAACAACTACACTCTCAGATAGAAGAAATACAATCTGTTGAAGAACAACTACATACCTCTCAACTTGAACAACAGCATTTATCAGCGCAGATAGTAACGGATCGTGCCGAACAAACCCAAGCAAGACTAAATTTTGATAAAATCCAAACAGAATATTATGAACTAGGCAATAATATAACTCGTTTGGAAGAAAATTTACGCACACAGACAACCCAGCTTCAGCAAAATCAGCTCGAACTAGCCGATTTAACTAAAAAGAAATCGGTTCTTGAACAGCAATGCCAATCCAGTGTAGCGAGTCAGGTGCAAATTAAGCAAACGCTTACCGAACTTCAGCAAAAACAAAATGATCTCCAAATAGCGACTGAACAAAGTCAAGCCTTGTTAAAAGAAGCTGAAAAAAATTATGCCGAATGGCAAACAAAATGGGAAAAAACTCAAACTTCTTTTGCTGAACTGAAGCAGCAACAACATAGTGCGGCAACACAAAATCATTATTATCAACAGCAATCACAAACATTAAACCTACGTATTGAACGTTTACTGCAAGATCATGCTGAACAAGCTAAAATTTTAAATTTTCAGGCTGAACAACCTGAAGATTTAAACCAAGTTTTAGCTCAAGTTGCAGAAAAACAAACACTGTGTAAAACGCAACATGAACAAATAACTCAACAAATTATTGAACAGCGTTCCCGTTTACAACAATTAACTAAAGAACTCGATCAACTAAAAAGTCGCCTACAAATCACTCAAGGCGAATATGCTTCGCTGATGGCCTTGCAACAAGAAGCTTTAGGTAAACGTGAACACACCCTGTTGCAATGGTTTAAAAAACATAATTTAACCGAACAACCTCGACTGGTACAGTTATTGCAAGTTGAAACCGGCTGGGAGCGTGCTGTAGAAGTTGCCCTAAATCAACACATCCAAGCGGTATGTTTTACCGATCGTGATTCATTAGATGATTTTTTAAATAACCCGCCACCGAACACCGTCAGCTTAATGACAAAGTCGATGCCGTGTGAACATTTTGCAACGACCTTCCAGAATCAGTTAGCGCTAGCACCTATCAGTAGTAAATTTACCGCTCCATGGCCGCTCGAACACCTATTAGCGGGAGTGTATGTCGCAGAGAACATGACTGAAGCCATGCAATATACCAAGCAATTGAAAAGTTATGAATCCATCATCACACGCGAAGGAATTTGTTTAGGAAATCATTGGATACACTTAACCGCCGGTCATGATCATAAAGCAGGCTTATTGCAACGGGAACGTGAAATCGCTCAGCTACAAAAAGCTCAACAGGATATTCAAGAACAACTTGAAAATAAACAAAATGATTATCAATGCGTGCAAAAGCAATTAAAAGAACTGGAAGATGCACAAGCGCTACAACAAAAGCATTCTGCTGAATTAATTGCCCAACAAGCGGATTTAAGCGCACGGCAAAAAGTACAACAAGCTCGGATATCCCAAGCTGAACAACGTCTGCAAGTGATACAACAAGAATTGCAGGAAACTAAACAAAATTATGCAAGTACACTTGAAAAATTACAGCAAACCTGCGAGGAGCAAAAGATAGCGGACGCACAGCTACAGCAAATGGAGAAACAACGGCTGATATATTTGCAAGATAAAGAAACATTACAAAATCTACGCAGTGAATCTATGCGTATCACCAAAGCTAATGAAACAGAACTTCATCAACATGAGTTACGTTTACAATCCACACATCATCAACTCAATACCGAGCTTGCCACTTTATCCAACGTAAAACAGCAACATTTGCAGTTAGAGCAACGACTTGATCAATTGCATAAAATACTGGACGTGGCTGAAAATCCGATAACTTCACTCCAGCAACAACTCAATCTACAACTCGATACGAAAAATAAACTTGGCTTACAACTTAAAAACAGCCAAATACAGTTAGAAACCATTGATGAAAGAATTAAACACGCCGAAGATCAACTACAAACACTGGAAACTAATCTTAATGTAGATCGTGATGGCTTAGAACAGCAACGTTTATTATCGCAAGAATTACGTATACGCGCTAAAACCTTAGAAGAGCAATTACAAGAACAAGGTTATGAACTGGAAACACTTTTATCAGAAATTCCCGCTGGACAGATCGATATCGCTGAATGTGAAACGCAATTGACACAATTAACTCAGCGTATTGAACAAATGGGTGCAGTAAATCTCGCTGCTTTAGAAGAGCAGCAAATCGTTTCAGAACGTGAAAAATACTTAGACGATCAATATAAAGATTTAACCGCTGCTTTAGAAATGTTACAAACAGCCATACAAAAAATGGATAAAGAAACGCGTAACCGTTTTAAAGAAACCTTCGATAAAGTCAATCAGAATTTCACTCTTTTATTTCCACGATTGTTTTCAGGCGGTGTCGCTTCATTACAACTTCAAGATCCCGATTTACTGAGCAGTGGTATCTGCATCATGGCGCAACCGCCCGGAAAACGAAATAGCACCATACACCTGCTTTCAGGCGGAGAAAAAGCTTTGACTGCAACGGCTTTGGTTTTTTCGTTTTTCCAGTTAAATCCGGCTCCTTTCTGTATGTTAGATGAAGTTGATGCGCCCTTAGACGACACTAATGTTTTGAGATTTTGTAAGTTAGTGAAAGAGATGTCGAATGAAGTACAATTTATTTTTATCAGCCATAATAAAGTAGCCATAGAAATGGCACATCACTTAGCCGGAGTGACGATGCATGAGCCTGGCGTATCACGGATGGTCGCAGTCGATCTAGAAAAAGCCATAGCCATTGCTCAAGCGTAAGCTTACAATGAATCAGCTACTTTAGATGATGGGGAGGCACATGGAAACTTTAATAGCTCAAACGTTTTCTTTCTTTGGCCAAAATGGTTATTTCCTGCAAGAGGCATCAATGTAATGGACATTGACTACTTACTCATTATTTTACCCAGTATTATTTTCCTCGGAGTTTTTGGTTTAATACTCATTATTTGGCATGGACATTTTCGCAGTAAAAAAGAAAAAGAAAAAGTCCATTTAAATGCTGAGGATTCAGTAACAGAGCCTTCGTCTCAAACCAAACCATACTCACAGCAATCGGATTTTTGGCAAGGCGCCGCGAGAATGAAGCAACCGGAGTGTATTAATATACATGAGGATTGCGAATTGAGCGGCAACACAGCCAAAAATTCAAGTGCGAAGAGTATATCAACAACATCGCGACTCGAGCCTACTCTAACTCAATCAAACATTAAAGAAGAAACCACCAACAGCACAAACTGCGCGACCCAACATGATATTGATAATTATATTATCTTACAGTTAATGGCTCCTCAACAAAGACCTTATCGAGGATATGAACTTATCCAAACACTGACGAGTGCGGGTTTTCATTATGGCAGGATGAATATTTTTCATTTTTATGCTGATCCTTTAAGCAAGAAAGAACTTTTGTTTAGTCTCGCTTCCGCTATCGAACCCGGAACGTTTGATTTAGATAATACTGGAGAAATAGTTTGCCCTGGATTATGCCTATTTATGTCAATTCATAAGGTCAAATCTGCACTGACCGCGCTTGACTTAATGTGGGAAACCGCACAAATTCTCGCTCAAGATCTGGGCGGCATACTCTGCGATAGACAATTACAGCCCATTGAGGATCTGACTCGTTATCATACACAGTTACATACTTATGCCTAAACCATCCGCTAATATAAAAAAAATCGCCGAACTTAAAAAAAAAATTAACGAACATAACTATCGTTATCATATTCTGGATGAGCCCTTAATTAGTGATGCAGCTTACGACAAGCTTTTTCGTGAATTAGAAGATCTCGAAAAACAACATCCCGAGCTTATTAGCAATGATTCCCCCACCCAACGTGTCGGCAGTGCCCCTTTAACATCCTTCCAACAAGTCCAGCATGCCATCCCCATGCTTTCTTTGGAAAATGCCTTTTCTGAAAAAGAAGTACTCGCTTTTAATAAGCGCATACAAGAACGTTTACATACCGAAAAAGATATAGAGTATTCCTGTGAACCCAAATTAGATGGCATTGCCGTGAGCTTAATCTACCATAAGGGGCAATTAATTCGTGCTGCAACTCGAGGCGATGGCAATACCGGAGAAGATATTACTTTAAATATTCGCACCATTTTGAGCATTCCTTTACAGCTTCGAGCTTCAAATTATCCTACGCGCTTAGAAGTACGCGGAGAAGTGTATATTCCCAAAAAAGCTTTTCAACAACTTAACGACCGATTAAAAGAAGCCGGCGAAAAAACCTTTGTTAACCCACGTAACGCAGCAGCGGGGAGTTTACGGCAATTAAATCCGAAAATTACTGCGCAACGTTCTCTCGCTTTTTTTACACATAGTGTCGGACAAATTGAAGATGGCAAATTGGCCCCTACACACACTTTAATTTTAGATCAATTTAAACATTGGGGTTTACCGCGTTGCCCACAAACTCAGACTGCCAAAAATATTTCAGCCTGCTTAGCGTATTATCATAAAATAGAAAAACAACGCCCTACGCTGCCCTATGAAATTGATGGCGTCGTCTACAAAGTAAATGCTATCGCTTTACAACAGCAACTAGGCTTTGTTTCGCGTGCTCCACGCTGGGCACTGGCTCATAAATTCCCTGCTGAAGAGGAACTTACGCAAGTGCTGGCCATTGAATTTCAAGTCGGTCGTACCGGAGCCTTAACCCCAGTAGCCCGATTACAGCCGGTTTTTGTGGGTGGGGCTACGATTAGCAATGCCACTTTACATAACATGGACGAAGTTAAACGCAAAGACATACGGGTAGGTGATACGGTTATCATTCGTAGGGCGGGAGATGTTATTCCCGAAATCGTCAGTGTTGTTAAAGAAAAAAGGCCTGTCCATACCCTAGCTTTAAAGCTACCTAAACATTGCCCTATCTGCGGCTCAGATATCGTTAAAATAGCAACCGAATCTGCCGCGCGTTGCAGTGGTGCGCTCTATTGTCCAGCGCAACGTAAAGAAGCTATTAAACACTTCGCCTCCCGTAAAGCCATGAATATTGAAGGCTTAGGTAATAAGTTAGTCGATCAGTTAGTTGATACCGGTTTAATTAAAGATGTGTCTGATTTGTATCATTTAATGCCTGAACAATTAGCCGATCTGGAGCATCTGGGTGAAAAATCTGCTTTGAAATTATGCGAGGCCATAAGCGCTAGTAAAAAAACCAGCTTAACCCGTTTCTTATATGGGCTGGGGATACGTGATGTAGGTATAACCACAGCTCAAAACCTTGCTCAACATTTTCAAGATCTGAAATCCATCATGCATGCCGGCGAAGCATCCCTGCAAGCAATTACCGATATAGGTCCTGTGGTCGCGGCGCATGTCAAAAAATTCTTTAACGAATCTCATAACCTTGAGGTGATCAAAAATCTATTGGCCACCGGAATTACTTGGCCAAAACCGACCGTTATTAACGCACAGCACACCTCGCTCTTAACCGGGAAAAGCTTTGTCTTAACCGGTAGCTTATCAGAATTAAGTCGCGAGCAGACCGTCGCTTTACTGCAAGAACTCGGGGCAAAAGTCAGTTCTAGCGTAAGCAAAAAAACCGATTATGTGATTGTGGGCAAAGACCCTGGTTCTAAGCTCACCCGCGCCCAGGAATTAGGTCTAAGCATCCTGTCGGAAAAAAAATTTTTAGAGCTGTTAAAGAAGGCCAATTTATCGTAAAATTACCGTTTTGGTAATAAAAACTAACTCGTACTTGCACATCAAGAGCCTAACAGGCATCTTGCTATGCAATCATCTCGCAGCGAAGATACCGTTCGCTATGAATTGAAAGATACGCATCTTTAAGTGCAAACTTAATAGATACTCACAGCAATTGGATTTTTGGCAAGGCGCCGCGAAAACCGAACAACCGGAGTGTATACAACATACATGAGGATTGCGAGTTGAGCGGCAACACAGCCAATGTCAAGTGCAAAGGGTAATAAAAATAACAATAACGAGGCAAACCATGCGCATTCTATTAGTTGAAGATGATGGAGCATTAGGTGATGGAATTCACAAAGGGCTAAAACAGTATGGCTATACGGTTGATTGGCTCACCGATGGCCGAACCGCTTTAAGCTCTATCAAGACAGAAACATTTGATGTCATCCTACTCGATTTGAATTTACCAGGTCTACCTGGCTTAACTGTTCTCCGCGAAATGCGTGCAGCGGGCATCACCATGCCTGTACTGATCCTAACAGCGCGCCATGCCATCGAAGATAGAATTAAGGGTTTAGATAGTGGTGCTGATGATTATTTAACTAAGCCTTTTGACCTAGACGAATTGTCTGCCAGAATTCGGGCGTTACAACGACGTTTTTCCAGCAACCGCGCCGCCCCTCTATTGACGTATCGCGATATTGAATTAGATCCCAGCTCATTTACCGTCACACTCAAAGGATCGGCAATTAGTTTGTCGCGTCGTGAATTTAGTTTACTGCAAAAATTGTTAGAAAATGCCGGCCATGTTGTCTCGCGTGACTCGCTTAATCAATGTCTCTATGGCTGGGGGGATGAAATTGATAGTAATACATTAGAAGTGCACGTCCATAATTTACGCAAGAAATTAGTAGACACTAACTTTATTCGAACCATACGTGGTGTGGGGTATATGGCGGAGAAGGAAAATAATTAATGTTTACTATTTTCTCGATTAGACGTTTTTTATTGTTTAATCTATTAAGCACAGTTATCGCGACTATCATCATCACCGCTTTTGGTAATTATTATATAGACACTCAGGCTATCAATGCGGGTCTAGATAATTTATTAGTAGAAACCGGCTCGCTCCTTAAAACCATTACCAATAATCCCCGTTTCTTAACACCCGCAGCACTTAGAGTTATTCAATTACAGCTCAATACCGGAAATATTCCAAAAAAAAACTTCTCTTCTACCGCCCTCCTAAATCTAACCGATGTCACTCAAAAGCAATTACGTTATAAATTTCAATTGTGGGATGGTGATGGTAAGTTGCTATTAAGCTCAGAAAAAACACCGACAACACCACTCATTAGTAAACCAGGACTCAGCGATAAAATTATCGATGGCCAAAAATGGCGTACTTTCACCATTTACGATAGTAAACGCGGCGTCATTTTAGTGTTAGCCGAGCAATACGCGGCGCGTCATACTATGATCCATGAGATGCTCGTCAGCGACACTTACCTTACACTGTTTATTTACCCTTTATCAGGCATGTTTATTTGGTTAATCATTGGTAGCGGATTAAAAAGTATTCGTTTTTTTGCTAAAGAAATGGCAGAAAGAGCGGCGGATCATTTAGATCCTGTCGATTTAAATGAAGTTCCTGTCGAAATAAGTCCTTTGGTAGATGAACTGAATAAACTTTTTTTGCGTTTACAACAGGCTTTTGAACGCGAACAGCGTTTTGCCGCTGACGCTGCTCACGAATTACATACGCCTCTCGCTGCTTTAAAAACCCAAGCACAAGTAGCACTCAAAGCCACCGATCCACAAGAATGCTATATGCATTTAAAGCAAGTCATTGCGAGTGTTGATCGTTGTTCACATGTCATCCAACAATTACTGACATTGTGTCGCTTAAGCCCAGAAACCATCATGCCGGAACACTTTACACAAGTAAACTTGTCACGCATAGCGGCTGAAGTCATCGCACAATTAGCACCGCAAGCTATCCTTAAACAGATTGAAATTGAATTAATTGCAAAAGAAGCTGACTATAAGCTGCTAGGTAATACCACCGGTTTACATGTATTAATCCGCAACCTAGTCGATAATGCCATTCGGTATACGCCTAGAGGTGGGATTATTAAGGTACTTATCTTTAATACATTGGACTCCATCATCTTGCAAGTAGTAGACAACGGACCGGGTATTCCTGATAAATTACGTGCACGTGTCTTTGAACGTTTTTTCCGTGTCTTAGGAACTAATGCACAAGGCAGTGGTTTAGGACTGGCTATTGTAGAACAAATTGCAAAATTACATAAAGGTTCGATAGGCTTAGATACACCCGAAGAAGGCACTGGACTCCAAGTCGAAGTTTGTTTTCCAAAAAAAATGTAGCTATCGCATTGGCTCAAAACTTCACCCCGTCATGGCGAGCGAATGTAATGAGCGTGGCCATCCATAGATTGCCGCGCGCCTTCGGCATTCGCAATGACGAACTGATCTTTTTGCCTATTAAATGAATCTTGCCAAAATGGTGTAGTAATAGGCAACTGAGTGGTTCGAGTATGATGATCTAAATTATTTTCCTCTTCATCTGAAATACCACTGTCAGATTGCCTATCCGCGCTTGTTATAAAAACACTGGTTGTATTTACATTTTCTTCTTGCTCTAATTGCTCAACATCTGAAATTTCAGAAATATTCGATGCATCATCCCACTCATCATTCCACTCATCATCTTCATCAGAATCGTAAGCAGAAAGGCGGGTATGTTCTTCAATTTCTTTTGCTAATTCAGACTGTAGGAATAAAATCTCTTCTAAAACAAATTGACTTAGTTTATGCAGGTCACTTTCTAATGACTTAGGATCCATCCCTGTTGCACAATTTTCAAGGTCTTTAGCAAGTATTAGTATCCGCTGTAAGCTTGCAGATAAATTTGCAAAATTGCTACTAGAAAATTCTTGACTACTAGTATGCAAAAATAAACTTTTATCAGAATAGAAGCTGGATTCCAATTTATTTAAAATTTCATAAAATTTAGGAGTATTTCCATAACAAAGCTCAACTTGTTGATCTAAATTTTTTCTATATGTTTCATAATAAAATCGTATTTTATCCATTCTTGAATTTAGTAACTGTTTAAAATGAGCGGTTAAGTAATTTGGATGGCTATCTATCAAATCTGTTTCATCATTAAATTCGCATAAAATCCTAAGTCGTTCTTTAATTCCATTCAAAAGATTATAGATGCTTTGTATTTTTACTGAGTTTTCTTGAATCAATTTGCTTTTTATAAATTCTTTTACTTCATAAATTTTTTCCTCAAATGAAGAAAATTCTTTTTTATAAACAAAATCCTGTAATTTTATATATTCATTTAATAATTTAATTTTTTCATCTGAGTCTACGAGTAGTTTAATCTTATACTTCAAATATTTAAGTAAAGTATCTATTTCTAAATGTTTTTCTGAATATTTCTCTAAAAACTCCTTATTATACTGAGCACTTTCGAGTTTTAGCACGTAAGCTACGAACCAGTCTTTAAGTAAATTCTGTTCATTAATAGGAGTATAAATTAAAGGTAAAACTTTATTTTCAAGAAATTTTTCTACTATAAAAGAGAAAGCTTTGTATGATTCTATTTCTAAGTTAACATCAAATAAATTGTTTTTATCACTTTCTAGGCGATACTTTACATCTCTCAGAGCATTTAACATTCTGATAGCATCAGGTAAATTGTTGAGCTTGAATTGAGGTTTAAACCAGGAAATAAAAAATTGCAACCAACGAATAATAAACCATTTGGACTTAGCGGTTGAATCTGATTCTAAATATTCAGGGAAAAACCTAACGAAAAAGTCAACGTTACTTGTATTTTTAATTGTCAATATAAATAAACAATTGAAAGCATCTTTTTGAACGTCGTTTTCATTGATATTTTCTGTGTTTATATTCTTAAAATAATATTCTAAAATATTTTTATCTAATTTATTTATTCCTTCAAAAAAAATTATCGCTGCCTGATTAATAGAAATTTTATAGGTAATATCTGTTTTAGAAATTATACTTAATTTGGCATTATATTCGCTTAACAATTCATCAAAGCTTTTAACATTCATAAATACCTCTTTTATTATTATTTTTTGTGGGTATTATTTTTGATAAATGACAGGCTACTTTTATTAAATAAAATTGTCAATTAAATTTATTTATTAATTAACAAAATAATTTAAAATATTTAATATCTATTTTTTTAAAATTAGACTTAATGTAAATTTTTTTTTAATATTTTTCCCAAAGCAGATTTTGGTAAATAATTCACAAATTTAATTTCATGCGGTAATTTATAACTCGTGAGTGCCGCTCGACAATAATTTAATAGTTCTTCTGACGTGAGACTCTCATCTTTTTTTATGATAAAGGCTTTTATCGCTTCTCCGGTTTTAGTGGATGGCACCCCTATAATCGCAACCTCTTTTACTTTAGGATTTTGTTGAATAATTTGTTCAATTTCTTCAGGATAGACATTAAAACCAGAAACTAAAATCAGTTCCTTTTTACGTCCTACGATATGCACAAAACCCTGATGATCGATACGCGCCAAATCCCCTGTTAATAACCAGCCGTCCGCTGTTAATGCATACTCAACATCCGCCGCTTGCATCCAATAATCTTGCATAACTTGAGGGCCTTTTACGCATAATTCTCCTACTTCACCTAATTTCACTTCATTTTTGTTATTATCGCAAAGACGAATATCTGTGGAGGGAAGTGGCAAACCGACATGTTCACCCGCTACCACTAAATCCCAAGGCGGGGCACAGACCACTGGAGACGCTTCGGTTAAACCATAACCTTCGAATAATAATTTTCCAGTAATCTGCTTCCAGCAAACTTTAACCGCAGATTGCAAAGGAGCTCCTCCTCCTAAAGCGATCTTTAAACTCCTGAAATCTAATTTTGTAAATGCTTTATGTTTGAGAAGCGCCTTAAATAAAGTGTTGACGCCTAACAATGTACTAAAGGGTGTACTTGCAAGTACCTGAATCAGTTGCTTTATATTGCGTGCATCGGGAATTAAATAATTTTCTCCACCTAAACGCACACACATCAGCCCATTAACCATCAAAGAAAAAATATGATACAGAGGTAAAGCGGTAATAAATATTTCTTGGCCTTCATGTAATATAGGCCTCACCCAAGCGGTCAATTGCTCAATGTTGGCCAACATATTACGATGAGTTAACATTGCTCCCTTAGGAACTCCCGTGGTCCCACCGGTATATTGTAGAAAAGCAAGATCTCCACTTTTGATTGCAACTGGTGAAAGTGTTAAGTTCCGACCAACTTTTATAGCCATTAAAAAATCAATCGGATGAATCGCTGAATTTTTTTGTTTTTGATTTTTTATAGCCCACCACGCAGAAACATTGATCAACCAAGATCGCGGCCAAGTAAGTGTATCGCCTAAATGCGTAGTAATGACATATTTTATATGAGTATTTTTTAGTGCAAGGATTATATTGGGTAGAAAATTATTTAATATGATTAACACTTCCGCTTGTGAATGATCGATTTGTTGCTTAAATTCTGGTTCGGTATAAAATGGATTAACATTAGTGACCACCAATCCTGCTTGCAGCACAGCAAAAATCGATATCATATATTGTGGACAATTAGGCAGCATGAGCGCTACTTTAGTCCCTTTACTCAATTGCAAATGCTGCTGTAAATAAGCGGCTAAGCAACCGCTTAATTCAGCCCATCGCCCATAGCTAATCGTTTGCTGAAAGAAACTTAGTGCGGGCAGCGAACAAAATTTTTCGCACGCATCTGCAAATAATTGGTCGAGCGACTGATAAATATCAGGATTAATCTCAGCAGGAACTTGTTGCTGATAACGATTCAACCAAATTTTTTCCATCATTCACCACCTAGAAAATTAAAGGCGAATACTCCCCAAGTTTTAGTATAGACCGCTCTTACCGAAGCGTTGCATCTCAAGCATCAAGATGTTTGTTCGCATCTTGATATGCAATATGTATATAATACCTACTTCATTTCGACATTATAAAGTGACCAGGTGGACTATTTATGTACAGCTTGATGGGAACATCACAAGAAGCCTTTAAATTAAAGGCAAGTCTATTCACATTAACAACTTTTCACTTATTAAACGCTGATGCACAATTGGTTCATCAACAATTGAAACCTTTAGTTGAGCAAACTCCGCGCTTTTTTCAACAACTACCTATCATTTTGGATTTATTTTCCTTACCTACACCCTGTGGACCTATCGATTTCCCAGCCATTATCAGTTGTCTGCGTGGTTACGGTTTAATTCCTGTCGGGATACGTGGTGGTACGGCTGAGCAACAAACTTTTGCTATACAATCTGGCCTGGCTATCCTAGCGAATATAAAAACTGAAACCACCGACACTACCCCCAAAACAAATGCTCCTACTTCTACACCTGGTATTAATTCTAAGGTGATTACCCAACCGGTACGCTCCGGCCAACAGATCTATGCTAAAAATAGTGATTTAATTGTAATTGCTTCCGTCAGCCCAGGAGCAGAACTATTAGCGGATGGTAACATCCATATTTATGGTCGATTAAAAGGTCGAGCGCTAGCAGGCGTCACTGGAAATCAGCAGGCACATATTTTTTGCCAAAACTTAGAAGCAGAACTTGTTGCAATTGCTGGGCATTATTGGTTAAGTGAAGATTTACATGATTTACAGCAAACCTTGAACAAAGGCAGTGTACAGATCTCTCTACAACAAGAACGTCTACAAATAAAACAACTCAATTAGGTTGCTTCAAACATTTAAGACTACTTTAGGTTGTATCCATTTTTCTAATAAATAATTTATTTCTTCAATTTTAATAGGCTTAATCAGTACTTCATCAATACCGGCTTGAAGAAATTGCTGCTGATCGCTAGTCTGACCATAAGCGGTTAAGGCAATAATTGGGATATGTTCGTTAGCTGTTTCCTGCTGACGAATTATTTGTGCAATAGCCATACCATCACTATCCGGCAAAGCAATATCGATAAGAATAAGATCGTACTGTTTTTGCATATAATACTTTAAAGCAACTTCAGCATTACTAGCCATATCGTAAAGTATGGCTTTTTTTTCCAAAAAGGAACTATAAATACGCTGAAGAATTTCATTATCCTCTACTACCAAGACTCGTAATGTCATAGTATTAGAAATAGCCAAACTATTTTTCTTGGTTATGCGTGTAACGTCGATCGGTTCTTTAAGTTCTTGTAACGGAATTCGACAAATATAATGACTGCCTTTTCCAAGTGTACTCTCAACCTCTAAAGTCGCTTTTAATACGCGCAAATAACTCAATATAATAGACAAACCTAAATTAAAAGTCTTATAACGACGACGATGATTAACTTGATTAAAACAAGCCTTCAATGCTAATAACTCAGTCTCATTTAAACCTTTTCCGGTATCTTTAATACTAAAGATAATTTCGGTTTGCGAGGAAGCAAATTCTTTTATAGGACTAACAACCGATATAACAACCATACCCTGTTCGGTATTATTTAGGGCGTGGCTGCTTAAATGGAATAAGATATGGTAAATTAAATTCGGATCGCCTATCCAAAAACGAGGAATATCTTCTGGGTAATCCAGTATTAACTGTAAGCGCCGCATCCCTGCCTGATAAGATAATTGATTAATCACTTTTTCTAATAAATGCTTTAAATTAAAAGTACAGAATTGCAACTCGATATGTTGTGCTTCTAACTCAGAAAGATTGAGTAAACGATTCACTAACGGTAAAATAGCCTCGCTTGCTTCAAGAATATCCGTAACATAGCGCTGCTGTTTAGGAAGTAAACAATCCATACTTAATAATTGCGCCATACCGATAATATTAGCCAAAGTGGTGCGCAATTCATAACTTAGATTAGAAATAAAATCCGATTTTGCATGGTTAGCATTCACCGCACGTCTAGCATTTTTGATGACAGTGGCTAATAGATGCTGATAAGCTTCTTCTTTCATTATTTTTTCCTTCTTGACATGCCCGGCTAAACTCTCAGCGTGGGTTTTGGCAAGGCGCCGCGCGAATGAAGCAACCTTCATTTTTTCAAGATACATGAGGATTGCGAGTTGAGCCGCAACACAGACAAAAATTCGAGTGCGAAGAGTATATTAGAAAAGTTTAGATCTCCTTTAATTGTGAGAAACAAATATCTGGCCAACGTTCCATAGTCAACTTTAAATTAACCTGACTCGGTGCTAAATAAATCAGATTTTGTTTAGCATCATGGGCTAAATTTAGAATTACTCTATGTTCGAATTCTTTTAATTGTTTATTATCCTCTGCACTCACCCAGCGCGCCGCCACAATATTAACCGCTTCATACGCGCATTCTACTCTATACTCGTGCTTTAATCGGTACGCCACCACATCAAATTGTAAAACACCCACTGCCCCTAAAATTAATTCACTACTATTCAAAGGTCTAAAAATTTGTATAGCGCCTTCTTCAGATAATTGCATCAATCCTTTTAATAAGGCTTTAGATTTCAATGGATCTTTTAAACGGACTCGTTGAAATAATTCTGGTGAAAACGAGGGAATCCCAGAAAATTTTAACGTTTCTCCCATGCTAAAACTATCACCTATCTGTATCGTACCATGGTTATGCAAACCAATAATATCGCCTGGCCACGCCTCTTCCGCTCTAACTCTATCACCTGCCATAAAAGTCAGTGCGTTATGTACAGTGATTTCACGCTGCGCTCGGACATGAAATATTTTCATACCCGGTGTGTATTTTCCAGAACATATTCGCAAGAAAGCAACACGGTCGCGATGTGCTGGATCCATATTTGCCTGAATTTTAAATATAAATCCGCTGAAATTCGCTTCTTGCGGATACACAATTCGAACATCAGTTTGTCTAGGCTGTGGACACGGTGCATATTTCACAAAAGCCGCTAACAATTCTTGTACGCCAAAATTATTAATCGCCGAGCCAAAAAAAACCGGTGTTAACTTTCCTGCAAGATAATCTTGTTCATTAAAATCTGCACTCGCTCCTTTAATGAGTGCTAATTCATCTTGTAGCTCATCAAATATAACTCCGACTCGTTCTTTTACCTTAGGATGATGCAGACCTACAAAACATTCACTCTCTTTACGTTTTAAATTACTTGACGGTGCATAAAAATAAACCTTGTCCTCTAGCGTATGATAAATACCCTTAAATTGTTTCCCCATTCCTATCGGCCAAGTGATCGGCGCACAAGCGATCCCCAATGTCGATTCAATATCATCTAATAATGCTATAGGTGTGCGCGCCTCTCTATCCATTTTGTTAATAAAAGTCAAAATGGGAATCTGGCGTAAACGACAAATCTCTAATAATTTTTTGGTACGCGGCTCTACGCCTTTAGCCGCATCAATCACCATTAAGGCAGAATCAACAGCCGTTAACGTACGATAGGTATCTTCAGAGAAATCGGCATGTCCAGGCGTGTCTAATAAATTAAAAATACAATCCTGATAAGGAAATTGCATGACAGAAGTCGTGACAGAGATTCCCCTTTCCTTTTCTAAGGCCATCCAATCAGAAGTAGCATGGTGTGCGGCTTTACGCGCTTTAACCGTCCCAGCCAGTTGTATGACACCTCCCCACAGCAAAAGCTTTTCTGTCAATGTAGTCTTACCCGCATCCGGATGAGAAATAATTGCAAATGTTCTTCTAGATAAAATTTCTGCTGGAAATGCTAGGTCTGACATATGAATTTAATATTAAAAAGAAGCATTATTTTAAAAGGGCTACTATTGTATACGAAATTGCGCCGCCGTTTTCATCTAATTCATCTATTCGATAATGACGCTAGCAAATTCCTCATCTGATAATTGCCAAATTAAGTATTCTAGTTTAACCTGGCAGCTTTCTGGGAGAGGTGTCCGAGCGGCTTAAGGAGCACGCCTGGAAAGTGTGTGTAGGTTCATCCCTACCGCGGGTTCGAATCCCGCTCTCTCCGCCAATGGTGGTTATATCGGTCCCTTCGCAACGCAAAGCAGCGAACCCCGTCAGATCCGGAAGGAAGCAGCGGTAGTTGTCCATGTGTGTGCCGAGGTGTGGCTGCTATAACCGCCTCCATTAGAGATTTGACGATCGGGTCAAGGGGTTTCTTATGAGTTATCAAGTCCTTGCACGAAAATATCGGCCTCAGTCATTCGATCAGTTAATTGGTCAGGAATCTACTTGTCGCATTCTAAAAAATGCGCTGAATACACAACGAATTCACCACGCTTATCTTTTTACCGGCACGCGCGGAGTTGGCAAAACAACCTTAGCACGTTTACTCGCTAAATGTTTAAATTGCCAAACCAAAATCACGCCTGAGCCTTGTAATCGGTGTGCACCATGCCTAGCGATTAATACAAATCGTTTTACCGACCTCATTGAAGTGGATGCCGCTTCACGCACCAAAGTAGAGGATACACGTGATCTACTGGCTGATGTTCACTATGCGCCCAGCCAAGGCCGCTATAAAATCTATCTTATTGACGAAGTACATATGCTTTCTTCGCATAGTTTTAATGCCTTACTAAAAACTCTCGAAGAACCTCCACCGCATGTCATTTTTTTATTAGCGACCACCGATCCACAGCGTCTACCCGCCACCATACTTTCACGCTGTCTACAGTTTCATTTAAAAATTATTTCTGCCACGCAAATCAGTGATCATCTTGCTAATGTATTAAAAAATGAAAATATTCCTTACGAATCCGCAGCACTCTCGCCACTTGCACAAGCCGCGCGCGGTAGTTTACGTGACGCGTTAAGTTTATTGGATCAAGCGATCGCTTATACCAATCAAAATCTCACCAAACAGGATATCAATACATTACTCGGTCATGTCGCTAACACTGAAGTAAGCAGTCTATTAGAAGCATTGATTTTAGAAGATACTACGCAGCTCTGGTCCCTAGTCGAAAAGTTAAACGCGCTCGCCGTAGATTTTTCATGGGTTATTGATGAACTCCTGACTTTTTTACATGATATGGCACTGAGCCAGCGGTTTAA
Source organism: Rickettsiella endosymbiont of Aleochara curtula (assembly GCF_964030935.1). NCBI lineage: Bacteria > Pseudomonadati > Pseudomonadota > Gammaproteobacteria > Legionellales > Coxiellaceae > Rickettsiella > Rickettsiella endosymbiont of Aleochara curtula. Next base: position 679,967 of record NZ_OZ034990.1, read on the forward strand.
GACTGAAACTAAGTACGCTCAAGCCGTCACTGACCTCGCCCAAAAGTTTTCGCCGGAAGACATCCAGCTTTATTATCAAATTGCCTTATTAAGCCGGCGCGATTTAGCGTTGGCACCCACGCCACGACTAGGCTTTGAGATGCTGTTACTTAGATTGTTAGCGTTCAAACCTGCTATGGAAGAGACCGATCCTCACCACGTAGCAAAAAAAACCGCTCCTCCACCTAAGCTAACAGCAAAAAAACAAACCGCTACGCACCCAATAGACCACAAAGTAATAACGCCGGCTACACACAAGGACTTACACTGGCCTACACTTATCAAACAATTAAACTTAACCGGATTAACCTATGCTCTCGCCCAGCAGTGTGCCTTACAGTCTTATCAAGACAGCCACATTGCTTTATGCTTAGACCCTAGGCAAGCCGCACTTCGCAGCGTTAAACAAGAAGCTAAGTTAGCACAAGCGCTTTCCGGCTATTTCGAGAAGCCAACCACATTAGCGATCAGCCTTGGCGATACGGATTTATCGACACCCGCACGTTTACAGCAACAACACCAATCGCAGCGTTTAGAGCACACGACAAAAGCACTACAAAACGATCCGGCCATTCAAGCGATTATGCAAACATTTGATGCTAAACTACAGACTGAGTCTATTCAGCTTCTAGATGAAGATTGAATAAACCTCCATATATACTTATTGCACTTCAAGATGCGAACCAGTATCTTGATAATCGTCGTCATGGCGAGCGAATGTCTAGATTGCCGCGCACCTACTGCGCTCGCAATGACAAGTAAATTATGATCTTACTAAGAGGAAAATAAAATGAATATGAAAGTTGACCTAGATACACTTTTAAAACAAGCCCAGGACATGCAGTCCAAAATGCAATCTGCTCAAGCCGAATTAGCGCAAATAGTGGTTACTGGAGAAGCCGGTGGCGGTATGGTTAAAGTTGAAATGGATGGCCGACACACGGTGAAATCTATTTGGCTGGACCCCGCTTCGTTAAAAGAACCGAAAGAATTTGTAGAAGAATTGCTGGTAGCTGCATTTAATGCCGCACTAAAAGAAATTGAACAAGCATCACGTCAAAAATTAAATGACTTAACCAGTCTGATGCAGACCAAGTTTAGTAGTGACTTAGCAACTACTGAATAACTTAATATATTTTTATTATTATGTAGATGTAAAAATGGCTACTCCTTTGATAACACGATTAATCTCCCAATTTTGTTACTTGCCGGGAATAGGGCCTAAATCTGCAGCACGTATAGTGTATGGCACTATACTAGCGGAAGGAAAACGGGAAGATAGCTTAGCGCTTGCAAAGCTTATAGAACTGGCGATTCAAGAAGTGAAAAATTGCGAACAGTGTCGAGATTTAAGCGAAACATCTATTTGTGCGCTATGTTCAAATCCAAATCGAGATAGTAGTCTACTGTGTGTAGTTGAAACGCCAGTGGATGTGCTCGCTATCGAACAAACTGCCAGCTACCGTGGTTACTATTTTGTTCTAATGGGACGCTTGTCGCCACTCGATGGAATTGGTCCTGAGGAATTAGGTATCAAACATTTTGTCCAGCGTATCAACACACAGATGCCGCAAGAAATTATTTTAGCAACTAATCCCACCGTAGAAGGCGAAGCAACGGCACACTATCTCACTGAACTGATTAAACAAAAAGGGATTAAGATCAGTCGCATTGCGCATGGTGTTCCATTAGGTAGCGAGCTAGAGTTTATTGATAATCATACGCTAGCTCGATCACTATTCGCACGTGTCACCGTTTAATCGTCATCGGGCCCTACATGTTTCAAGGATGAAGCGCTGGTGGTGATGCCTGCGATAACCTTGAAGCATGATTTTGTTTGAAAAATTCGGTTACAACATCCGTATGTAAATAACGATTATAAATATTTTCTAAGGTATCTTTAGAATATTTCTTAGAAAAATTATCGGATACGATACAGTTTACTATTCCTAAACGCTTTTTTAGATCCTCGTTTAACTCATCTTCTTGATACCGTGGATTTGTAATAAAGCTCTGCTCATTTATTCCTAAAGCAAACGCTACAAATGCAGAAGGCATCGCACCGACGATAAAACTAGAATCTATTTCTGGTGTAATTGCGTAAGATCCTTTTTGTAAAGAAGCAAGCTGTATTTGCTCAGCCTTCACTAAGTAAATATACCCATAAGTCCCAGCCGAAAGAAGCTCGTTATCCTGACCAATGGCACTACATTTTGTACTTGATGCAGTAATATAAGTTTGAGATAAATATTTAAATTCACTTAAAATTTCTTTGTCTACTGCAGTTTGCTTAAATCCATTTTGAAAAACGTCATTGAGACCATCCACTAAGCTATTTGCAAAACTATTTTTTTTAACAACAATTTCTTCACCGCGCCATATAAAATCTTCTTTTGGCATAATTATTATCCTTATTTAAATATAAAACACTTAACCATGCTAACAGAATAAAAAAAATTGGGAAGATTAAAATAATTATTTTAATTTAAATAAATAATTAAATTAATAATTTTTAAATATATATTCCCACCATCAAAGTTAGCGAATTAAACCTTAAGTGAGTAGTGGATATTTTAAAAAAATGGTCGTCATGGCGAGCGAATGTCTAGTTGCCGCGCACCTACGGTGCTCGCAATGACGGTTAATACGCTCGCGCTAAGACGTAATAGAATAGGAATAAATTAAGCTAAGGCTTGCTTAGCTTTCTCTACGAGCTGCGCAAAAGTAGCTTTATCGGTAATGGCTAAATCCGCTAAAATTTTACGATCAACAGCAATTTCTGCTTTGCTAAGGCCCGCAATAAAGCGGCTATAAATCATACCATGTTCACGTACAGCGGCATTAATACGTACGATCCATAGTGCACGAAAATCACGTTTCTTTTGCTTTCTATCACGATAAGCGTATTGACCGGCTTTAGTTACCGCTTGCTTCGCCGCTCTAATGACGCGGCTGCGTGCGCCCTTATATCCCTTAGCTGCTTTTAGGATTTTTTTATGTCGGGCTCTTGCAGTTACCCCACGTTTCACTCTTGGCATCGTCTTTAACCTCTTTAATTATCTTTCGTTGTTTTCTAAGAACCTTGTAACATACGTTCGACAGCACGCACGTCACTGGGATTAACTAAATTTGTATGACGCAAGTTACGCTTGCGCTTACTATCTTTCTTAGTAAGGATATGGTTATGGTGTGATTGCGCACATTTATAACCTTTAGCTGTGGGCTTAAAACGCTTTGCAGCTCCTCGGTGACTTTTTAACTTTGGCATAGATACTCCGCATTACTTAATTATATTAGCTACTTGGTTTTTTTTGGACTCACCACTAACACCATCTGCCGGCCTTCCATCTTAGGTTTATCATCGATCGCGGCATAAGCAGCCAGATCTTTTTCTAAACGCTCAATAAGCTTAGCGCCTAAGTGCAAATGGGCGATTTCGCGACCCCGAAATCGTACCGTGATTTTAGCTTTATCGCCTGCTTGCAGGAAACGTATCAGGTTGCGTAGCTTGACCTGATAATCCCCTTCTTCTGTTACGGGTCGAAACTTAATTTCTTTTAATTGAATACGCTTTTGCTTTTTTTTCTGCGCAGTTTTCTGCTTACTCAACTCAAAGAGATATTTACCATAATTCATGATCCGACAAACGGGAGGGACCGCTGTTGGTGCAATTTCTACTAAATCAAGATCAGCGTCTTCCGCTTTTCTTAGCGCATCATTTAAAGAAACCACGCCTAACTGCTCACGATCAGGGCCAATTAACCTTACTTGTGGAACGCGAATCTCGCTGTTAACCCTAACCTTTTTTGCATTGCCGGTTCCCGACCTAGGTTGAAAACTTCCTCCTGGTCTATGCTGCTGTATAACTTTTTCTGTACTAATAACTATTTCTCCGTATCGATTCGACTATTCGACTGTGGGGCACAAGCCTGCCGAATCATCTGATAAAACGCATGGACCGACATACTACCCAAATCATCCCCTGTTTGTCTACGTACGGCGACTTGTTTTGTATCGACTTCCTTTGCCCCTATCACCAGCTGAAAAGGAAGTTTCTGCAAGCTATGTTCGCGAATCTTAAAGCTGATCTTCTCATTTCTCAAGTCCAACTTGACTCTTAGCCCTAAACGCTCTAATTCCTGGGCTATTTCATTAGCATAATCTCGCTGCTTATCCGTAATCGTCATGATAACCACCTGGGTAGGCGCTAACCAAAGGGGAAAATGACCGGCATAATGTTCAATCAGTATCCCTATGAAACGCTCTATAGAGCCTAAAATGGCTCGGTGCAGCATAACTGGTGTTTTGCGCTCGCCTTGCTCGCTGACGTACTCAGCGCCTAAGCGCCCTGGCATAGAAAAATCCACTTGGACGGTTCCACACTGCCAAACACGGTTTAGACAGTCTTTTAAAGAAAATTCGATTTTTGGGCCATAGAAAGCCCCTTCACCCGGCGAATAAGTCCATTTTAGCCCTCTTGCATCTAAGGCTTGCGCTAAGGCTTTTTCTGCCTTATCCCAGCTTTCATCGGAACCGACACGCGCTTCTGGGCGTGTCGCCAATTTAAGGATAACTTCATTAAAACCAAAGTCGGCATAAACTCCGTACAACAAATCAATAAAAGCGGCCACTTCCGCTTGAATCTGATCTTCGGTACAAAATATATGGGCATCGTCTTGTACAAAGCCACGCACGCGCATTAAACCATGTAAAGCACCTGAGGGTTCATTACGATGACAAGAGCCAAATTCCGCGAAACGCAATGGAAGATCGCGATAACTTTTTATGCCTTGATTAAAAATTTGGATATGGCCCGGACAATTCATTGGCTTAATCGCAAATTCGGTATTTTCCGTCGCCGTGGTAAACATTTCTTTAAAAAATTTATCCCAATGACCTGATTTTTCCCAAAGCTGACGCGCTAATAATTGCGGTGTACGTATTTCTTGATAACCTGCATTTTGCAAACGTGAACGAATGTATTGCTCAATAATTTGATAAACCGTCCAGCCATTAGGATGCCAGAACACCATACCTGGTGCTTCTTCTTGAATATGAAATAAATCTAATTGCTTCGCTAATTTGCGATGATCACGTTTTTCAGCTTCTTCTAAGCGATATAAATAATCTTTTAAATCACTCTCTGTTAACCAAGCAGTACCATAAATACGCTGCAACATTTCATTTTTAGCATCGCCACGCCAATAAGCACCGGCAACATGCGTTAATTTAAAGACTTTAAGCTTACCGGTACTCGGTACATGTGGCCCACGACAAAGATCAATAAAATCTCCTTCACGATACAGCGACAATACTTCTTGTTCTGGAATAGCGGTAATAATCTCTGCCTTGTATTCCTCACCCAAATCCCGAAAAAATTTAATGGCCTCTTCTCTCAGCATCGTAGAACGTTGTATGGGTAAATCCTGCTTCACTAATTCCCGCATACGTTTTTCTATTTTTAACAAATCATCGGGTGTAAACGCATGTGATAAAGAAAAATCATAATAAAATCCATTTTCGATGACCGGTCCAATGGTGACTTGTGCCGTTGGAAATAACTGCTTGACGGCATGGGCAAGCAAATGTGCAGTCGAGTGACGAATAATGGCTAAAGCTTCCGGATCGCGCACTGTCAGTATCCGTACATGACCATCTTTATCAATGGGATAGGTTAAATCGACAAGCTGACCATCCACTTCAGCTGCGATAGCTGCTTTTGCCAAACCAGGACCGATTTGCTCTGCCACTTGATAAGCGGTAGTAGCGCTTGCAACAGTACGCTGGGTTGCATCCGGTAAAGTAATGACGGGCATAGTTCTATAAAAAATGTTGGTAGGCACGAGTGGGATCGAACCACCGACCACCACCATGTCAAGGTGGTGCTCTACCACTGAGCTACGTGCCTACAGGTTATAAGAGGGTGTCCTTCTATATCGACGGGTCCTGCCGCTCTCGGCAGTTTATTTTTTATTGTTTCAAACAAAAAATAAACTTAGCCTGCGCGTCACCCGTCAACGCAGTCGACACTTCCACGCGAAGCAATAAATGCTAAAAATAAAACGAGAAAATAACACTCTTGATTTACAGACGCAACTGCTTAATCAATTCCCATTATTTTTTCTTTAAGATTTTTTAATTTATCGCGGGTTTCTGCAGCCTCTTCAAACTGCAAGTTTTTCGCGTAATTAAACATTTCGCGTTCCAATTGTTTAATTTTCTTGGCGAGTTCTTCTGGAGATAAAGCGGCATAGTAAGCCTGCTCATCAGCCACTTTAAGCAGATGCTGTTTATTCGTAGAAACATCGGATCGCGCTCCTTCAAGAATATCATGCACGGCTTTTGCAATCCCTTTTGGCGTAATGTGATGTTTTTTATTAAAAGCGAGCTGCTTAGCGCGGCGTCTCTCGGTTTCAGTTATTGCCTTTTGCATCGAGCCGGTTATTCTATCCCCATACAGAATAGCCCTACCATGAATATGGCGTGCTGCCCGACCTATGGTTTGGATTAAGGAACGCTCGGAACGCAAAAATCCTTCTTTATCTGCATCCAGAATCGCCACTAATGCAACCTCTGGCATATCCAGTCCTTCGCGCAGTAAATTAATTCCAACCAGTACATCAAATTTACCTAAGCGCAAATCACGAATAATTTCGACTCGCTCTACCGTATCAATGTCAGAATGCAGATAACGCACCTTCACGTCATGTTCGGCAAGATACTCTGTTAAATCTTCAGATAAGCGCTTAGTGAGTGTGGTAACCAAAACACGTTCGTTTTTTGCTACACAGCGATTTATCTCGGAAAGCAAATCATCCACCTGCGTAGCGACCGGTCTTACTTCAATCAAAGGATCAACTAAGCCTGTTGGCCTAATGACTTGCTCCACCACTGCACCCGAATGCTCAAGCTCATAAGCACTCGGCGTTGCGGAAACATAAATGGTTTGAAAAACTAAATCAGAAAACTCTTGAAACTGTAAGGGTCTATTATCCAAAGCGGAAGGTAAACGAAAACCATACTCAACTAAGGTTTCTTTTCGTGAACGATCACCTTTGTACATGGCCCCTAGTTGTGGGACGGTAACGTGTGATTCATCAATCACCAACAAAGCGTCTTTTGGTAAGTAGTCTAGTAAAGTAGGTGGCGGCTGACCCGCATCGCGACCGGACAAATAACGGGAATAATTTTCTATGCCGTTACAATAACCTAACTCCAAAAGCATCTCGATATCAAATCGCGTACGTTGTTCTAAACGTTGAAATTCTATTAACTTATTTGCCGCTTGTAATTGCGCCAGACGTTCTTTTAGTTCAATTTTAATTGATTCTACCGCATTTAAAATTTTATCTCGTGGCGTCACATAGTGAGTTTTTGGATAAATAGTCAGCCGCGGTACGCGTCTAAGCAATTCACCTGTCAAAGGATCAAAATAACTAAGCTGTTCAATGGTATCATCCAATAATTCAATACGTACTGCTTCTTCGGCAGACTCTGCAGGATAAACATCGATTACATCGCCACGTACGCGGTAAGTGGCGCGACGAAAATCCGTATCATTACGATTGTATTGTAGTTCAGTTAAACGTCTTAAGATAAAACGTTGATCGATTTGATCGCCCCGACGCACATGTAACATCATATCGATATAAGTATTCGGATCACCTAAACCATAAATAGCCGATACCGTTGCTACAATAATCACATCTCGTCGTTCTAACAAAGATTTGGTAGCCGATAAACGCATTTGCTCGATATGCTCATTGACCGCCGCGTCTTTTTCAATAAAAGTATCGGTCGTAGGCACGTAGGCTTCGGGTTGATAGTAATCATAATAAGAAACAAAATATTCCACGGCATTCTGCGGGAAAAAACTTCGCATCTCACCATACAGCTGCGCCGCTAGGGTTTTATTAGGAGCCAAAATAATAACGGGACGCTGAATTTTTTTTATCACATGCGCAATACTAAAAGTCTTCCCCGAACCCGTTACGCCCAACAAAGTTTGGTGTGCCAAGCCTGCTTCCAAACCCTTAAGCATTCCTTCGATTGCTATGGGTTGATCGCCTGCTGGTTTAAAATTCGAAGTTAATACAAAAGTGTTAGGCATGAAATAATGAATTAAACATTAGTAAAAATAGTTCTTGGAGCTGACTTGCTTTATTATTAAACTCTCGCCGATAATATATACTCACAGCAATTGGGTTTTTGGCAAGGCGCCGAAGATGAGCAACCGGAGTGTATATGCAATACATGAGGATTGCGAACCGAGCGGCAACAAAGCCAAAAATTCAAGTGCGAAGCTTATAAAGACCCTATAACACCAGTTTAACTTAAGTAGACCTATTCTATGCATATAAATCTATCACACCGGGTTTCTCAAATTAAACCATCCCCTACTTTAAGCTTATCTGCAGCCGCCAATCGACTCAAAGCCGGCGGCAAACCTATTATTAATCTGACCGTAGGCGAGCCAGACTTTGATACTCCAGAATCTATTAAACAAGCCGCCCGTCTCGCTTTAGATGAAGGATTTACCAAATACACCGCGGTAGATGGCACGTTACGTTTAAAACAAGCCGTCGTTAATAAATTTAAGCATGAAAACAAACTGGATTATGCATTGGATCAGGTGATTGTTTCTAGTGGTGCGAAACAATCCATTTTTAATCTTATGCAATCCTTATTAAATCCAGGCGATGAAGTTATCATCCCCGCACCGTATTGGGTATCCTATCCAGATATGGCTTTATTAGCGGAAGCTAAGCCAGTTTTTATTTCAGGTTGTATTGAGTCCTGCTTAAAGATTACACCGCAGCAATTAGAAGCAGCGATTACTGAAAACACTCGACTTTTTATCATTAATAGTCCTTCCAATCCTACGGGTATGGTCTATACGCATGCCGAACTCCATGAGCTAGCTAAAATTTTATTACGTCATCCATCGGTGTTTATACTAACTGATGACATTTATGAGCATATCTACTGGGGAAACGAGCCTTTTAAAAACATTATTAATATATGTCCTGAGTTGCATGATAGAACCTTAGTCTTAAATGGCTGCTCAAAAGCTTATGCCATGACTGGCTGGCGCATTGGTTATGCGGCTGGACCAAAAGAAGTCATACGCGCCATGTCCAATATACAGTCACAGAGCACCTCTAACCCAAATTCTATTGCTCAATTTGCTGCAACGGCTGCCTTAACCGGCAAGCAAGACTCTGTGCAGCATATGAACGAGATCTACCATCAACGCCATACCTTTTTTTCAGCGGGTCTTAATGACATTCCTGGTGTACATTGCTTACCTGCGCAAGGAGCCTTTTATAGCTTCCCTTCCTTTCATGCCTTTATTGGAACTGGTAAAAAATTCAGCTCAGATTATGAGTTGGCCGATTACCTACTCAATAATGCTAACATTGCTACTGTCCCTGGTTCCGCCTTTGGCGCACCCGGTTATTTACGCCTTTCCTATGCGCTAGATAATGTCAGCCTAAAAAAAGCGTTAATACAATTAAAAACAGCTCTAGCTGGTTTGGCTTAAAGGCCTGCAACTGAACTCTCTTTAGATGTATCGGCAACCACACCGCGTGTTTCTTTAACAAAAAGGGCTAATATTGCGGCGATAACAAATGCAACGGGAATAATGGTTAACGCATGTTGAAAGCTTTCGATTGAAAATGCCATTAAATTTCCTCTAACATGTGTGCCAGTCAATACATCTAAGGCTTTACCTATTAAGGGCTCAGATAAAGCACCGCCAAACATAACTAGCAAGTTAGTTACTGCAATTGCCGTACCTGCTAAGCCTTGAACATTAAGTTCTCGAGCTATAGGAAAAACAATAATTTGTGCAGAACTACATAGACCAAAACTGAATAATAAAACCCCTAGACAATGTCTAGAAAAAAATGGGAAATAAATGAGTAAAGTAAATATAAGAGCGCCTAATAAAGCACCGATAATAATTGGGTGACGTCGATTTCCAATTTTGTCAGAAACCCAACCAACCAAAGGACTACCTATCGCCCAACCCAAAAATATAAATGAAATATTAACCGCTGCCATTGAATTTGATAGACCATAAGTTCTAATTAAATATGGTATTCCCCAAACTTCAGCAAACGCAGATAAGGATAAATATAAAAGGCTGCCTATGACTCCTACCAACCACATCTGTGGATTTTTACACAGTTTAAACACCGCCTGGAAAAACTCCCCGTAGCTCTGAGTTGTTGGCGTACCTCCTTCGTGTGACGTTCTTGCACCATTACTTCCGGGTATGATATACCACAAACACACAGTTAAAAATAAACCTACGGTCGCTGAAATATACAGTGTGACATTGGATCCTAAGGCAAATACTAATTTTGATAAAATAATATCTCCAGTCATTGCACCAATCATTCCCAGAGAAGTTGCCATACCCGCAATAAAAGCAAAACGTGAAGGGGGAAACCATATTGCAGCAAGCTTAAGCACACCTACGAAGGCGAATGCAGAACCAAATCCTACTAAAAAACGACCTACTTGAGCGGTAGAGAGATAATGGTGGGCAAATAGATAAGTACCTATGGCACAAACTAAACACGCAAAAGCCAATAACTTCCTAGGCCCAAACCTATCCATCATCATACCTACGGGTAACTGCATAGGTGTGTAGGCGTAATAATAGAAAGCGACTAGATTTCCAAATGCCAACCCACTGATATTGAACATTTTTAGTAAATCTTCCGTCATAACACTAGGCAAGATTCGCAAAAAATATTCATAACAGTAAAAAAGAGCCCCTAAGCCACATACTAACCAGGGAAAAAGGTCAATACGTTTTCTCGGCATAATCATACCCCCAGAGTAATAGATTGAGTAGTATAGGCACGCGAATTAAAAATTAACGATAATTTTAAGCAAGCCAACTAATGAAATGGATTATACTAAGCAGCTTCTGCTGGGTCAGACTTATCCGCATTTACTTTGATAGTACGTTTACCGTATTTTTGTTTAAACTTGTCAACACGTCCACTGGTATCAACAATTTTTTGCTTACCGGTATAAAAGGGGTGGCATTTTGAACATACTTCTATAGTAAGAGCAGGCTCACCTAAAGTAGAACGAGTTTTAAAACTATTACCGCAACTACACGTAACAGTAACTATGTTATAGGATGGATGGATATCTTGCTGCATAATAATTTTTATATCCCTTGAATAGAATGAGGCCGGCATTATAACAGAACAAATTATAAAACAAAATTTTTGACTGAAAACCCATTCTGAAATAGCCCCCTTTTAAGCCTAAAAAGTAAGTTGTTTATGTACAAAATACTGATGAGGGGGGCTGAATATAAACCTAGAAATAGCGTTTGCATTTGGAGAGGGAAGCGGGATATAAAATCATCTGCATAAAGCAGACAACCAATAAAATTCGAAGCCACAAGGAGTGTTAATTGAAAATTTTACGTGTTTTAATCAAAAAAAATTGCCTCTTATTCCTATATATCAGCTCCATAGTGATCAGTTTAATTCCTGAAAATGCCTATCCCGCAATGCATGGATTACAAATTTCCTATGGAACCGGAGATCCTGACCATTTAAAGGGGTATCGAGTTGCTGTTCAACAATTTTGGCCATGGGTAGGTTTTTCTAAATCCCCGGTGAATTTAACCGGCTATTGGGATCTCAGCTATGCCAATTGGCATACCAACCCGCCGCTTGCCAATCAGCCACGCTCTATCAGCATTTTGGCAGTTTCTCCGCTCATACGCCTACAGAGCCGCGAAAATTGGCTGCTAGCCGCCCAGCCATATCTCGAATTGGGTGTCGGTGCTAGCTGGCTTTCTAATAATCATTTGGGCCATCGAAATTTGGGAGGGCAATTTGCTTTTCAAGATTTAATGGGCCTAGGTCTACGTTGGCGAATAAGTAAAACGGTGATAGGCACATTGAGCTATCACTACTTACATTATTCAAATGCCAGTTTGCTGCCCCCGAATCAAGGCATCGATGTAAAGCATTTATTTACACTGGGCTATGAGTTTTAGAGCTCAAGCAAAATTACTTATAAAGGTTTTTTTAAAAACTATATTGTAAAATATCATGATCATCTTATACTGCACACAAGCTGTTCTTAACATGCCCATCCTAACTCGTCCTTACAAAAAGGCGCCAATGAACTAAGGATCTTTTTTTAAGAGGCTATAAAGCAATGGCCAAAAGCAAATCATCATCTGAACATTCACCGATTGAACATCAAGCACTGCGCATTTTCACAGAAAAGGCCTACCTTGATTATTCCATGTACGTCATTCTTGATCGTGCCTTACCACATATTGGTGATGGCTTAAAACCTGTACAGCGACGCATCATTTATGCGATGTCTGAATTAGGTTTAACCGCACTCGCAAAATATAAAAAATCAGCCCGAACTGTTGGTGACGTTTTAGGTAAGTTTCATCCTCACAGTGATGTTGCTTGCTATGAAGCCATGGTGTTAATGGCGCAAGATTTTTCCTATCGTTACCCTCTCATTGACGGACAGGGAAACTGGGGCTCTCAAGATGACCCTAAATCATTTGCCGCGATGCGCTATACCGAATCGCGCTTAACCCGTTATGCCCAAGCGTTACTCAATGAACTTTCGGATGGAACGGTGGATTGGGTGCCTAATTTTGACGCTACACTGGAAGAACCTAAACTATTACCTGCGCGCTTGCCTAATATCTTATTAAATGGGGGATCAGGCATTGCGGTCGGAATGGCGACGGATATTCCCGCACACAACCTTGGCGAAGTAGTCAGTGCTTGTATTCGATTACTAGACGAACCAGACACCACCTTAGCTGAGCTTTGTGAACTGGTTATTGGACCCGACTTCCCTTCCGCTGCAGAAATAATTACACCGCGCAGTGAGATTTGTAATATTTACCAACAAGGTCAAGGCGTCATTCGTGCACGGGCAGTTTACACCGAAGAAAAAAACCAAATTATTATTACCGATCTGCCTTATCAGGTATCTGGCGCCAAAATTATCGAACAGATTGCTGAACAGATTCGCGACAAGAAATTGCCTTTAGTGGAAGATTTACGTGATGAATCGGATCATGAAAATCCAACCAGACTAGTAATTATACCCCGTTCTAATCGTGTTGATAGTGCATCCTTAATGACACATTTATTTGCTACGACCGATTTAGAACGTAGTTATCGTATTAATCTTAATATGATAGGTCTCGACGGAAGACCTAAGGTAAAAAATCTGCTGGTCATATTACAAGAATGGCTAGAATACCGACAAGCTACGGTAAGGAAACGTTTAGAGTTCCATTTAAATAAAATTTTGCATCGCCTTCATCTCTTAGAAGGTTTTTTAATTGTCTATTTGCATATCGATGAAGTCATAAAAATTATACGACAATACGATGATCCAAAAATCCGCTTAATGAAGCGTTTTAAATTAAGTGATACGCAAGCCGACGCTATTTTAGAAATACGGTTACGACAATTAGCCAAACTTGAAGAAGTTAAATTGCAAACCGAACAAGAAAATTTAATCGCAGAACGTGACAAAATCCAGAAAATTTTGTCTTCTAAAGTGCAATTAAAACGACTTATTCGATCCGAATTACAAGAAGATGCAAAACTCTATGGTGACCGCCGCAAATCACCATTGGTTGAACGTAGCGCAGCGCAAGCCATGCAAAAAACTGAAATAATTCCTTCTGAGCCTATGACTGTTATCTTATCGACGCGCGGTTGGATCCGTGCGGCAAAAGGTCACGACTTTGATGTCAGTGGTTTAACCTTTAAAGCGGGTGACTCCTTGAAAGCGGCACTACCTGGCCGTAGTAATCAATTGATCGCTTTCATTGACTCTACAGGACGTAGTTATTCAACAGCGATACATACGCTGCCTTCCGCACGAAGTTCCGGAGAGCCTTTAACCAGTCGCTTTAATCCTCCCGCCGGTGCTAATTTTGAAGGCATGATAACGGGAGATCCAGAACAGTCTATATTAGTCAGCGCTGATGCCGGCTATGGCTTTATTACACAACTATCCGAACTGTTTTCTAAAAATCGCAATGGAAAAGCATTATTAAAATTATCTCCTCATGGCCAGGTTCTACCTTTGTTAATGGTTAATCCGATTGATTCCAACTATATTGCACTCGCTACCAATACAGGATATTTATTAATTATTGCTGTACAAGAATTACCGATATTAGCGCGTGGTAAAGGCAATAAAATGATGCAAATTCCGTCTAAAAAACTCGAACTACGCGAAGAATTTATAAGTAAAATAGCTATTTTACCTTCAAAGAATAGTAAATTGAAGTTAATTTCAGGAAAAAAACAATTTATTTTGAAAGGTGCAGATTTAGCAAATTATATCGGGAAAAGAGGTCAACGCGGCCATAAATTGCCACGCGGTTTGCAAAAATTAGATGCGCTAGTCGTCGACTTAACTTGATTTAATGGTTAATTTCAATAATGAATAAAAATATAAATTATTTGTGGTTTTTTTTACTAGCCGCTTTTTGGAGCGGTTCATTTGTCGCCATTAAAGCGGTAGTATTACACGTACCTCCTTTCTTTGGAGCGATGCTACGCGTAGGTTTAGCATTAATATTCTTAAGTCTTATTTTTTGTTTCTTAAGAAAAAGCGTGGCTGTTGCATTTAATCTACGCTGGCGCATTTGGATAATGGGACTTTTCTCACAAGGACTTCCATTCTTCTTCTTATTTTATGGTGAGCAACATATTTCGCCAGGTTTAGCAGGTATTCTAAATGGAACGGTGCCCATTTGGACATTAATATTTAGCTTAATTTCTCCTAAGACTAGAAATTTTTCATTCTTAAAATGCATAGGTTTATTTACCGGTTTATTAGGTATTTGTATTATTTTTTGGCCCTTATTGAATTTTGATACCGCACATTCAGCCCTTTTAGGCACCGCTTCTGTCTTACTTATGGCAATCAGCTATTCGATCGGTAATTTGCTCAATCAACGTATGTTATCAGGTCAAACTAAATTAGATTTTTATGCCAATATCTATCATCAACATTGGGCCAGTCTTGTTTTTCTCATGTTGGCATCACTCTTATTCGAACATTGGCCGAGTAGTAGTTTACTATTGCATACGCCGATTATTTGGGTGGCAAGTATTTACATGGGTTTATTTTCCACTGCAATAGCTTGGATTATTTATTATCATTTAATTCGCGAATGGGATGCCGTACGCGCCAGCGCGGTAATGTATGTCGTTCCTATCATGGCTATACTGTGGGATTTTGTTTTTTTTCACAATCGCCCGCAATGGTCAGAAGGCTTAGGCATAATAGCCATTTTATTTGGCGTGGTATTAATTCAATGGCCTAAAAATTTACCTAAGTCAATCAGCTATTTTATAAAAAATAAATTATAATTTATTTAGACCATTCAAACTGGTACAACTAAAAGGCAACAAGGGGTTTTATTACCTCATAGTGGCTCACTCTATTGAACATTCAAATTATATAATTACTTGTAAGTTAATATGTTTTTTTTGTTAAGTTAGAAGACTCAAATGTATTTATAGAATCAATAATTCGATCTCCCTCGCGACGTTCACTATCAATAACATTAGTATTTGATTTTTTTCTTGGTTTTTTATTAAATAATGTACTTGCTAAAAGTAATGTCCCATTGGCATTGCTATTATTCACTCCCCTATTATCCGCTAGGTCTGTTTCAGACATTGAACTCAGGTTGAATCCACGAGCTTCAGCCTGCGCAACGAGAGGATTGGTTCTAAAAAATCCCGTTGCATTCACCAAAGGCGCAAGCGACTCATTTAATTCACTCATAGCAAAAAGATCACTTTTTAATACGGATACTTGCTCCCTGGAAGAAGTATCACGAGTTTTATGGCGTTGCCTTTTATCCTCTGGATTTAATAACACTCCATTTTGTTTTAAGAGATAATTACCTAGTTCTTCTGGATTATCTTGACGAATCCTATGGAGACGAAAATTCCCTTCATTATTTATAGATTTTACCGCTGTACCTTGCTTCAAATAGTGAGCGAGATCATTATTTCCAATTTCTATTGCAATATCTATAGGCGTAGACTCATCATTATTTTTAACTTCGATACTTGCGCCTTGCGTAAGCAAAGATCTAACAAGCTTAATATTCTCAGTTTCCACTGCCATATGTAAAGGAGTACTTCCATCAACATTTTTAGCTTCTATATTGGCACCTTGCGTAAGCAAGTATTTAACCAGCCTAATATTCTCAGTTTCCACTGCCATATGTAGAGGAGTATTTCCATCACTATTTTTAGCTTCTAAATCTGCCTTGTTATCAAGAAGGTATTTTATAAGCTTTTTTCGATTATTTGAAACGGCTAAATGTAGTAGCGTATTATTTTCATTATCTTTTACCGATAAATCTATTTTTTTCTCATTAACAAGATACTTAACTATTTTTGTATTACCGTTCTTAATCGCTAAAGATAAAACGGTATCACCCTCACTATTTTTAGCTTCTACGTTGGCACCTTTAGAAATAAGAAACTCTATTACCTGGAAATGACCATTCTTAGCTGCTGAAATTAAGGGAGAGTTACCTTGGATATCCCTACTTTCTAAATCAAGCCCCTGAGTAAAAAAATATTTAACTAATTTTAAGTGACCATTCCAGGCAGCGGCATGCAACAATGTCTGATCATAATTATCTTTAGTGTTTAAATCAGAATCTTGCTCAACTAAATATTCCACACTCTTTAATTGGCCTTCCCAGGTAGCGTAATGTAGTGGTGTACTTCCATATTTATTTTTGTTCTCCATCAAACTAGAATCTTTAGTGACTAAATTTCGAATTGCGTTTAAATCTCCTAAAGCCGCAGCAACATGTAATCGAGTATTGCCAAAATTATCCGATTCAAACAATTCAGATTCATAAGTTTTCAAGTTGATGGGTGATTGAGAAGTTTTAGATATATTATATTTTTCCATTTAATTTACTCCTATACTTATTATTTAATATTCTTATGAATATTTTTCAATGTAATAAGAAAGTTTATTTTTACATAAAACCACTCCATCATTCAACTTTTCCTTACTATTTAATGTGCATTTTAGTCAATTATTTTTATTATTTTATCAAAAAAAATTTAGTCGCCGTTATTTTAATTTTTTTAATAATTTTAAAAAATAAATTTTACTCCTTGCAATCAATCACTCTCTCAATATAAGAGATTATTTTAAGTGAATTGTATTATTTCAGAATAGAGTCAGTCTATTTGCTCGCTAAAATCTGACGTAAATGATTCGCAAAAGTTTGACTTTCTTCTTGTCCAACTATTCGAGAATCTTTCAATTCTTGTCCATTCGGCGTAAAGAACAAAAAGGTCGGCGGGGCAATCACATGGAATTGACGTTCTAAAGCTTTATCTTGATCATCATTCGCAGTGACATCCGCTCTTAACAAGATGAAATGCGACATCAAAGATTTAACTTGTGGTGCAGTGAAGACTATCCGTTCCATTTCCTTACAAGATAGACACCAATTGGCATAAAAATCGACTAACACCGGTTTATGCTGTTGTTTTGCTTGTATTAAAGCTTGTCTTAAATCAGAAATGCCTTTAATTGTCTGAAAATTACTTGTCTCGGAGCTTGCAACTTGATTGGGATGCAGAAGGCTAAAGGGTCGAGAATTGCTAGGGATGATTCGTGCTAGCAGCCATACAGCCATTGCCAACATTAGCACACCTAAAATAATTTTAATGCCATTCATCCAAGGGCCGGATTTAGGTAACCATTTACCTGCCGAAGTCCCAATAATTAATAAAGGCACGCCTGAACCCAAACCTAAAACAAATAAAGCGAGTCCACCTAGTATGGCATTCCCGGTATTCCCAATATAGGTTAATACGCCGACTAAAGGTGCTGTTATACACGGAGAAATAACCAAGGTGGATAAACATCCCATTAAGGCCACACCGATATAATTACCACCTTGTTGACGATTAGTAATATGAATAAGCTTTTCATGCCAACTCTCAGGCAGGCGTAACTCATAGAAACCAAACAAAGAGAAGGCAAGTGCAACAAACAATGCACAAACAATGATAATGACCCACGGGCTTTGTAAAAATGCTTGTAAATAACTGCCTGCTAAACCAGCAAAAACACCCGCTATGGCATAAGTAAATGCCATGGCAAGAACATAAGTTATCGATAAACTAAAGGCTTTAGCTGTCGTCAAATGCTTTTGGCCTAAAATAATAGCCGATAACACCGGTATCAATGGCAAAACACAAGGTGTCAGTGATAGCAATAAACCAAATCCAAAGAAACTAAGCAGTGTCCAAAAAATATTGTGACCTGCTAATAAAGTCAGAATTTTACTTTGTTCACTAGCGGTTTTTATACTTCCCTGAACTTGATTTTTCGATGAATTCTGACCTATGTCCACGGAATTTTGGTTAATATCGCTAACTGACATTCCAGCATGCGTTAAGCTTATATGTTTAACTACAGGTGGATAACAAAAACCGGCTATGGCACAACCTTGATAATGGATCATTATATCCAGATTTTGATCGGGAAGCGGATTTACAAATTTTAATAACGTGACGACATGTCCTTGATAAACTTCGTATTTGCCAATAAATTGGTTATGTTTAATGGTGCCCTTAGGAAAAACCACCGAATTTATGCGGATTGGTGTACTTTCGAAATGTATTTTGTCGCGGTAAAGATAGTAACCGGGCTTGATAGTCCAACGTGCGGTTAGCGTTTTATCATTTAAACGCTGCACTGAGACTTGAAAAACCTGATCCACAGGTAAAGCTTGCTGACTAGCATAAGCGGGTAATATTCCTGCGCCCAAGCTCAATCCAACGAGTAAAACTTTAAAAAACTTAATTAAATTAAACAAAATAGTTTCCTTTTAGATAGATATGAGTATCGAGCCTTTTTATTAAATAGACCTTTACGCGCTATTTTTCTAGCAAATCTCACAGAAAAAACAATGTTTCGCAAAATTTTTTAAGAAAAATCAGGGCTGGGCCTAACTCAGAGGCTAAGAAAATCAAAAAATCCGCCAAAAGACGCTTGTCGCAACCTCTTAGCTACTATATCATGGAAACTCCTCTGACCTAGTCAAGTCTCAAAGGATAATGTATATGCAAAATGCACTCGATCAACTTCCTGTTCTACCTATGGTTGCTAGCGCTGGCGCCCCTCAGCAGCCGCTAAAAACTTATGTCGAACAGGCTTTAGAAAATTACTTTTCGCAATTAGATGGGAACTCACCTTCTAATCTGTATGGCCTTGTTTTAGCTGAGGTTGAATCCCCTATGTTGGAAGTGGTATTACGCCAAACTCGCGGAAACCAAACCAAAGCAGCTAAAATGTTAGGTATCAGTCGCGGTACTTTACGTAAAAAACTAAAACAATGCGATCTTTGCTAGATCCAGACTAGTAAATAAACCTCTCGTACAACTATAAAAAAAAATAACAACAATAAATAAAATGTCTTTAACAACAAGAAAAATCTATTTTAATTGGATATTTTGGTTTTTCATCGGAAATGCCTTATTATTTTGGGGAATTGGCTTGCATTATCTTGCCAGTATTATTCCCTTTCATTTATCTGTATCGTCCCTAGCTAATCAGCTACTGGCGAGTTTGTTTTTATTCAGTGCATTTTTCGGTCAGCTTGGTTTATTTGCGTGTATTGCAGCGATTATCCCCATCCTACTTGTCTTTCTTTGTCCTAGAAAAAAACTCATACTTTCTGTTTCAGTCATTATAGGCTTCCTATTCGCTTATTTGCTGAGTGTCGATACGTTTGTATTTGGCCAATTTCATTTCCATTTGAATGGGGTTATTTGGAAATTACTCACAGGGGGAGAAGCCGGTGAGGTATTCGATCTTTCCTGGCTAGAATGGCTATCGATAGGATTATTATCCAGCTTGTTGTTAGCCTTAGAAATAGGTTTAGCCATATTCATATGGAAAAAATTACGTCATAAAACTTTTATCTTGCACTATCCTGTCGCAACGCTGGCTTGTCTTTTATTTTCTTATTATATGTTAGCCATATTAATCAAAACCTCAACTGCACTAGCACTTAACCAGCAAGCTTACACCATACCTCTTTATTATGAAGTCCTAGCCAAACTATTACCCGGTAAGCAAGCGCTGTCTGAACTAGAGAGTCTTTACCGCTCAGATTTT
Organism: Rickettsiella endosymbiont of Aleochara curtula; assembly: GCF_964030935.1. NCBI lineage: Bacteria > Pseudomonadati > Pseudomonadota > Gammaproteobacteria > Legionellales > Coxiellaceae > Rickettsiella > Rickettsiella endosymbiont of Aleochara curtula. The sequence goes on from NZ_OZ034990.1 coordinate 700,235, forward strand.
GTCGAAATCAATCATGACAACCAAAAGCTTAACTACCCTTTGCATACATTAGTTTACAAAACGGTTAAAAAACCGATTAATATCGTTTTCATTCTGATCGATAGCTGGCGTTTTGATATGTTGAATGCTGTCAATACGCCGAATATTTATCGCTTTGCACAGCAAAGCTGGCAATTTCAACAGCATTTCAGCGGTGGAAATGGAACTCAACCCGGCCTATTTTCTTTATTTTATAGTTTACCTGCTACCTATTGGGCGGCCACTATCAGTCAACATAAAAGCCCTTTATTTATGGATAAACTGCTTTCAGAAAATTATCATATGGGTATTTTCGCAAGCGCCGAACTCCTCGCTCCACCGTTTAACCAAAATGTATTTGTACGTATAAAAGATCTAAAAACCTCAACGCTAGGAGAAACACCCTACGATAGAGATAAACAGATTACCAAAGAATTTAAACAATTTATCACACAGACGCCATCGCCTTTTTTTAGCTTTTTATTTTATGATGCCGCGCACAGTTTCTGTATCGGAAATAGCCCTGTACCTATTTTTCAGCCTAGCATAGCGGTTTGCGACCGCTTAACCTATACGAATCATACCGATCCCACTCCCACCTTTAACCGTTATAAAAATGCCTTATATTATATCGACCAGCTGGTAGGGCAAGATCTGGCGTTACTTAAAAAACGTCATTTATTAGATAACACGTTAGTCCTTATCACTGCAGACCATGGGAATGAATTCAACGACAACCATCTAGGATATTGGGGACACGCGAGTAATTTCACACGTTTCCAAACCCAAGTCCCCTTGATCATTCACTGGCCAGGCCAGAAACCACTGCGGGTTAAGCATATGACTAGCCATTATGACGTAATACCGACCTTACTAAGCCGAATCTTTGACTTGCAAAACACTATAGCCGATTATAGTATCGGCCAATCCTTGTTTAGCAAAAAAACTCCCGACTTTTTATTTATGCATAGCTATACAAACATAGGCCTAGTGAATGATAAACACATCATTTCCATATTCCCGTCAGGTTATTACCAAATCCAAAACCTCCAAGGTAAGATGTTGTCTAATGAGGCATTACCGATGAAAAATATCTTGACTGCTTTAGGGGTAACGCAACGTTATTACTCCAAAGATAAAAATTAAGTTTATTGCTTGACAGGTTCAGTGCGGCTTTAGCACAATAGGCCACCTTTTGCATGTAGCTCAGTTGGGTGAGCAAGAATAGAAAAAGCGCAGCTTTTTCTTTGCGAACGCCCGAAGCAGGATGCGCGCGCAGAAAGGAGCACAGACAGAGTGAATCGAAGTTAAAAAAGTTTAGGCTATGTAGCTCAGTTGGTTAGAGCACAGCATTCATAATGCTGGGGTCGGTGGTTCGAGCCCACCCATAGCCACCAGAATCATTTTAAGTTTAGAATATTAGGATATGTTCGCACCAAGTTTTATCGACGTAGGAATTAGCCTAGGTCGCTCTATACCATCGTTTAGTATCTAGTATCATAAATTTAGAAAAATTAATTAAATAAAAATAATAAGATTTGAGTTTAAAATATGAATTTTTGTGTAGCATTATGCGTTCGAAATTTCCATGTAATTTATCAAATCACAGGACTACTTACCCAGATTCAATTTTTTACAGTAAGTAAGAAAGAAGCCTTCCTAAATAATAAAAGGAAAGCCTGATGATATTGGATAATATAGAACTTAACTCGCTGAATTATTTAATCCATATCCATCAAATAGATATAATTCTTTCCGATATTTTTGATACGATTATTTGTAGAAAAGTTCACCCTGAAAGCATCAAACAGCTTGTTGCAGCCCGGTTAAGCATCCTATTCCCTAGGATATCTCCAACAGATTTTTATCAAATTAGAAAAAATGCTGAACAATATTGTTATTCAAAATATAAAATTTCTTATGGTGAAAAAGAAATTAATTATCCCTATTTAATTTCTACTATATATGAGCTATTAAAAAAAAAATATCATTCGGATATTTTTCTAACTAAAAATGAATTTTTCCTTGCACATCAATCGATAGAATTGGCTATCGAATATCGAAATCAAATTCCGGACACACATCTCGTAAATTTTATAAGAAAACAGAAAGCCAAAGGGATAAAAATAATTCTGCTAAGTGATTTCTACATGAGCAGTGATTTAGTTAACTCCATGTTAACTTTTCATAATATTGAAGATATTTATGATCATCTTTTTGTTTCTTCCGATGTAATGAAAACCAAACGATCCGGTAAGCTTTATCAAGAAATTATTAACAATTCGGCATTATGTCATTCTTCCAATATTTTAATGATGGGAGATAATTATTACTCTGATATTGTCATGGCAGAGCAATTTGGTTTAAAGACATTTTATGTCGAACGCAAACAACAAAATATCTTTTATAACCAACAGCAAAAACTTTCAGAATCGAAAAAAGCCTGCTTATCAGCTATTGATCAGCTTATTAATCATCAAGAAGATGGTATATTTGAGTATTTACCCTTGTTATTATTACATATAATAAATAAACTTTATCATCGTTGTCTAAAGCACAAAATTAAAAAGCTTTATTTTTTATCCAGAGAAGGAAAAATTATAAAAGACCTTTTTGATCAATATCAATTATATATACACGCTAAACAATTCAGTAGCCAGCATATCGCAACCCATTATTTATTAGCCTCAAGACGCTCCACAGCGGCAGCCAGTCTTGGCCCTTTAAATCACGAAGAGTTTACCACGCTCTTTCGCCAATACACGAATATTTCTATCAAACAATTTTCTTTGTCTTATAGTTTTGATATTGAAAAAATTAAATCGATTTGTGACTCGCAATCAATTGATATGGATGAAATTCAAAATCATTTACCTTCGTCAGATTTTTTTAAACGCTTAAAAAAAGATATTCGTTTTATTGAATATTATGAAGATTTTAGAAAGCATCAACGTATAAATTTTATAGATTATTTGCAAAGTATAAATTTTACTCTACACGATGAACAGTTAACTCTATTTGATATTGGTTGGAAAGGCTCAATGCAAGATAATATAAGTAAAATTTTTCCCAATACGCATATTCATGGTTACTACCTAGGTTTGGTAGCACCTGGTGCGATGCACTCCCATAATGTGAAAGAAGGAATTCTGTTTGATTTTCGACAAAAAAATAAAAACTATTGGATTTACCATCAAAATCTTTCTTTATTTGAAATTATATTAAATGCTGACCATGGTAGCGCAAAGCAATATAGTCGAGAGGATAATGGTGATGTTATAGTTGATTTAGAATTTAACGATAAGGAAAATCAACTTTTTTTGCAAAAAATTTCCTTAATTCATCAAAAAATTCATGAGAATTTTTCGAAATTACTATTATTATTTGATAATTACGCGTTGGGAACATTTCTAACAGAAAATTATGCCATTGATTTACTTAAACAAAAAATATTTTCACCGAATAAAAAAGAAGTCGAATGGTTAATCGATGTTCAACACTTTGAAAATTTTGGTCTATTTACCCACAGTCAAATAGGAAGCGATTTACAACAACTTAGTACCCCACCCATTAAAAATTTATTTACGCTAATAAAATCTCCAAAAAAATATATAAGATCAACCTTCTGGCCATTTTTAAAGCTTTCAAAAGACGGTTTATGGTTTATAGCACGTTTATATAGATGGTATTTATTATATTTAAAGTCCCTTTTTAGAACATGAAAAAAATTTTATTTTTAATTGGTAGTGCCAACATTTCTGGAGGGACGTATGTCATACTCCAGCATGCACTCTATCTGCAAGAATTAGGATTAAATATTACTTTAGCTTGTATTAACTTTGAAGAGTGTCTCTTATTAAAAACAAAAAATTACCCATGGCACCCGGCATTAAAAAAACTTCACTTTATATCTATCAATGATAGTGATAAAAAAAATTACGACATTGCCATTTTTACTTGGTGGAGGACGATCTATTATCTTCCTAAAGTCCAGGCAAAATCTTATCTATATTTTGTGCAATCCATAGAATCAAAATTTTATGACCCTTTGGATTCGCCAATATATTATATTGTCAATTCCACTTACACCTTTAATCTTCCAGTGATTACTGAAGCCACATGGATTAAAAATTATCTTTATCAAAGATATGGTACACAAGCAGAACTAGTCCATAATGGTATACGCAAAGACATTTATTTCACAAATCCAACTTATTTAACTCAAAAAAAAGCCAGTAAACTTCGTGTTTTAGTTGAGGGTCCCCTGGGTGTTCCATTGAAAAATATCGAGAAAACTTTAGCTCTTTGTTCAAAAGTCCCTAATATTGAGCTCTGGTGGTTAACCAGTAGCAAAGTTACTCGATACAAAAATGTAGATAAAGTATTTTCTTGTTTACCCATTGATAAAGCCGCCGAAGTGTATCGTTCCTGTGATGTTCTGGTCAAATTGTCCTATGTGGAAGGAATGTTTGGACCTCCATTAGAAATTTTTCACTGTGGTGGAACTTGTATTGTTTATGATGTAACCGGCCATGATGAATATATTAAAGACGGCTATAATGGCATTGTTATAAAAACAGATGATGAAGATAGTGTTGTTAAGTCTATAAACTTACTAGCAAAGGATCGAAATTATTTAAATAAGCTTAAAGTCGGCGCATTTAAAACAGCCGGTTTATGGATAAACTGGGAACAATCCAGTGGAAAATTTTATAAATCCTTAAAAAATATAGTCCTTGATTCCAATAAACACTACTATAACATTCAGGACATTACAAGAAAGTTAACATTGGCATTTAACCAATATGAAAGAGCTATAAAAGATCAAAATCTTGTTTATCAAATATCCTATAATGTAAAAAAAGTTTTTATATTTTTATTACAGAAATATCCTAAATTAGCAATTGTTAAGCAAGTTTATTACTCAAAATTGAATAAAAAAATATGAATAAAAACATTTTAATTACCGGTGGTTGTGGTTACATAGGTAGCCATATTACGCTACTCCTTAAAAATCAAGGATTTAATATTGTTGTTATAGATAACCTATCTACTGGTCATCGCGACAATATGTTAGAAAATATTACTTACGAAATAGGAGATTTTGGCGACGTTAATTTCTTAGACGATGTATTTAATCGGCATCCAATAGACATTGTCATGCATCTTGCCGCAAAAACTTCAGTAGAAGAATCTATTCACCAATCAGAATTTTATTACGAAGAAAACTTATTAAAATCTATTACTTTAATGAAAGTTTGTGGTCGATATGCTGTTAAACATTTTATTTTTTCATCAACTGCAGCGGTATACGGACAAGCCACAGGAGAAACTGTCACTGAAAACCAAGACATCAATCCTGGTAACCCCTATGGTAAATCTAAATATATTGCAGAATTAGCATTAAGTCACTTAGCAAGCGAATATGCTATACAACTCACTATACTCAGATATTTTAATGTTGCCGGGCATAATTCATCTTTAAGAGTCGGTAATTTCAATCGATCGTCAGGGGCTCTCATCCCATTGGTTTGCCGCAATAGTGTCATGAACAAATTAGCAATCACTATCTATGGTAATGATTTCGATACACCAGATGGAACCTGTATAAGAGACTACATTCATGTAATGGATATTGCCAATGCACACGTGATGGCGGTTAATCAGTTCAACCAACTCGCGGCAAGCAAAAATTTAATACTTAATGTTGGTTATGGTAAAGGATTATCTGTTCTCGAAGTAGTTCAACTTATCAATTCACTGTCAGATAATATATTAAACTATAGCATAGGCAATAGAAGAAGCGCTGATATCCCTTATTCTGTAGCGGATAATACACGTATACAGTCTTTAGGTTGGAAATCTTTATTCGAAGACCCTTATAAAGAAATCATTTTTTCTGAACTCGCTTGGAATAAAAAACTTTCGACGGCTTAACATGCAAAAAATTGAAACATACTTAAAGCAATTAGATTTTCGGCAAGGCGACGCGAAAACGAAGCAACCGGAGTGTATTACCATGCATGAGGATTGCGAGTCGAGGAGCAAGGCAGACAAAATTTTAAGTGCGAAGAACATAAATAATCAACTTGTTGCCGAAGCACAATTTTATGGGAAAGAATGGAGTCTACTTTTTCACGAATTTGCATATTGGTTACTTTATAGCTGTCATCAACAAAATATAAAAAAGTTATTCTTTTTTACTCGGGAAGGTGCTTTTTTTATAGAATTAGTAAAAGCGTTACAAAAAAAATTTAATCTTCACACAGACATAGAGTGTCGCTTGCTTTCAGTCAGCCGACTTGCAACTTTTTTACCATCTGTCGATATAAATAGTCAAAATGCATTTCAGCGACTATGGAATATTTATCCAAATCAATCTCCTCAAACATTCTTCAAATCATTAGACATCGAAGATGATCGATTGCAAACAATATATAACCAAGAATACGGCGGGTACTATGACCAAGAGATTTTAGGTATAGCAAAAAATCCTATTTTTAATCAGTTTTTAAAAGACAATACTGTAAATGAGATAATTAAAAAAGCCATTGCCTCTAAAAAAATATTATTAACTGAATATCTAAAACAAAATTATTTTTTAGATGAAACTTCGGTGGGAATCGTTGATATTGGCTGGCGGGGTAGTATACAAGATAATATTAACCTAATTTTTCCAGAAAAAAAAATTTATGGATTTTATTTAGGATTACATCGTCAAAAGAAATTTATTCCAGAAAACCACTTTAAAAAAGCCTTTTTATTTGATGGGAACGGTTCCGCTGTCAACCCACTATTTAGTTGTTTAATGCGATTTGTATTGCCATTAGAATTTCTATGTACTCCAATACAAGATTCAGTTAAAAGATATATTGTCGATAAAAATAACAAGATTTTACCGGAAACATATAAAAAAGTTGAAATGAATGTGGCTGACCGCAGCATATCTATTTTTCAGCGGTCTGTCTTAGACGCTATATCTTCATATAAATTTACTAATAATTTTAGAATAAAATTTTGCAGAAAAATTGCTAAGCAAATAATATGGAATCCAAAAGAATTTCAAATATTTTTTTACCGCAACAAGCAATTTAATGAAGAGTTCGGGCAAGGTATTTCCTTACAATGTTATCCTATCATTGAATCAAAACATGCTCCTCACTCAGTAAAATACTTGGGCACTTGGTTAAAAGCGCTGAAAAAATCTGCTTGGATTAGCGGCCATCTCTATCACACATTTCCTAAACCAGTATTTCGCGCCTTACCTACTCTTTATTTAATTTATTGTGCGTTAACATTGGACAGCTATTTAATTCCCTTCTTTAAACTGTATTAAATCTTTTATTAATACCTGATAGCTATTTATGACGTTAAGTAGTGAATATTTTTCTTTAACGTAGTTATACCCAGCTAAACCCATTTGGCTTAATTCATCTCTGGTTTTTTTAGACAGACAAACCATTGCATCATATAAACTTTGAACATCTTTGACTTTCACCACTATACCATTATCACGGTTGACCAGCTCCCTACAACCATGCGTATCGGTAGTAATAATAGGCCTACCAATCGCCATGCTTTCGAGTAATACTCTAGGCATCCCTTCGGAATAACTCGGCAAAACTATTACATCACATGCGTTAATGTAAGTTCTGACATCATCAACATAAGAGAAGTATTCAATACCATTTTTTTGAAAATCATCTACATTCATACTATGTAAACTAGAGGGATTATAATAATCAAAAGGTGCAATGACCGTACAATGAAATTGAATTTGACTGCTTTTTAGCTTTTTACAGGCATTCATCAATTCAATAATCCCTTTATCTTTGATGAGTCGACCAATGAATAAAAAAGATATCGTTTTTTTATGTTCATTAATAGGAGAAAACTTATAAAATTCTAAATCTACTCCTTCTCCAGGAAAGACCATGGCGTATTTTTTCAAACAAAGATTTTTTTTGATAAAATAATTTCTGTCGTCATTATTTAAAAAAATAAAAAAATCTGGATGTTTTATTATTAATTTCCGTAGATGAGTTAATGTATAAATAATTTTTTCGATAAAAAATTTATATTTATTAATGAGGCTACTACCCACGCCCGTAATAAAATAAACATTGGGAATTTTCCAGTTATCAAACATAGAAAAAAAACTAGATTTCAACGAGTAAGAGAAAATAACATCTGGATTGATTTTTTTTATAATTTTCTTAAATTGAAATAGCGTTGCAAGATCTTTGACTATATTAATGGAACGACAAAAATTAATATTTAAGAAAAAAACGTTTTCATGTTGGTATTTTAGTTTATAATTTTCAACATCCAAAGGGCAAATGATATAAATTTGATGATGATTATTGGCTAGGTACTTTATAATATCCCAGCGAAATTTGATCATGCTATGTAGGCTATTTCCTAGTAATAAAATTTTCATTATTAACTCCAATCCGAACGTATATTATTTTTCTGGCATAAAGCGTATTTAAAACGGAGGAATTATATACTCTTCTTTAGCTTTATTTGACACTTTCTAGATTAGCAATCTGTCGCGTTATATCCGAGGCTTCACTCAGCTGCGCAACCGGAAAAACCGTCATACCATTAATTGCTTGCTTACTCATATTAGCCTTAGGAATAATCGCCGATTTAAATCCATGTTTGGCGGCATCGCGTAAACGTTCTTGGCCATTAGGTACTGGGCGGATTTCGCCGGATAAACCCACCTCGCCAAATACCAAACAATCCTCCGGAAAAGGTTTATTGCGTAAACTCGATAACACCGCTAATAAAACCGGTAAATCAGCGCTGGTTTCTAATAAACGCACGCCGCCCACGACATTGATAAAAACGTCTTGATCATAGGTCATAACGCCTGCATGTCGATGCAATACTGCTAATAACATTGCTAAACGATTACTTTCTAGACCTACGGTTACGCGACGCGGATTACCTAAATGACTATTATCAACGAGTGCTTGCACTTCGACCAATAAAGGACGACTCCCCTGCCATGTGGCAGTGACTAAACTACCTGAAACTGTTAACCCAGATCGTGACAATAGCATCGCTGAAGGATTACTCACTTCACGGAGACCTTTCTCGGTCATGACAAATACACCTAATTCATTCACCGCACCAAAACGATTTTTAACCGATCGGATCAACCGATGCCGACTATCCGCTTCACCTTCAAAATACAAAACTGTATCCACCATATGCTCTAAAACCCGGGGACCTGCCAGTGCGCCATCCTTCGTCACATGCCCGACCAAAAATAAAGCAATACCCGTTTGTTTTGCCAAACGTGTCAATTGCATTGCGCTTTCTCTGACTTGCCCTACCGCACCCGGCGCAGACTGCAGTAAATCGGTATGCATGGTTTGGATCGAATCAATGACGAGAACTTGCGGTTTTTCTTGTAATGCATGCGCTAAAATACTTTCCACGCGGGTTTCAGTCAGTAGACGAATATTTTTTTGTGGCAATTCTAGACGCTGCGCGCGTAAGGCGACTTGTTGCAGTGATTCTTCTCCCGTGATGTAAAGCACCGAATGGTGCTCACTCAGCTGGCAAAGACTCTGTAATAATAAAGTCGATTTTCCTATGCCTGGGTCACCGCCCATGAGTATCACCGAGCCTGGGACTATTCCTCCCCCAAGTACCCTATCCAACTCTTTGATCCGCGAAGAAAAGCGTTTTACTTCACCAAACTGAATGCTATTTAAATCGGTTATTTTCGCATCTACGGCCGCATAACCATTTACACGTGGAAGTGCACGTGGTGAGACAGAGGCGCTATCTTCTAATAAACTATTCCACGCTTGGCATTCACCACATTGGCCTGACCATTGTAAAAACTGTCCGCCGCACGACTGACAGCTATACACGCGTTTAGGTTTCGACATGCTGTTGTTCCTGTAATAGTTTCTGCACGGCACTTAACAAATCGGGGAAAATCGGGATCTCATCGGCTAATTCGCGATTATTTAACAGGGTTTGTTCCCCATTTCCGGTCAAAACCAAGATAGGCTCGCAACCGACTTTAAGTGCTGCTTTAATATCCCGCAGTGAATCACCGATGGCTATAATGCCCCGCAAATCGAGTTGATAATAATCGGCAATTTGTTCAAATAAACCGATGCCTGGCTTACGACAACTACAATGGTCTTCAGGCAGATGGGGACAGTAAAACACCTTATCCACCTTGCCACCCAGTGCTTTTACGCTATCGAACAATTTTTGGTGGATAACGGCTAACCCTGCCTCGGTATAGAACTCGCGCCCCACACCCGACTGATTAGTCGCCACGGCTATGGTGTAGCCTGCCTGAGTCAGCAAGGCAATAGCCTCTAAACTACCCGGAATAGGTAACCATTCCTCAGGGGTCTTGATATACGCCTCAGATTCAAAATTAATCACGCCATCCCGGTCCAGGATGATAAATGGGGTGTTTTTAGCCATTTTTTGCTTCCTTTAAGTCTCTCTTAATATTAAAGGCCTATACTTTTGGGATAATTATAACAGGTTAAAAAATATACAATTATGTCCAGTAAAGAAGAATTAATCTCACTCATAGAAGCGCTTCGGGCAGATATTCTGTCATTTCATAAGTTGTTCGAGAAAGCTCAGTTCTCATCTTACGTTAACATTCAGGAATCCTATCAATCTATAAAGAAAAAAACCGACTTCTTAAAAAAACCACTTGATATTCTGCAGGGTAAACTAGGCGAGCCAAAAGAAGAGGAAAATGTTAACATTACCCTCTTTAGGTCAAGCATTGGAGCAGTCAAAGCTGCTTTTATATCCCTAGAAAAGTCCATTGATCCTAGTAAAGTTGCTAGCAAAACTACTTACTTATTTTTTGACAAAAATTCAAAGTCATACAATGAGACACAAAAAATTAATATACAGAATAACTTAAAAAATTTGACAGCTTCTTTAAATCTGTTCGAAGAATTTCTTCTCCCTACGAATAATTTAAATCAGCTAAAACTTTGATTTACTCCCCATCGCATAACAAGCAATAACATTTTTCAAACAAGCTATATTATTGATAATGCCTAATCCATACTGCCGCGTTTTCTGAACAATCGGATTGTTGATAGCAAATAAATGTTTAATTCCATCCACACCACCCATCATGACACGATTACGAAAGCGACGCTCTCGTTCATAACGGCGCAAAGTATGGTGTGCGCCTATTGATCGATGTTTCTGTTTGGCTTCCAGGATCACTTTCGCCAAACAATGCGCATCGGCGAGACCTAAATTAGCACCCTGTCCCGCTAAAGGATGAATGGTATGCGCTGCATCTCCAATTAAAGCAACACCCGATTTGATGTAATGTTCCGCTTCTTGGTTTTTTAATGGATAACTTAAACGTGTGCTTGTTGATACAACTTGGCCTAATCGTTCCTCAAAAACATGCGTTAACTCAGTACAAAAAAGTTGATCATCTAAAGCTGCTAAGCGCTGACTTTCTTCGGGTGTAGTCGACCAAACGATGGAACAATGCTGGGGATCATTTAAAGGTAAAAAAGCTAAGGGACCATTCGGTAAGAAAATTTGTCTTGCGATTTGTTTGTGCGCCAATTCCGTTTTTACCGTTGCAACGATTGCTTGCTGCGCATAATCGGTAGATTTAATCTGAAAATCGGCCAATTCTCTAACTTTAGAATGGTCCCCATCAGCACCGACGAGTAAACGTGTACTTATTTCTTTTCCAGACGCTAATGTTACTAATATTTGATTTTCTTGCAACTGCATATCGAGTAAAGCATCGGGTGCAAACCAAGTCAATTCAGTATCGGTTTTTGCTTGGGTATATAATGCCTGCTGCAAATCTATGTTTTTTACTATAAAACCTAAGCATGCTTCACCGACATCCGCACTATCAAAAAAAAGATTCGAGGTTAGACCAGATTCCCATACTTGCATACTACGGAATGGCGCAGATTGTTGTGTATCGAGTCGCTGCCAAACGTTCAATGCTTCCAAATAATGCTGCGAACCCAGTGTAACTGCAATAACACGTAGCTTTGATATTACACTTGAGGTTTTTTTTTGAATAGCGTCCTTATTAATTATCGCGACGCTTAATTCTTGATCCCTTAACTGACAAGCCAATGCTAAGCCAACGATACCCGCACCAACGATAACGATATCATAATCCGTTTGTATTTCGTCTGAAGTCATAGTGATTCTGAATAATGGTAGTTAACATACTCCGGATACCAAAATTGGCGATCGATTTCCTGGGCGAAATCAACGGAATCTTTAACTTTGGCTAATCCTTCATGGCGCGCTTGAGTTGCTACTGACAACGCAATACAGCGGCTAATAGCATGGATGTCTTCAAAATTTGGTAACAATGCATCTTTTGCATTGGAACTTTTGCTCGCAAAACTACTTAAAGCTTTACACGCCTCCCAAAGCATCGCTTCACTCAAACGTGTCGCTTGTGCTATCAGAACACCCAAACCTATACCTGGATAAATAAGCGCATTGTTGCATTGCGCAATCGGTATCTTTTCACCTTTAAAATCAACGTGACCAAAAGGACTGCCCGTAGCAATCAGTGCTCGCCCTGCCGTCCAATTCAATAAATCATCCGGTGTTGCTTCGGATTTTTCAGTAGGATTGGATAAAGGAAAAATAATAGGGTATTCAACCGATGCTGCCATGCTTTTAACTATTGCTTCTGTGAATATTCCACCTTGACCAGAACATCCAATTAATACCGTGGGTTTAAATTTATTCACCACATCATATAACTGTAATGTAGCAACGGCTTCGCCTATTAAACGTTGCGCATAAGGTTTTTGAAAGGCTGTCAGATCGGGTGTAGCTTCATGTAGCAAACCGTGTCGACCCACCAAATAAAACCGCGATAATGCTTCCTCTTTAGATAAGCCTTCGCGCATCATGCCTGCGCAGAGTTGATCGGCAATCCCTGTGCCAGCGGTTCCCGCACCCACAATAACCACACGCTGTTCAGTTAATGGAATTTTGGTACGATGAATAGCGGACAAGAGTGCGACCAAAGTCACGGCACCCGTTCCTTGCATATCGTCATTAAACGTGCACATTTGATCGTGATAGCGCTCTAAATTACGCCGCGCATTTTCACGTCCAAAATCTTCCCAGTGCAAATAAGCACGAGGTAATTTTCTTTGTATACCTGAGACTATCGTTTCTATCATGTCATCATATTTTTGACCGACCAAACGCGGATGACGCCAGCCTAAATACATAGGATCATTTAACAATTGTTCATTGTTAGTTCCGACATCGATTTGAATAGGTAATAAACGATTGGGATTAACGCCGGCACACAACACATAAACCATCAATTTAGCAATACAGATATCCATACCACCAATACCTTGATCGCCAATACCTAATACACCCTCGCCATCGGTCATGACGATAATATCTACTTCGGGATTCAAACGATTCTCAAGAATTTCATCGATATGATCTCTATCAGGATAAGCGATGTATAAACCGCGTGGTTGTTGAAACTCCTGACTAAATTGCTCTACCGCTTTTCCAACCGTGGGTGTATACAGAATAGGTAACATTTCAGTTAAATGCTGACTCACTAATTTATAAAACAATACTTCATTGGCGTTATGTAAACTACGAAGATAGAGATGCTTTTCTAAATTATTTTCTTTTTTTAAGAATTGTTGGTAAACGCGCAGTTCTTGTTGCTGCAAACTTTCAATACTATACGGTAATTTACCGCGTAATCTTAATTGTTGGCGTTCCGATTCAGTAAATGCAGTGCCTTTATTTAATTTTGCTGTGGCTAATACAGCTGAACCCGAGACATTAGTTTCCAGGTAAAGAACCTTAGCATTTTTATCGGTGATAAATCTAAATTTTGACATACTAATATTCTTCTTGTTGTATACCCTTCGCACTTGACATTGCCGGTGTATCGCGGGGATCACAATCCTCATGGTTATTGAATATACCATGATTAGTACATGAACGCGGCACTTGACCAAAATCCAATCGCTGTGAGCATAAAGTTAAACCACGAACCAAACGTGGAAGTCGGCCATGCATTCCCATTAAGCGGCGTGATAAATTTCTTTTGCAGGGTGAGAGTAAATCCATTGCTAATAGACCATTATTGTAAATGAAAGTCAACGGCCCGGGCGTTTGCAAACGTGTCAATTGCTCGGTAAACCCGATGATTTGTCGCTGTACTGCCAAGCGTGACTTAAGATACGATTGCGCCAGACTTGCATCCGCTAAATCGGTAGCCTGATCCAATGCATTCGCAATCACATCCACACATTCTGCCATATCTTGTAATCCTAAATTTAGACCTTGAGCTGCAATAGGAAGTAAAGTATGCGCAGCATTTCCTAGGAAGATTAAACCTGCTTGCGCTTGAATTTCGGAAGTACAGCTTTTTAATGTATAAATCTGTGGCTGGGTATAACGCAAGAACTTGCCAAAACTATAAGAGAATTGTTGTTGTAAATTCTCCAAAAACTTTTGCTCAGTTAAATTTTGTAGTGTTTCAATAGTTTGTTGTTTGGAAGTCCAGACTAAGCCGATTTTATTATCCCGTAAAGGTAAACAAGCAATAATTCCTTGAGGAGTAAAACGCTGATAGGCGGTATGTTGATGATGTTGGCTAATCTCTATAACTGTCGTCAAAGCCGCTTCTGAAGCAGAATTAATTTTTAAACCAATATTCAACAAGCGACGAACAGTAGAATTCGCACCATCCGCAGCAATAATTAAACGTGGATAAATAATTTTTCTTTCATCTTGAAGATGATTAAACTCCACCTGCCAAGTAGCTGCATGTCGACTTATCGCCTCACAGCTTGCTGGATTGTAAAGATCTAAGGTGCCTTGTGAGGTTTTGCTAGCGGCAACCTGAAGCAAAGCCTTAGTTAATTCATGTCCCAAACGCGCCGCAGGAATAACCGCACCTAATTGCGGAACACCCATTTCTTTAGCATTAATTCTTGATAGCGCAAAACAAGCTTGCTTCGAAATATTTACACTCTGGATGGGATTCGCATAAACTTCTAAAGCGGACCATACCTTTAATGACTGTAAAATGCGTAAACTAGCAAGATTCAAAGCAATAGGTTTACTATCTGAAGACAAAACAGCATCAAGCGATTTAAAAGGGGATTGTTCGATCAAAACGATACGCAAAGGTAAATGCGATAATGCTAATGCCAAACTCGTTCCTACAATTCCGGCACCGACAATAAGAATATCATAATCGTGCTTCATGAGGATGTTCGCATTATGTTTTCAATGTCAGTCAGATCTTTGGGTGTTTGTGATGTCAATATTTCGCAAGCTTCCTGCGTCACTCGCACATCATCTTCAATTCGGATACCGATATTCCACCATTTTTTGTCGATATCTGCTGCGGGACTGATGTAAATACCAGGTTCTACCGTGAAAACCATGTCTGGCTCTAAACTACGCCATTTTTTTTCTATTTTATAACACCCTACATCATGAACATCTAAACCTAACCAATGACTACAGCCATGCATATAAAATTTCTGATAACTCTGGTGTTGAATCAGGTCCCCAAGCTTCCCTTTTAATATACCCACATCCACTAAACCTTGCGTTATTAGCTCCACGCAGGTTTTCTGTAACTGATTCCATGCCACGCCGGGTTTTATTAACGCTAGAATAGCCTGTTGTGCTTTTAACACAATTTGATAAATAGCC
Source organism: Rickettsiella endosymbiont of Aleochara curtula (assembly GCF_964030935.1). NCBI lineage: Bacteria > Pseudomonadati > Pseudomonadota > Gammaproteobacteria > Legionellales > Coxiellaceae > Rickettsiella > Rickettsiella endosymbiont of Aleochara curtula. Next base: position 715,988 of record NZ_OZ034990.1, read on the forward strand.
TTTTGTTCTGGACTAAAGCGACCATTGACAGGAAAAGTGCGAGTAATATCTGAAGCATAATTTTGATATTCACAGCCCGCATCGATTAACACGAGATCACCCTTTTTTAACTCTGCGCGATTATCCGTATAATGTAAAATACAAGCATTCGCCCCGCTCGCAACAATATTGGGATAGGCCAAGGCTTGACTCCCTTGTCCATAAAACGCATACATTAATTCGGCTTCCAATTGATATTCATATAATCCAGGCCGACAAGCCCGCATCGCACGCAGATGGCCTTCACCGGACATATGCGCCGCCTTACGTAAGCAATCCAATTCTGTAGGACTTTTCCTAAGTCGCATTTCATGTACGCTTTCAACTAGTTTTTTAGTATATTCTAGCGGTGGTTTTTTTAAACGCTCCAATATCTTATTAATTCGCACTAACATTGGGTTATTAGGTGTTGCATCGCCAAGATAATAACAAACTCGCGTATTCGCTAAATATTCAGGCAATTTAGTTTCAAGTTGCTCAATAGTATAAGCTTCATCAGCACCGTATTCCTTCTTAGCTCTGGTTTGGCCAATGCGTTCTCCATTCCAGATAGCTGCGCCCGGATCCTCAGCACGATTAAATAATATAAACTTACTACCCTTGCGATCTGGTATGAGTAAAGCAATGGTCTCAGGTTCAGGAAATGCCGTTAAATAATAAAAATCACTGTTTTGACGATAGGGGTAAAACACATCACCATTGCGTATATGCTCTGGTGCCGACATTAAGACAATTAATTCATCGCTCTTAATATGGGATACTAATTGTTGCCGCCGATGCTGCAACTCAGTAAGTTTAAACATAGATATACTCACAGCAATTGATTTTTTGGCAAGTGCCGCGACCGTGCAGCAATCGGTATGTACACAATACTACACATGAGGGTTGCGAGCTAAGTGGCAACACAGACAAAAATCCAAGTGCGAAGCGTATAATTACCAGTAGATCGGCCCCTAATGAAGATACATAGAGCCTGTACTTCCTTCTACTGAATAGCGAATCAATTCTTCGTATATCAAGGGGATAGCATGTGTAATAAACTCGATTGCTTCATCATACGCCAATTTATCGAGCTCAGTCACTTCTAAATGGTTAATTTCAAGCTTAGCAATCTCAGCGATACAATATAAGGCTTCGTGTATCACATCAGGCGTCTCATCTTCAATAGAGCTTCCGCCTAAACCTAAGCCATATAAAAACCCCTCACACCACAAACTTAAGGCTTCAGCACGTTCTTCTAATTCATGCTGTTCGTCGGGCAGCAATAATTGAAAAGTTTGTAAGCCACTTAACTGACGACAAGCCGCATCATACAAACCAACAACCGCACCTTGCGATCCCAGCATAAAAGGAGGTCGAGTCCCAAGCCGCTTCAATAAAATATCGATCAAAAAACCACCATTAAGTTTTTGACCTACACAAACAAAACCACATAACATACCATGTATTTCTGCCGGAGAAGTAGCCACTTCTGCTTGGGTCAATAGGTGGTAAAAATCGTCGAAAGCGGGAGATTTAGCCTGAGTTTGCATGGGCGTACTCTGTAAAGAAAGTAAGTCTGAGGTATTTTACCATTCTAAGCCGGGTTAATACAGTTAAGCAAATCTTAATAATAAAATGTCTTACGCACTTGCAATGATGAACAGCCATTATTCATGCAGGCTTAAATCCTTTTTTCTAAACTCTATTCGCGACACTCCCTTAAAATAGATTATACTAGTCGAGTATCTGACTCAGTCGATAGTTTTTCGATCGATACTTTCATAAAGTTAGGGATAATTGACTTATTTACGGTGTGCATGCTTGTAGGCTATGCCGTCATTATAATGGCCACACCCTAGCAAGAAGCCTAAAGTAGGTAGCATAATCCCACCTGCATCCCAGGATCAGGAAACAGAGCTGAGTCAGATCTTCTTAATACCCAATGATATCAAATGGATACTCGCCAACTATCTCGCAAGAAATTACAACAACAACGAGCTAAAATTACTGTTAGCGAACAAAAAAAGGTTTCTAGCATCATTACCGAACAATTAAGTCATCATCCATTATTTTTACAAAGCCAAACAATTGCCAGCTATATAGCCATTCAACAAGAAATTGATCCATCGACACTTATACAAAAAGCTTGGCAAAATAAACAAACTTGCTATTTACCGATTTTACAAGGACAACAATTAATATTCTGTGCGTATGAATCTCAAACTGTACTAAAAAAAAATCATTTTAATATCCCAGAGCCTCCGCTATCTTCAAATGCCTGTATTGCAAAGAAAGATATAGATTTAGTATTAGTCCCTTTAGTAGGTTTTACTGAGAAAGGTCAACGTTTAGGAATGGGTGCCGGTTTTTATGATCGTAGTTTCGCTTTTTTGTTAAATTGCCCTAGACCCACACGCCCTTTTTTACTTGGCCTTGCCTATGAATGGCAAAAATTATCAACATTTACTGAAAAAAACTGGGATGTTCCTTTAAATGCAGTGATAACAGAAAAACAAATTTACTATGCAAACTAAATAAACTCACAGCAATGAGATTTTTGGCAAGTGCCGCGTCCGTGCAGCAATCTGGTATATACAATAACCATGAGGATTGGAATTGGGACTGTGACTGGAACACAGTCAATGTCAAGTGCGAAGCGTTTGAAATTGATGATCTAAATGTTGCATGAATTGTGTAAATAAACTTCCATTTTTATTTTTTTCCGGTGGCGCATTAAATAATACTGCAAACGCGCCCAAATCACCATTTTGCATGCTGAAATAACCGGCCATGCTATACACAGATTTTGGGACATTGATATGGCCTGTTTTAAAACTTGACCGTTGCATCCAGGGGTGGTGAGCAGTAATCATCTCACGCCAAATTTTTTGCTGTCCGGGCATCACTAAACTTCCATAATAGATAGGAAAATCACGTTTATTTTTATACATTCCTTCTAATAGAATAATAAGATCACTCGCTGATAATCGATTAAATGGCGTCAATCCGCTCGCATTTTTAAAGACCGGTAAACCTTCTTGGCCTTTAGTGAGAAAATTTGACTTTACCCACATCGATTTATAACTATCAAAAAGTAATTGTGTTGCAGCAGTTAAATTTACCGATGATGCAACGAAATGCGTCTGATGGTCCCGCCATAAATTCAGCATTAACATATCAGCGATATAATTATTGGAATAAAATAACATATCTTGTAAAGAATGAATCATCGGATCGCTATCTATCTGCGTTAACAAACTATCTGTTGATAATAAAGGGCTAGCTTCAACATGCGCTTTACCATTGAAACTGATATCCGCTTCTTGCAAAAACGCGCTTAATAAGTTTGCGGTTGTTAAATTTGGATCGCCGACTGAACGATAAATTGTGAGCGGCTTACTTTGCAGGCCTAATTGTCCGGAAATAATTAAAATTTCTTGTTTATTATGAGTAATACGGTTAAGTCGAATGTTATTATTTTTTCCAAAAATAGTTTGCACAGATCCTTTTAACACAATATTAACTAACGGATAAGGTAAAATTTTTACTACAGCAGCGTTACCTATTTTGGGCCCAGGTGAAATATAAACAGCGATGTTGCCAAAATCTGTGCCCGATGAAGAAGGTAAACCATCATAAGCTACATTTGAGTGAGTTTTTGCTAATCTCCGATCCGGATCATCAAAAATGATCTTTCCAAAATAAGACGTGTTAACAACTATGTTTCCAGTAATTTTCTTTAAACCTATTTGTTGCAGATTATTGACTAAGCTCCACATTTTTTCATTGGTAAACTCAGGGTCGCCCAAACCATAAAAAACTAAATCTCCGTATAATACGCCTGCTGTAAAGTGCCCTCTTGCGTAAACTTGCGTAGAAAAAGTATGTCTAGCACCCCAATGCGTTAATGCACTAGCAGCAATAAAAAGTTTGGTCACCGATGCGGGAATTAAACGTAATTGCTGGTTTTTAGCATAAAGAATCTTAGGATGCGTCAAATCAACCCATAATTCTGATGTTTGAATTACATGATTATTTTCATTAGCCAGTATGGGTGCACAGACCACACAAAAAATAATAAATAAAAATTTCAAAAAAAAATATTTTTTGTTTTTCATATGAAATATAAAATTATCGTCATGGCGAGCGAATGTTAATGAGCGTGGCCATCCACAATCCAGTATTTCCTGGATTGCCGCGCGCTTCGCGCTCGCAATGACAAGAACATGGATACTCGAAAAATTAATGTGTGATAACTTGCCATATGCCCTGATTATTTCGACAAGCGGTGTAATTGAAAGAAGGATGCTCAAAAAAACCACGAATTAATTTTATTTCATAATCTCTGCAGCCTTGTCCTTCGGAATTAACAAAAATTTCTTTACTGGTAAATGCAAAGCGCGCACCAGTAGTATCGCTAGTCCAACTGACAAATTGTTGAGATTGTGCCGTTGCCACTAAATCTTGCAACTTACTATGATCGGCATTTCCCATAAAATGCGCAATAGAAGGATCGACAAAAATATCCTTACTATTATCAAGCTGCGGTTCCATATGGGTTTGTGACGTTTGCACTGGGTGACTGGCACACGCTGTTAAATTTAAAATAAACACCCAAATGAATAAACACTTAATCATTTTTTTTTGCATCATTTATTTCCTCAATGCGCGTACGGACTAACTGTCCTCGATTAATTCCACATAATAATTCGAAACGAAAGGATGAAGTACTTTCTGCCACTTGTTCTAAAGGAAGACCTGTTCCCCATAACACCACGGGATCGCCTATCTTAGCGTCCAGTTGATTCGACAAATTGACCGTCAGCATATCCATAGAAACTTGTCCTATCAATTCACTGAGTTTGTTATTTACCAAAATAGGTGTGCCACTTTCAGCTCGATGTGGATAACCGTCTCCATATCCTATTGCCACAACTCCAACCCGTAGTGGCTTAGGCGCCATCCATGCTCCCCCGTATCCTACTCTATCACCTGATTCCAATTGATGAATAGAAATAATTTCGGATTTTAAAGTCATCACCGGTTTTAGTGCATGTTGTGCGCCGGAAGAATCTGGAAAAGGGGAAACACCGTATAGCATTAAACCTGGACGCACCCAATCGGCATGCGCTCTAGGATAAGCTAAAATTGCAGCAGAATTAGCTAAGCTGGTGGGAAATTTATACTCTTTGATGGTCTGTTCAAATAGTTTTATTTGACACTTAGTGCTTGTATCTTCTGATTTATCCGCGCTAGCAAAGTGTGTCATCACACACACGATATTCAGCCAAGGACAATGATTTAATTTTTGCAAAACAGCTGCAAAATCATGCGGCGAAAAACCTAAACGGTTCATTCCAGTATTTATTTTCAACCATACATTAATGGTATGCGGTAATGGATGTTCGCTTAATAAACTTAATTGATTACGATCGTGAATGACCGTGTCAAGTTCGTAATCGGTTAATAAAGGAATTTCATCCTTAGAAAACAAACCTTCCATTAGCACTATTCGTTGTTTTATTCCTGCCTGACGTAAATACAAAGCTTCTTCTGAACAGGAAACGCCGAAACCCTCGGCATCGGTTAATGCTTTAGCGATAGAAATTAAACCGTGTCCATAGGCATTGGCCTTAACCATGGCCAATATTTTGGATTGTGGAGCAATATTACGTATCCGTTTAACATTATGTCGTAGCGCAGCTAAATCAAGCTCTACAGTAAACGGTCTGCTCATGCATAATTCTCAGCATGATAACGTTGTGCTGCAAAATTTTCAAAACGTGTATATTTTCCTAAGAAAGTCAGCCGAACTTTACCGGTAGGTCCGTTACGTTGTTTGGCAATAATAATTTCTGCACTACCTTTATCCGGACTGCCTTCGTTGTAAACTTCATCACGATAAATAAAAATAATCAAATCCGCATCTTGTTCAATAGCACCCGAATCCCGTAAATCGGACATCACGGGTCTTTTATCGGCGCGTTGTTCTAAACTTCGGTTTAACTGTGACAATGCGATGATAGGAACATCCAGTTCTTTGGCTAAAGCTTTTAAACTACGCGAAATTTCAGATATTTCTGTGGTACGGTTTTCCTTAATACCAGGTATTTGCATCAATTGTATGTAGTCGATAACAACTAAGCCTAATGAACCTTGTTCTTTTGCAACTCGGCGCGCGCGCGCACGCACTTCCCCAGGACTTAACGCCGGCGTATCGTCAATAAACATTTTTGCCTCGGACAACATGCTAACTGCCGAAGTCACTCGAGGCCAATCTTCATCACTTAATTTCCCAGTACGAATTTTATGCTGATCAATGCGTCCTAATGATGACATCATACGCATGGCTAATGCTTGACCTGGCATTTCCATACTAAAAATCAACACCGGTTTATCGCCTTGTATTGCAGCATGTTCTGCAATATTCATAGCAAATGTCGTTTTTCCCATGGAAGGGCGACCTGCGACGATCACCAAATCAGCCGGTTGCAAACCGGATGTCATTTCGTCTAGATCTTTGTAAGCAGTTGAAAGTCCGGTAATAACTTGATCGGAGTGAAACAAGATATCGATTCTATCGACCGCTTTTGCCAAAAAGTCACCAATTCTCTGCGGCCCGCTACCACGCGCGCCTTGATCGGAAATCTGAAATACTTTTCGCTCAGCCTCATCGACTAGTTCAGTAATCGAACGGCCTTCGGGCATGAAAGCATTTTCGGTGATTTCAGAAGCAATACCAATCAATTGGCGCAAAACCGAACGTTCTCGTACGATATCTGCGTAAGCAACAATATTGGCAGCACTCGGTGTATTACGCACCAATTCAAATAAATAAAGATCGCCACCGATCTCTATTAATTCGTTCGTACTTTTTAAAGCATCGGTAAGTGTAACGACATCAAAAGGCTTAGCGTGATTGGCAAAACTGACGATAGTACGAAATAAAATGCGGTGTGATAAAAGATAAAAATCTTTTTCTTTTAATCGATCCGCAACCCTATCCCATGCTTGATTATCCAGCATTAATCCACCCAAAACCGATTGCTCGGCTTCAAGTGAGTGTGGAGGTAACTTAAGATGATCGGTTTTTTGCATAGCAAGAATTGCCTAAACCATAAACTAACAAAAAATCCTCAATGCTAGTTTATATTAAATCTTTTGATAAGAAATCATTAGCCGGGGTCTTCAATTGAAGATTCCCTCCGTATGGTCGCTGCTAGTTATTCCTATTAATATAGAAGTTAACATCCAAAATACAACATCCGAGTTATATTAGCCAGCTGTAATCAAACTGAATATTTATTCTTCTGCAACAATATTTACTTTCAGCACAGCAATAACATCGCTGTGTAATTGCACAGAAACTTCATGCTCACCTAATTGACGTAAAGGACCATTAGGTAAGCGAATTTCACTCTTTTCAAGTATGACGCCTTCAGCATCTGCTGCTCGAACTAATTCAGAAACACCAATAGAGCCATATAAACGACCCTCTTCAGCTGATTTAACCGGTATACTTAAAACTAAAGCATTGATCGCCGCTGCGCGTGTTTCAGCCACTTGTAATTTTTCTTGTGCAATTTTCTCTAATTCTGCACGCTTGATTTCGAATTCAGCGATCGTTTCCTTATTGGCAGGAACCGCCTTGGCGTGCGGGATTAAATAATTTCGTGCATAGCCATTACGTACCGTAACCTGCTGACCTAAATCACCTAAAGAATGTACTTTTTCTAATAAAATCACTTGTGCCATAAAAAATAAACCTCGATATTCAATTCACTTGTTAACTCTATTTAATCGATAACGTAAATTAAACACGCTATCAATTATTGCGAATAGTATCAGCGCAGCCGCTACATAAGGAAAAAAAACGGCTAATAATACATAAAATAAAAAAACCCATTTATTAGCCACGTTTCTTAAATCTGCCAGCGCATGAAAAACACTTAAACCCGCTAATGCAAAAATCAGTCCCGCCACAGGCAAAGCATCCTGCGCCATAACGATGCCTAAGAAACTCAACACACCTATGCCTATAAAAGCTAGTACTTCCCATAAGCTAAGTCGAACACTTTTTAACTCAGGGCGAAGTTGGCCCGGATTGTATAGCATTGACTGGAACCCTCGTGCAAGTATTAAATTAATAAGTACCGACAAGGAAATAAACGCTATTTGAAAACCCGTAGCAAACTTAGCAAAAGAATTCAAATGTGCAGTGTTAACCGCCACATTAAATTGATTTTTCACTAATAATGCATAATGGTCAAACTGATTTACCCAGATCTCGGTGATATTGGGTATCCAACAATGTACCAATACTACCGCCAATAAGCCTAGCAATAGAATGGCTGTTAATACCGTTTTCCAGCTCTGTGTTCTGCGTAACACTAGGGCTAACACATAAGTAAATAAGCTGCCGCCGATAATTCCATACAAAATAATCAAACGATTACCTAAACCAGCAACAACTACCGCCGGCAAAATAATCCACAATAATACGATAGCCCCTTCTTTAGCGCCTTTACGTAAAGTAATCAAAGCAACGATGACATTACTAACCCAGCCAAATAAAGGCAGGATAGTAAATAATAGCCCCACTATGACTGCCTGGCGGCGGCCACGCATGACATAGCTGGCAAAACGATGCAGCATACCCATCGAACCTGAATTTTTGTCTGTGTCGCCGCTCAACTCACAATCCTCTCTTCAAAACACATTAGCCCATGTTTTGATGTTTATCACAGTAAGGAAGTAAACCTAAAAATCGTGCACGTTTAATCGCTTGCGTTATCAAACGCTGAACGGAGGCTGAGGTTCCTGTCGTACGACTGGGAACTATTTTAGCTGTCTCCGTCAGATGATTTTTTAAAAGCGGGATATCTTTATAATCGACCTCTGTGCCTTCGGCAGAAATTCGACAATGCTTACGGCGTCTATTTTGATAATTGTTCATAATCTACTCATTTAATAATTAAAAAAAGCTTATGCAGCATACAAGGTATCCGTTAAGCTCTTCCTTCAACTTCAGTTTCTCTGGAATACTCTCGTCTATGTTCATGGCCTTGCATTTCTTTGGCTTTTGCTATGGGAGACATTTCAGTAATTGCCCGATCGACTTGAATAGTGAGCTGGCGTAACACGGCATCATTAAAGCGAAAATTATCGCTGAGTTCAGCCATAGCTTCTTTTCCGCACTCGATATTCATCAGAATATAATGCGCTTTGAGAAGCTTATTGATAGGATAGCAAAGCTGTCTACGACCCCAGTCTTCAAGACGGTGAACCTGTCCACCGCTATTTTTAACAATGGCCGTGTAACGCTGAACCATAGCAGAAACCTGATCGCTTTGATCAGGATGAATTAAAAGCACAATTTCGTAATGACGCATTTCAATTTGAGGTTGACTCATAGTATATCTCTCGGTTGAAGCCCTCCAACTAGCGTGGTAGAGCGAGTACACTTAAAAGGACTACCCTTAAAAGCGGGCCCATTATACGGTCGGGCCCCTCAAGAAGCAATAAATCCCTGCTGCTTGACAGGTCTTTCCACGCCGCCTAGCATTCGGCTTTAAATTAATCATTATTTCTAATCAATTCTATGGATTTAGCCCCCATAACAGACTTGGTTAAGAGCGATCTTAACCAAGTCGATGTCCTCATCGATCGCTGCCTTTATTCTGACATCCCCTTGATAGCAGAATTGGCCAAGCATCTTATTAATAGCGGGGGTAAACGTTTACGTCCTCTAATTGCCTTACTCAGCGCAAAAGCTTTTGGTTACGAGGGCGAGGCACACATACAACTGGCTGCTAGTTTAGAGCTCATCCATACCGCCACCTTATTACATGATGATGTCATTGACGGATCTGAGCTACGACGCGGTAAAAAAACCGCCAATAATTTATGGGGTAATTCAGCTAGTGTTCTAGTCGGCGACTTTCTTTATTCGCGTGCTTTTCAATTGATCAGTCAAATCAATAATTCGCGTGTCCTCACATCGCTCGCTGACGCCACCAATACACTATCCCAAGCAGAAATTCTACAATTGCTCAGTTGTCACAACGCCGATGTTGATGAAGAATATTGCTTAAAAATTATCCGAGGTAAAACGGGCGTGCTGTTTTCTATCGCCGCAGAACAACCGGCAATTTTAACTAAACGCTCTGAAGCAGAAATCTCAGGCATGGCCCATTATGGAACACATTTGGGCATCGCCTTTCAATTGATTGACGACGCACTCGATTATTCTGGAACCAGCCTAGAACTAGGCAAAAGCTTAGGTGATGATCTGGCCGAGGGCAAACCAACATTACCTATAATTTATGCTTTACAACATGCCAATGCTGAGCAAGCAGCGCTTATAAGAACCGCACTGACGCAAGGCAGCCAAAAGCATTTAACGTCTATTATTGACATCATGCAATCGACCCTCGCCATCGATTATACGCGTAATCTCGCGGAGCAATATATTCACCAAGCCTTGATGCACTTAAAGATCATTCCTGATTCAGCCTACCGTCGAGCACTGGCACAATTGGCAAAATTCGCCAGTACCCGTACTTATTAGCCATTAATTCTTCGTTTAACTTATATAAACCAAGACTGAATTACTCCTATCGTAAGATAAATTGAGGATTTACTCGCGTTTTTTATTTTAAAAAAAATTAGCGTCTATTAAGGTTGAGTTAATAAAGTTCCATTAAAATTCCATAAAAAATTCCTATAATTTAGTTTCTATGCCAAAAACTGTAAAAAAACCTTATAAAAATCTAAATAATTTCGAATATTTAAAAACATTAAACAATAATAATAATAATTTTTCACATCAAGTTTATTTCTTAAAAAAGTTTAAAAATGGAACCTCAAAAAGTCAATGGTATGCTAAGTTTTTAGGAGAAAATAAAAAAGAAGTTATATTAGAAACGCTTGCCCAAGAATTTTATCGCTTGATACTTTCTCAACAACCAAAAACACGTTGGGTATGTATGCCTGGAAATGAGGCGGCTATAAAACAATCGAGCGAATATTATGTGATCTCTAAAGAAATATCTGACTTTGATGAACATTTTTTTTTATTTCCAAAAAAAAATAAATTAATACTCGATAATAGCATTACTGGTTTGGCTGCTACACAAGTCCTAGCCTTGTGGTTAAATGAAATTGATTTCAAAGCCGGTAACGTAGGTGTCGATGGAGACGGAAAAGTTATAAAAATTGATGGTGGTTTAAGTTTAATTAAATTAAATCCTAAGTTTAATAATCTCCATGAAGGGAAAAATCTCGATATTACTAAAGCCGACCTGAAAACACTGCCTAATTTAGTAAACTACGAGGCTTGTAATTGGCTAAACCAAATTCATTGGAACTTGAATGAAAGGCGTGCCATAAAAAAAGAACCCACAAAATTAGATAAAAAGATCAAGAAAAGCACGTATTATAAAAATGAATTATATCAAACTATTTTGCGTATTATTTCGATGCCAGATGAACTGATTCAATTTTTCATCCAAAGTTATATCGCTAATCCTAGCGATATAACGAAATTTTCTAATTTCATCATTGTTAGAAAACAACAGTTAGCATTGGCAGCTGAACAAATATCCGCTTTTAATAAATATCGCCAGAGCAATCCAGCGCGCGAGGAAATTATCGATTTTTTAAAGTACTTAAGAACCTTTAAAACCATGCGTAAATTCTTCTTGCTCACTGAATTTGAAAATCAATACAAAATTAATATCGAGGGGATCATACTTCGAAATATGACTCAAGAGTTTACTCTAAAAAACTTTGCTAAAGAACTCGATACCTACCATCAGAATTTAAACCAAGCAATTCATGAAGAAATTAATTTTGATCTATTAGTAACCGAAAATTTTATCCTAGATCCAAATCGCGAAGCAATTATCTCAGATCTCAGTATCTTGAAAGAATTTATAAGCGACTATCTAACTTTACCAACAATCTTTAAAAAAAGGGCATTAGTTAACCTTTTAACAGATTTCGTAGAAAATCTTAAAGCAGATTTAGTAATGAAAGAGAAAAATTTCATTGTTCCAGATCTAATCGAATCTATTAATAAAGTGTTGTTCGTTAATGATAGCTCAAAAAAATAAAAAAACCTATACCCACTCCACGAAAAAATGCGATTCAACCATTGCCTTCTGTAGGATTTTTTAATGTACATCAACAAAAAATATCCGAGGCTTATCGCCAGCATGATATCCACCATGGCATAAAATGAATTTAGCAATTACCACAAAAAGGGGGGAACAAACCCTACATAAGCATATTGAAACTAGCTGAATGAAACTAAAACTGATAAAATTCCCCACAGTTTTTTGACCTATTAGCCAAATGCGGGATGTAGCTCAGCTTGGTAGAGCACTAACTTCGGGAGTTAGGGGCCGGAGGTTCGAATCCTCTCATCCCGACCACGACTAACATCTGGAAATACTGTTGTTTCTTACTCCATATAACAAACTGATCGTTATGCCACACAATCCGAATGTAGGGAATTTGTAAGATAAACTCGTCTGCGTTGTTTCTTTTTGCGCTGGATTGACCTTCTGCTGAAATAAAAATTGATTCCTTTTGACATAATAAAAAAGTAACTCAATTACCTAATTTGAGTTCAACGGAATTAGAGAAAGCCCTTTACAGCTTAAGAGTATATCAGCGCTTTTTACGGCCTCGGTGAAAACCTTGTGGTAGCTTCTTCATTTTCTTCTTGTTTCTGTGCTTGATTCTCAGAGATAGGTAGAAACTGTTTTACTAACTTGGTTAATTTTTTAATTTCTTCACCATTAGCATCAACAGCCGCTTTGTTAGCTTTAAATTGTTGTTTTAAGACATCAAATTGTTCTATATTAGATTTTTGTAACTCTCCTAGTTCATCAAGTTTTTGTCTCATATATTCGTTATGTCGTGCGCGATCTTCTACTAATTCTTCAAATAGTTTCTTAATTCTTAGTTCCCATTCGAGAGAATGTCCAAACCATTTTTCCAGGGAATCTTGTCCTTGCTGGATCTTTTCTAAAGCAGATTCTGAGGATCGTTTAAATTGTTGGAATAACTGCGTCAATAACATTTGTAAACCAGGCGACCCATTGAGCTTATCTGGATGGAATAAACGCGCACCATTTCGGTAAACTTTTAATAAGCCTGATTGCAGCGATTCTGACCATTTGATGACTTCTTGATAATTAACTTTTCCTTGGATCGCTTCCTTTACCACTCGTTGGTAACTTTCTATCTGGGGATCTGTCAGTAAATTTAAACTGTTTAGACTTTCTTCCAATACTATTTTTACTTTATTAGTTTGTTCTTCTTCGGATAGCTGTTCCCGCAAAATGGCATCGATAGTTTGACGTCTACGGTTAACCCAAAGATTAATTGAGCTCGAACAACTCAGATCACTTTCAGAGGATGGATTTACGGTCCTCTCTATAATAGCAGGAGGTCCCACATAAACCAATGCATTATCGCTTTCAGATGTTTTTGAGTCCTGCTGAGGCGTATCTCGACACCAACCTTGTAGATAAGCTCTTAGCATTTTTTCAAGCTCCTGATATTCTTTTTCTAATTTCCTTCTTATCAAATCTCGATTATATTCCGATGGCAATTTCTTTAATTGCTTTTCCATTAATTTTACAAAAGTATGCTGTCTTCTATTTTCGTGCTGTATTAATAACGAGCTAAAGTTTTTTTGTATCCATGGTTGATTACCGAAATACCTTTCTAAACGCTGCTCTAAGACTAGATTTTCTCGATTTAATGCAGAGATTAACAAGTTAACGAATTTTTGTTCCGGTTCATAGCGTAGTAAACGTTGATCGAGAATGGGGTTTTGTTTATGCACCTCTCTAAATGAGAGACATTGTTGATAATAAGACCAAATCCTAATCTTACTTCCAATAGAGGTAAATAAACGCAATAGCCATCTGTGCCAAAAGGGTTTTTCCCAATAACGAGTAATCTCAGCTTGTAGTTCATTAGGAGTTAGCTTAAAGAGCTTTATACTCTTTAAGCTACTATCATCTCGACTCCATAAGGCAATCTTTTCGGTTAGTGGAGGGTGAATGCTTATAAAAGCTCCCCATCTTAAGCCCGACCACCAAGACATCCATGTGAAGGGTTGCTTAGAAAGTCGCTGGCCAATGTTTTGTAATAACATAGTTAGCATAGTTACTTTCATTACCCTCCATAGTCTTCCTAGCGTCTAAATAAACTTGGCCCAGCTCGGGTTGTTTCTTTTTGCGCTGGATTGACCTTCTGCTGAGGTAAAAATTGCTTCATTAATTCATTCAATTTTTTAATTTCAGCTTCTTGAGCATTAGCTTGTTCTCGAAGAAAATTATTTTCCGTAATTTGTTCACTCAATTGCGCCCGCAGTACATTGTTTTTTTCCATTTGAATATTCAATTGCCCTCCTTGTTCTTTCTTTTTTTCTTTATGTGCCTTAGTTGCTACTAAGATAGTTTCTTCTAGGTGGGGAGCGGCAGCTTTAGCCATGGCAAGTTCTCGATGATGGAGAATATCTTTACAACGATCGATTTCGTAATGTAATTCTTCTCCTAAGCGTATCAAGCCATCGTTGAATTCAGAACGATTTAAAACACCTCGACTAGCTTTTTTTGCATCTTCTATCATCTCTTTAGTGTACTGCATCAACTTTACCATAGAGTCATAGGCAATATTTCCCTCTTCATTGAGGCCTTTGGTAGTAACAGCTGTAATGGAATCCACTAATCGATGTAAACTTTTGATATATTGTTCGTATCTTTCCTCTAAAAATGCATGTACACCGGTTATCACCTGTATATAAACCGGATGCGTCATTCTCGTTTTTAATTTATCTAAGTAGTTATCAAAATGCTTTTTTATATTGTTAAATGTGACATATAAATCAAAGAAATTATGTAACTTTGAAATATTAGGCGCTAAAATGCTTAAATTTTGTTGGATATGTTCTATCACCGCTTCTTTCCAGGGTGGGCACTCGTTTCCATCAAATAGTCGTTTTAATAAAAATATTTTTTGATCCTTCGGTGTTTCAAATATATTAGCCCCTGCTTGCAATAATAATTGAATACTACCTGCGCTCTTTACCCTAAAAGCCTTTTCCAATAAATAATAGCCAATGGTTTTATTCGTCTCTTTATAAACTTTGCTTAAATCAAGCGCAACCAGCGACGAAGCCTCTTGTAGATATTCTGGATGATTTTTATAAACTTCGGGTAAAATACTACAAGCCCTTTGTATCCAAATTTCCTTATTGTTATCTTTATCTGCAGCAGTAATGCTACCCAAATCCAATTGATAACTTAAGACTACTTGTAAATACTCGACATGATTGAATTGTATGGCTTCTTCCGCTAAAGATACCAATTTATTTTCATTTAATTGTTCAGATTTAAACTGTCCTTCTCGATCTCCTGCTAAACGTTGCCTGATCGCTTCGTGGGTTGCTTCTAAACCAATAAACTTCTCAGCTACTGGCTTTCTAAATCTAATTCTATTGATTCGATAATTTCTAGAAAGTAGTGAAATTAAACTGTTATAACTCGTTCTTTCAAGGGGAATATTTCCTAAGTCCAAGGTCACTAAACTGGGATGCTTGGCTAATTCAGGGACTAACCAATGAAATTCATCATCATGCTGCCAATCTATTTTTAGGCCTAAAAATTCCAATGCTGAGGCTCTTTCCAAGGTTTCAATCAAGATATTTTGCCGAAAATCTATTCCCACTAAACTTAATTTTTCTAGGATAGTTTCGTCTTTCTCTAATTTTTTTAACAAATTATTGCCGAAATTAAAGCTTAATGGTAGATCTTTATTCTCATTAGAAAAATAAGCACCATTTAAGTCAATCTCATTCCAGGTTGCAGGAACAGTTAATAAATAAAATAATGTTCTTTCAAAATGATTTTTTTGACTATTAAAATCAGTGATTTGATTCGTAATGGGTAGCCCCAAATTAAAGTTATTCGAAGGAGCAAGCATCCTGACTAAATGGGCATCAACATGCCTATCACGGTGATCATTTCCAACGACATGTTCATGCTCAGTAATTGCACCAGCGATGACATCTTCAAAGACATAATGTGGAATGAGATAAACGTTGTTTAAATGAAATTGATAGTAAGGAATTTCTGGATTACGTTCACCAGAAATATATTCTTGAAGTTGATTAAGTTGTCCTAAATGTAGAGATGAGTTACTTAACTCAAAAAAACCATCTTGTATAAATCGATTGAAGGCGAGATCAAATGAATTGGCATTAACTTCTTGAAGCATGAATAAGTCCTTTTATTGTAGTTGTTCCCTATGATTTTCGTAGCTTTTTTAGTCTAATCTACATTTTTTAAATTGACTAGATACGAAATTAACTATTTTGTATAATTTAATTTTTATTTAATTAATTATATGGATGCTAAAAATTTACTCGCGCAATTGAATCCAAAAAGAGATCGTTTGCGCGCATTGAATGAGCTACTTAGTGATTCGATTCAATTAAAAAGTGGAAGATTAAGCTTTGTTAACGATTCAGAGCGAAGATTAAGTGCCGCTTTAATCCAGAACCCTCAAAACTTAGATGAAATAAATCAATTAAGAGAAAAGCTTGATCATAATTGGGATATGTATATTAAGTATCAGGGTGCCATTCTGAAATATCAAGCAGATATCGAGGTCATTAAAAAGGAAATCGAAGATTTAAAGCAGCTCCTCAGCATATTTCCTGATAAAAAAGCCTACTGTGATTTTTATAAGAAAAAAAATAAGGATGATCATCAAGATTTTGGTATGGCACCTCGCTCTGGAGCAGATAAAACTTTATGATTTTTTTTCTTATTATTTGGCTGTTTAAATAAATTTTTCTAAATAGCATTTTTTATAAAAAAACTTACAAATAAATTGAATAGTTATTCAATTTGCGTTAGCTTATTAGGAATAACAAGTTGTGCATTCTATCTTATGGATGAGTATGTGCTTTAAGACATAGCATCAAATATAAAAAAATATTGAATATTAATAACAGTGAAGTGCACCATGAATGCTAATAAAATACATCTCACTTTAAGAACTTTAATGCAAATGAAAACGGCACGCGACGGCGTAAATTTTACGCTATATCGGCTGGCAAAATCCTTAAATATGCCACATTCGGTGCTGCTAAGGTTAATTCATCTAGAACCCACTAAACGTGTTAATAATCCTAGAATTGATACTTTATATAAAATTGTCGAATTTTTTAAATTAGACGGCTTTAATATCACGGTTAATGATCTGTTGATGGGGATTAGCGCTGAATCTGAAATGACTATTCAGGAGCAGCAGGCTTTTTCTTTTAATACCGAGGCAGAGTTACCGCTTTATTCTTTTGATGCAACTAAGCTCGATAAAATTGGTCAAATACACATTAAGTTAAGCACCTCAGCTAAAAACCTAATTGCGCTGCTGTCCGAAGAAGAAATTAAACCTATCTTTAAAAAAGGCTCTATTTTTATTGTTGATCCGAATGCAACGCTAGAAAATGATAGTTTAGTCGCCGTTAAAATCAAAGATAACCCTCATACTTTAATAAGAAAAATTTATCTTGAACCCCATAAGATGCTACTTATGACTTACGATAACAGTACACCGCCATTAACCTTGGACCCACAGTTACATTCAATCTTAGGTGTGGTCGTACAAGTCAATGCTAAAACTTAAATCCCGCATGGAGGAGTATGTTATTAACCATGTTGGCGAAAAAACTTGATAACCTATTTTGTCTTTATCTTGGCATAAATAAAGAAAAAATTAGACCGCAAAGTCTATGCATGAAAAATAATTATCTTATCGTAACCAGTGCCCTCCCTTATAAACGACATATCTTTAAAGAACCCTGGAATGATTTTAATAACAATGATTTAAAAAAATCCAACGTCATAATTAATGAAAAGATAGGTTTAGCTGTCGGCAAAAGTATTGCTAAGGGCTTAGTCATCTCTTTCGAGGAAGTTGCAATTGATCAGTCAAAATCTGAATAATAATGCTTATCGTAGTTTAGATACTAAATGTTTATGGTTTATCACGCTGAGTTATGCCATGTTGAGCTTACTGAGCAGTTGGTTTGTCATATGCAGCATTTCTTTAAAAAATTTAACGCTTAATGCAGGAATAATCATTTGTCCTATTACGTTTCTATTATCTAGTTTCATTGCCGAAGTATATGGCTATAAAAATGCCCGACGCGCAGTATGGTGTGGATTTTTTTTCAATATACTATCAATTTTCTATGCACTGTTCATTATTAATTTACCCAGTCCCTGTTACGCCATCCATAATATGACTTTTAATTCGATCATAAGCAGCTATTTAAAAAGTTCATTTATCTTTATGCTAAGCTATTTTGTTGCTGAACCCTTCAATATATTGCTTTTGGCAAAATTAAAATTGAAACTGAGCGGATATTATATGAAATTACGACTGTTAATCCCGGTTATATTCTCAATAATAATCAGCGGATCAATTTTTAGTCTCATTAACACCTATGCTGCTTTAATGAATCAAAAATTTATTTCCAATGCCTTTATTAGCCTACTAACATTATTAATTATCTTACCAATCATGATTTACTTAATAGAAATAGTAAAAAAAATAGAAGAAATAGACATATATGACCAAAACACACAGTTTAATTTTTTTAGATTTGAGGTAAATTACATTGCTAGAAATAATGGATTTAATAAGCTAGACCTTTAATTGCTTGCAGGTATTAAAAAAATAAATTTTAAGGAAAACTAAACGATGAGCTTAGGAGCGGTAAAAACCGATAGTACGCAACTAAGCAATATTAGACATCGATATTTATGGCTATTCATCTTAGCCTATACGTTAATTTTCTTTACGTCTAATTGGTTTGACCCAAGACAAATACAAATTTTTGGATTAAACACCGGAGCTGGATCCATCGTATTTCCGTTAACCTATCTTATTTCTGATATTATTACCGAAGTTTATGGCTATAAACACGCAAGAATAGCCGTTTGGACAGCCTTACTATTTTTTTTAATCTTTATTCTCTATGGCCAATTAGTTATTGCTCTGCTTGCTCCTGACTCTATTTCACGAGTCGCCATCACTACTTTTTTGTATACCAATAATCGTATTATTTTTGCAGCGATTTTAAGTTATTTAATTACTGAAAGTATTAATTCTTATATCGTCGCCAAACTAAAGATTAAATTAGATGGTAAGTATATGGGCCTACGTTTTATCGGCTCTACTTTAACCGCTTATACGTTTAATGAACTAATCTATGCCCCGATAGCCTTTTATAACTTGATTCCAAACAAACATTTCTTACAACACATGCTAACTTCATGGGGATTTATGGTCTCTATTGAGATTTTACTATTACCCTTTTCAATACGCCTGGCCAAACGCTTAAAAATGATCGAAAATTTAGATATCTATGATACGCAAACTAATTTTAATCCGTTTAGCCTTAATACCGACTATCAGAATAAACATAACAAATCCAAGAAAAATTAAATTTTTGGTCTAATTTGTTGGGTCTTTTCATTTACAAAACGATTGCAATACTCCAACACCTTATTTGCACTTCCCCAAGAAGCACTATAGCCGCTGCCACCATGTCCATAGCAATGCACTATCATGGATTCTCCGACTCTTTCTTCCTCGACGCGCACCTCAGGTCGTCCGCAACGTATGCCAACCTTTGAAACGGTAGTCATATTTTTTACCGTAGGAAAAAATGTTGAGACTCTACTAATAATATCTTGTTTATCACTCGTTCTGACTTCTCTATTTGCATCATGCTCCTGATAGGTTGTTCCAACCACGCAATCTCCATTCCCTACTTTGGCAGGACGATAAACAACATACATAGTCAAATGCTCAACGTTAATAGAACCTTTATTTAATTTGAGCGGTGTATCAAATGTTTCAGTCTGACCCCGCACAGGATAAACCGAATCATCGGAAGTTAAATATTTAGCCTCCCAACCTGTACTATTGATAACGATAGGGTATGACTTAGTCAGATTGCTTAATGAAGTTATTTCTTCATGCTCTAATTTACCACCTAAGGCTTTAAAGTGTTCTAACATGTGCGGGCGATAAAAAGTAGGATTAATAAGAGGGATCGTTACTCGTACAGCAGGCAAACTATCTTGGGTTTCTGATTCAGTTTGCGGAATCTCTATAAGCTGAACTAATTCTCTTGTAGTTGCTTTTGACCAAACACTATTTTCAAAATGTTTTTTGTTTTCGAAAAAAAGAGTTTGTTGAATTTTATCTACCCCAGGAGTTTTATTCTTTATTAATTCATTAAATTTTTCCAAACTTTCCAAACAATATTTTTGTAATAAAGGCTTATCATCGTTGGGTGGGAACCAAGTAGCTACCGCCTGATCCGAATTTGTATCCAACGGACCTTCTTTAGAAATAATAGTCACGTCGTATATAATTTCATTTTTATTTTCTTGAAGAAGACCAATCGCATTGGTCATTCCAATAATACCAGCACCAACAACAGCAACTTTATGAATCAAGCAACACTCCTCATAGGGGAAGTTTATACTGAATCTATAAGCATGAAGTATTATGCTTATGTTCTATATAATAACAAAAGTATTGCAAATTGAAATACAGATTTTCTTCGTCATGGTGAGCAAATATTCATTTCCGTGATCATCCACGAACTCAGACTTGCTAGATTGCCGCGCGCTGCACGCTCGCAATGACAAGTAGATTACATGTCATGTCGAGCCTATGAAATGAAACAAGATTATTGGTCGTCATGGCGAGCTCATGCAATGAGCGTGGCCATCCACCGTTTCATATTCACTGATTGCCACGCGCTCGCAATGACCAACAAGACATTATCTAGAAGCAACCGCGGCCGTAAGATTAGAAACTTCAAGTTTTTTAACAATATTAGCTCTATGATATTTAATAGTACGTGGCGATAGACCCAAAATGCTTGCCATCTCCTTGACTTCTTTTCCTTTATTTGCCGAAAATAGACATTTTTTTTCTTGTGACGTCAAACGTGAATCATGTGTCACTATACTGTTAATTTTCGTTTCATGCAGCAGCGATTCAATTTGATCAATACGTTTATTTATCGGAAGGGTTTCAAGGTAATCTAGAAATGTTTTAGCCAGCTCTTTCCTAAATAGTTTTTCTTGTTTATATAATTTGTGTAGAAGAGCAAAAGTCCCTAGTTTATTTTTAAGCATATAAATGTAAAATAATTCTCGAGTGATTCGAAATATTTAAACAACATTATAAACAAAAAACCAACTATTTAATTTATTTTAAAAATTTTTGGATAATATTCATATCTTTCTCCGTAAAAGGCTTATGCAGAACAAAATCGAAGCCTATTTGCTGGCAATGACTTTTAACCTTATCCTCGGCGTGCGCAGTCAAAGCAAAAATTGGCAAACGAGAGTCATTGTTTAGTTGTTCCCATTCGCGATATTGTTTGGTGACTTCGATACCATCTAAACCCGGTAAACCAATATCTAATATTCCCCAATCAAAAGGTTGCATTTTTAATGCCTGCAATGCTTCTTCGCCGGTTGACGCCGTTGTAACTTGATAACCCAAACCGGCCAACATTTTTTTAACGACATACAGAACCAACGTATTATCTTCAGCAACTAGAACCGAGCCTTTTAATTTGTCTGCGATAACCTGGGGCACAAAAGTCGGTGCTGAATCTACAGGAGATTTCATATCAGAACATGGCTCAGCTAAGCTAAATTTAAAATCCAAGCTAAAACAACTACCCTTGCCTTCTTCGCTAGCGACGTTTATTTTTCCACCCAGTAATTCAGTCGCCTTTTTAACTAAGTACAAACCAAGACCGTAACCAGTATACTCCGCAAGATAGGAGGGATGAACGCGATAAAAACGATCAAATATTTTTTCCAGTTTATCTTTACTAATACCAATGCCGGTATCGATCACTGATATTTTTATTGCAGCCTTACCATTTTTTATGGTTAATACTCTTATTTTTAAAGTTATAGTTCCTTGTTTAGTAAACTTTAATGCGTTAGATAAGAGATTAAGTAAAAGTCTTTTCAGTTTTATTCGATCACTGATAACAACCGGCAATCCGTTTTTTAATTGTAATTGAAAGCTTAACCCTTTGGACTCCAATGAGGGTTTCATCAGTATTTGTAACTCATGAGCAAGTTGTAGTAAATCTATTTTTTCATTTTTCACACACTCTATCTGAAGTTCAGAAGTTTTGACTGTGATCGCTGAATTAAGCAGTTCTAAAAGTTGTACACTGGCTCCATGAATCCATTGTCCGTATTGTTGTTGATCTTGCTGATCCATCTGTTGATTAGCTTGAAGATTTGCAAGACCCATAATACCCATTAAAGGCGTCCTCAAATCATGCGCCATATTCATCAAAAATTCTTGTTTGGCAATTTCAGATTGTTTCTTTTCAGTAATATCAATAGATAGCCCTAATACCCCAATAAGCTCGCCATTTTGAATAACAGGTTTTCTTACAGTAGAAAAAAATGTTCCGTTATAAAACTCCTCGGTAATGGTCTCTTGCTGAGATTTAAGTACTTCCTCAATAGCATGCCATCGACATTTATCCCACTCACTTATATGCATTCCTATCACATCATCTACCGTATCCATACTTACAAAATCTAAAAGGTTTTTATTAGCCCAACAGACATAACCTTCTGTATTAATTAAAAAAATATTAATTGGTAATTGAGTAATTAAAAATTGATTTAAGGTTTCTTGTGAATCTTCAAATACTTTTTTTAAATTGGTGGATTTCATTAATATTAACTTCTTTTTGTTCTTGTTCTTGTTCAATTGTAGGAAAAAATTTATTTTCTTTGCCGTTTTTTCGAAAACGATAAGAGATAAAATTTAAAGGCTTACCAAAACATTGATCATAAACATAGCTTATTCCTTGATTACATTCTCCGGGGTAAGTCATTATATCAAACTTTAGGGAAATAAATTTTAAAATAATTGCACTTTCTTCTAAAAAATAATCCCTAGCCGTCTGTGTGCACAGTTCCAATGTAACTTTATCCTTCAATCGATTATAATATTTATTCCCAAATTTTTTTGAGTAAACATCTACTAATTGGTGAAAATAAGCGTCTTTGTTATAATAATTTTGTACTGTTTTTAAACAATTAACAAAAGGGATATCTTCATTAGATAGATTAGAATTCTCAATTAAACTTTTCCATTTAATTATTTCCAGCTCAACAGAAGTTAAATTTTTCAAAATAAATTTGTTGTCTTGCATCCAAACCTCGCCCATTTTTTCTGATTCTTCTCCAGATTTTTCAGGCGTAAAGCCATACTCTAATTGCACATAATGACGATGTAAATAATCAGTTATTACAAAAATAATTTTTTTTATATTCGTATATTTACCGATTTCATTGATGAAAGCATGTAACTCTTCACCAGATTGATGAGTTTGCTTCATGCTAATACCCATTAAAATACATTTAGCTTTTTTAAGGCCCTCAATATTTCCTTTGAACTTAGCTTTTTTTATTTTTTTCATATATAGTTATCTCGAGTTATTATTTTTTAATAAAAAATTATATTGTATTTTATATTATCAAATATAAAATTTTGCTGAAAGGTAAATAGATTATTTCTGACCAAGATTTCTTTGACCTATCTGTTAAACTAAAAAAATAAAGAATTAATATATTCCTCAAATAGGAACATAACACTTCAATAATTAGTTGCATGTCATGAACTTTACTTATAAGAAATTAAGCTTAAGGATCAACAGAATTACAAGTTTATAAAATCATAAACCTATATTTATTTTTTTTAGATCAGTAATATCTATTGAAATTCCAACGACGCTAGTCACTTTATTATTACGATCTAAAATAGGTATGCGGCTTGTTAGGAAATTGATCCATTTAGCATCCCGATTTGTTATAGGTGGTTCCTTAATATTAAGCTTCGCTTGTCCTGAATGTAAAACTTTCAAACTATCTCTTTTCAGCAAAAATTTAATTATTCTGAGTCCCAGATAAGCGAGAATATATATAATCTTTATCTTCATTAATCTGATATTGGAAACTGGAAGTAGCAGCAGCTGTAATATTTTCACCCCCAAGTTTTTTAATAACATTCGCTCTATGATATTTAATAGTACGCTACGATAGGCCTAAAATACTTGCCATATCTTTGATTTCTTTTCCCTTACTGGCTAAGAACAGACATTTTCTCTCTTGTGGAGTTAAACGACGATCCAGTGTAGGCAGGTTTCTTTCATAAAGTATAGCCTCCATTTGTTCGATGCGTTTATTGGTTGGCAGGCTATCTACATATTCTAGGAAAGTTTGAGCTATTTCTCTTTTAGATTGTTTTTCTTGTCCATGTAGTTTATTTAAAATAGTAAAAGTTTTTAACTTATTTTTAACCATATAATTACATAACAATACTGTAATAGTTTAAATATTATATATTGAAATAACAAATATTTAATTTATTTTAAAAATTTTTCTATGGTTTTGAAGTCCTTGTCGGTAAAAGGTTTTTGAAGCACATAATCAAAACCTACATCCTTACATTGTTGCTTAACTTGTTTTTCCGCATGTGCTGTTAAAGCAAAGATTGGTAGATGTGATTTATTATTTTCTTGTTCCCATTGACGATAGTGTCTTGCGACTTCTATCCCACTTAAATCGGGTAAACCAATATCCAATAATACCCAATCAAATACTTGCGTTTTTAATGCCTGTAATGCTGTTTCTCCTGTCGATTCTGTTATAGCTTGGTAACCTAGGCTTGATAACATTTTTTTAACAACATATAAAACTAAAGTATTATCTTCTGCAACTAAAACCGAACCTTTTTGCTTATCGGTTATAGGTTGAGGTTCCATAATAGGTTCTGAGTATATCGATAATAGCGCGTTAGAATCAGGCTCGACTACAGTAAAGTTAAATTCCACACTAAAACAACTACCTTTATCTTCTTCGCTAGAGACTTTTATTTTTCCACCTAATGATTCAGTAGCTTTTTTAACTAGGTATAATCCAAGCCCATATCCAGTATATTCTGCAAGGTAGGAGGGATGCACACGATAAAAACGATCAAATATCTTTTCAAGTTTATCTTTACTAATACCAATGCCGGTATCGATTACTGATATTTTTATTGCGGCTTTATCATTTTTCATGGTCAATACATTTATTTTTAAAGTTATAGTTCCTTGTTTAGTAAACTTTAATGCGTTAGATAAGAGATTAAGTATAATTCTTTTAAGCTTAATACGGTCACTAATAACCAAGGGTAAATGTTTATCGAGTTTAATTTGAAAATCTAATTCTTTAGCCGCTACTGCGGGTTGCATTAATGCTAGAAGTTCCTCTGCAAATTGCGATAAATTAATATTCTCTTTTTTTTTGTTTTCAATTTGCTGTTCAGTAGCCGTAACTTCTATCACAGAATTAAGTAATCCTAAAAGCTGCTCACCTGCACTATGGATCCATTCGCCATACTTTTTTTCCTGAGCACTGGTTGCTTCATCGATTTGTAAACTTGAAAGGCCAATAATCCCTGCCAAAGGCGTGCGAAGGTCATGGCTCATATTCATTAAAAATTCCTGCTTAGCAATTTCAGCTTTCTTACTCCCTGTAATATCTAAAGAAGATCCAATGATTCCAATCACTTTTTTAGTTTTAGGATCATATAATGGAATCTTTCGAGAAAAAAAGATTGCTTTTAAACCCTTATTACAATTAACAACTTCTTCTACAGAGTATTCCTCTTGAGTTTCCATGACTTGTCTATCGATTTGTTGTAGATAGCCAGCTTGCTCTTTCCAAGGTAAATCGAAGTCAGTTTTCCCAATCAAATCCTTACCAGATTTGTATCCTAAAAAAATAGCCTGCGCATCATTAGAGCCTTGATATACTCCTTTTGTATCCTTCCAATAAAAATGTCCCGGTGCTTTCGCTACAATATTTATTAAATTTTCATAAGTTGTTGTTCTAGACATTTTAAACCCCCTTTTATATAATGTAATGTTTTAGTACCTGATTGTACGCATTAGCATCTAGGGAAGGTCTTCTGAAAAAAGGAGAGGGATTCAAATCATTTTCTTTATTTTTACTTGTTTGAATATTAAATGATTGACTTTCATCTAAAGAGAACCGTCTAAAAAATTTTACTTTAAAATGATTTTTGATAGTTTTGCATTCTTTATTATCCAATTCAATATTATTGCTTAGTTGTACATCTAGTTTTTTATTTTTCTTTCGTTCTTTGGTAGCGCGCATATGCAGCCAATAAAAAGAGTTATCGGCTCTATAGTTTTTATTAATATGCGCTATAGAGAAAGCTAACACTTTGGTAGCAGCACCAGGATATACGATGGCTATATTATCTTTCTCTTTTGCTAGAATCTGAAATACCGCACATTCTTCTTGTAAGAAATCACAAGACTTGCTTTCTGCTTTTTTTTGATCCGATACATGATTTGAATTTATTCTAGACGGTCGCTCAGTATATTCTTTAGAAGAGTCTAAAAGAGCCTCTTTAAACTCGGTATGTTGAGTGCTCAAACTTATAATTTCGCCTAAATACTGCTCAAAATCCACATCTTCTTTTAGAGTATCCCAATGAGTAAACTCGTAGTTTATTTCTGGGGTTGAGAAATAAGATTTATATTTTTCCACCCATTTTTCCCCTCTATTTTTAGATTCTTGTAAGGCTGCAATTTCTGACATATTTTCATCTACTTCGATGTTAAATCGCTGTAAACTATCAGCTACAACAATAATAGTTTTTTTAGGTTTTATTTCTTTAATGAAATTAACAAAACGCTCTACCCATTTCTTTTCAAATTTCTCTTTTCCTACACTCACAAGATAAATTATATTTTTTTCATTTAAAAATAATTTCCCCAGGTGGTAGTTTGGAAAAGTTCCGCAATGCGCGATACGAAAACTTGGTGCTTTTATAGGATTGTTTTCTTTTGTCATTTTTATACCTGCAATAAACAGAGTTACGCTTAAGTTATGGTATCGCGATTATTAATATTTTTAGCAAAAGAGTCAACACAAGCTATTTTTATAAATTAATTCTTTGTCATAAATACCTAAAATGGATATTTCATGCAATTTATCTAGCGCAGAAACTGTTTTTATATTATTCATAATAGTTAAATATTAATCACGCAAAAATATTATATATTAAAATTTTAAAAAAATAATGTTAATTTTTTTATTATATTGATATAAAATTTTTAATTGATCTTTTATTCGAATATCCTTAAACATTTTTCAGACAGTATGCTGTCTTTTTAGATATTGATCAAGTTCGAATCTCCATCCATTAACCATAAGGAAGAATAAAAATGGCTGAACAAAATATACGAGCAAATCATGACTCTGTTTGGAAAGATATTTTAGATGTTTATTTCCAAGAATTTACCGGCTTTTTGAAAAACGTGGTCATTCCATTCTGACTCTTGCTATCCTTACCGACGGGAATAACAAACGTATCATCTAAATATTTATCTTTATTTAATTTATACATTCGATGAATTTACTTCCTTATCGTATGTATTCTTTAAGATTTTAAATTTATTACTAATTTTTTTTGAAATATATTCTATTTTTTGATATTGCTCATTTTTACTTTTCATTATCCAAGCAAATAAGTCTGGCGCTTAGGAAGTTGTATGCTTTATCGTAAAAGCGTCATCTTTAAATATACATGGACCTCTAAAAATATTCGTATTAATTTTATCCATTGAAAACTCCATTTTAATTTTTCATTATAATGGTATTTATCCTACGTGCTTTTCATTTTTGTTTAGATTCAGCCAATGCTGATGTTCTTCTATGGTTGCTAACGCTTCATGCAAACTAAATTTAAATTGATTAACACATTCGCTATCCTTTAAGGCTTGGGCTTCATCGAAAAATTGATCGCATTTCTTTTTAAAATTCTGTAATTGATAATGAAATTTTCTATGGTATCTGCTTTTCGAAAAACATTTATCTATCGCTTTTTTTAATTCTTTAACTTGACATACCTTGATTAAAACACCATCCGCTCCCCAAGCCAGATATTTTTCTTCATCATACCTATTAACGTAAGCACTCCATACTAATAAGGGCGTCCCTACATTGAGTGGGCTTTCACGTACCTTTTTAATCACTTCTTTGCCGGTTACGCCACTTAAACCGAGATCTTCAACAATTAAATCATAGACCTTACTCTGTATTTGTTCTACGGCCGTGATGCCATTATCTGCCAGTTCTACTTCATAACCGAGTTGTTTTAAATAATGCGTCATTATTTTTTGGCACGGTATGTAGTCTTCAACTAACAAGGCGCGTTTGCCAATAGTCACACTTGTCTCTTGCAGTTGTTTTTCTTGGTGTTCCATGCTTATCCCTTATAGATGTCTAATTAAATTTAAAAATATGATTTTTTTATCAAAAAAATAATTATGCAGAAATAAAAAATAAAAAGTAAGCTGTCTAAAAGGACAGTAGAATTAATTTAATGACGAGAAGCACGTATATCAAATTTGTTTATTTTGAATAATAGTATGAGCAAAATAACTAATAATAGAATAAATGGACTTAGCCATAAGCAGTAGGTTAAACCTGAAAAAGCGGGCTTAAAAGAAATGAAATTACCATAACGACTCACCAAATAATTTCTAATTTGGACAGTCGATTCGCCATTTTTAATCCGTCGATAAATCACCAAGCGTAAATCTTTGGCGAGTGGTGCATTCGAATCCGCTAAATTTTGATTTTGACAAACCAGACAGCGCATTTCATGAATAATTTCTGCAAATTGGTTATTTTTCTGTGTTGAATCAAAGACATACATTTCACTTAACTTAGCCACGGCTAATGGTGAAAACAATATTACCAAACAAAAAACTCCGCTTAAACCAAACTGCGTTAAAGATTTTCTATTAGATAGGTGCATGCTTAATCCTGAGTATAAAAGAAACTTTTATTAGACAGATGAATGAATTAAGGTTGTCATTTGTTGAGTCCATACGCTGGCAGTGAGCGGCCCGACCTGCTTATAGCGTATGACACCCTGCGGATCGATTAAATAACTTTCCGGCACGCCGTAAACACCGAGATCGATAGCCAACGAACCTTCTGGATCAAAGATAATTTTTTGGAATGGATTGCCTTGCTGTCTTAGCCAACGTCGTGCGCGCTGCAAGTCATCACGGTAATTTAAACCAATCATTTCGATCGTATGTTTTTTTCGTAAGCTTAACAAAAAGGACTGTTCTTCGGTACAGGTTAAACACCAGCTTGACCATACGACTAACAATGTCCAATGTTGTAAAAATATTTTTTTTCTTAATCTGGTGGATTTTTTTAGTAAATCATTCGCTAAAAATTCTGGGATGGGTTTGTTAATTAATGGCGATGGCAGTAGATTAGGATCCTTTGCAAGCCCTTGCCATAGAAAAAAGACCAAGATCAACAAAACAATCAGCGGAAGAATATAACGCATCGGTGTATCAATATACTCACAGCAATTGGATTTTGGCAAGGCGCCGCGAATGAAGCAGCCGGAGTGTATCTAATATACATGGGGATTGCGAGTTGAGCGACAACACAGCCAGAAATACAAGTGCGAAGAGTCTATTTAATTTTTTTATAGCGTCTGGAAAGTATAGCCCATACACCGCCGAGCATCATGCAAAGTCCACCCACCCAAATCCAACGCACAAAAGGTTTGTAATAAAAGCGTAAGGCCCAAGTCTGTTTGCCCACCGGCTCGGCCAAAGACACATATAAATCGCGCCATAGTCCAACCGCGATTGCCGGTTTACTGATCATGACATCGGTTATGGGATAATATCGTAATTGTGGGTGTAGCAATTGATTACTGTGGCGATTGACTTGAATATTGGCTACTGCGCCGGTGTAGTTGGGCCCTTGTAAGGCATATACTTGTTGCAATCTAAAGTGATAACCCGCTAATGATAAGTCATCCCCGACGCTCATCCGCACATTACGCTCAAGGCTATAATAACTACTTAAAATGATGCCTATCGCTAATATAGCGACGCCTAAATGTGCGACTAACATCGCGCCCTGCGTTTTAAAAATATTTTTTAAGCTTAATTTTTTTTTGAATGATGCGGCCAATAACTGCAAAGTATTTAATATAATCCATAATGCTAAACCTAAACCTATGAGCGCTTGCCATTGCATATCCTTACTAAATAGAATAATTAATATAAAGCTAAGACTGAAAGAGCTTAACAGGATACTGACGATCTTTTTCAATACATCGGCACGCACATTTTGTTTCCAGGGAATTAAATAGGATAGGCCCATAAAAAATAATAATAAAATCGCAAATGGCGCAAACACGATATTAAAATACGGCGCGCCTACGGAAAGTTTACCTAAACCAAGCACTTCAATGATCAAAGGATAGAGCGTGCCAAGTAACACGGTAAATATCACCACACTTAATAAAACATTATTCACGATTAACAAGGTAGTGCGTGAGAGTAAGCTAATCTGGGCAGTGGGCTGTTTAAAATGTTGGATCTTGAAGGCATAAATGCCCAATGCTGTTCCTATCAGTACCACTAATAAACCTAACATGAAAACTCCACGCCAGGGATCAACGGCAAAGGCATGCACCGAAATTAAAATTCCGGAACGCACGATAAAAGTGCCGATTAAACTTAACGCAAACGTTAAGATAGCCAGTAATATAACCCAGGTTTTTAGTAATTCTTCTTTCTCTACCACTAATAAGGAATGAATTAATGCAGTGCCGGCTAACCAAGGTAATAGTGAGGCGTTTTCTACAGGATCCCAAAACCACCAACCTCCCCAACCTAACACGCGGTACGCCCACCAACTGCCGGATACAATTCCCCAGGTCAAAAAACACCAGGCAGCTAAGGTCCACGGTCGCATTCGGTTTGCCCATTGCTTATCAAAGCGACCGCTTAATAATGCGGCGATGGCAAACGCAAAGCTGACCGAAAAACCGACATAACCCATATAGAGTAACGGTGGATGAAATATTAAGCCGGGATCTTGTAATAAAGGATTGAGATCACGTCCATCCATCAATCTTTCGGTTGCTAAACTAAATGGATTGGAGAGTGTCAATAAAAATAATAAAAAACCTGCGCTGATGAATCCTAGTACCGCTACGATTCGCGCTAGCTTGGCAGGTTCTAGGCTTGGATTGAATATGATAACTGCGACTGTCCATAGATTTAAAATAAAAACCCATAATAATATGGAACCTTCATGCCCGCCCCATACGGCACACACGCGATAAAACCAAGGCAAGTGCGTATTAGAATTTTGCGCTACATACGCAAAAGAAAAATCATTCGTTAAAAAAGCATACGCTAAACTTATAAGTGCTAGTGTAACCAAGCTAAATTGCGACCAACTTACCGGTTTAATCCATTTTAACCAGCTCAAATGTTGATAATTAAGCCCTACTAAAGGAACATAGCATTGGATGATGGCTAGAAAAAAAGCGCCTAATAATAGCGCGTAAGAATATGTCACAGAAAACTTCCTTTGTTTTATTTCTACATTTAGAATTTTATTATTTTTAAATCATATCTTTATATAAGTATAAATAGATAATATATGAAAAATAACCACCCAGATTGTAAAATTAATTAAAAATCACATGAAAAAGCTCATTGATTAATAATAATTTAAGTACTAATATTGTATCGTCTTTATTTATATACGGAGATAATATAATGGATAAAATTGAAACCATGTGGTGTCAATATAATGCACCTTGTTGGCAAAAAAACCAAGTCCCTCATTGGGTTCAAGCGGACATCTGTTGGCTTGCTACCTCGGAAACAACTTGGATTCATAGTGAACCAGCCAACAATGGCAATCATTTTTACAACTCGCTCCTATTTTACCCTGCCGGCAGCTAAAATTAGATTGGGGGTGGGACATCCTACCCCTGTAAAGCCAATAGTATAAATAAATGTGCAAATCATCCCAGTAAAACTTAATTTTTTTAAATTTTTTCATAACTTAGTAGTTGATTGTTCCTAAGTTTTTGTCTGACCATAGACATTTGGGAAGCTGTTATCGTAAAAACATCAAATCCTATAATATTTTTATTATAGCTAGATCTTGCTAAATAAGACGTAATAAATGTTTTAAGAAAGCAGTCTCGAACCACATCAGGAACAGGATCTAGATAAGGTAACCACGGGCGAGCAAAATTTATTAAGGATTCACGGTCTGGAAATTCTTTAGTAATTTTTTTATATGCATAGCTAGTTTCAGTAAACCCATATTTCTCAACTAAATCTATATGTAGCTTGGGGGAAAAATCATTTTTAGGCGCTTGATAATTTATAAAATAATTTCTCCATATTTTTTCTTTCCGTAATTCTAAAAAAGTATTTTCGATGCACGGATTATTAAGAGGAATAAGTAAAAAGATATTTCCTTTTTCTGCTAAACACTTGGTTATACCAGAAATTACTTTTTCATGCTGCTTGATCCATGATAATGTCCAAAAAGAAATTACCCAATCATAGTAAATTTTTTTCAAACCGTAACGACCAAATTGCAAGGCTTGTGCATCCATCTCTATAAAATTTAAATTTTCTATCGATCCATATTGTTTTCTAGCATACCGAATCATTTTTCCTGATACATCAATTCCGGTAAGTTTTCCATTAATAATTCGTTTTGATAAGGCCGCAGTAATTCTTCCTGGGCCGCAGCCTATATCTAATATTTTTTGATTAGATTTAATGGGCAGATCTTTCAGTATAGATATTGCACTTCCATATTGAAAGTCACTATTTTTTTCGTATTCGCTAGGATCCCACCTGTCTAACACATCAGACATAATTTTACCTTATTTTAAACTCAGAAATGAATCATACTTGCAATTAAACTGCCAAAAAACCCAAATAAATTCATTGCCGTTGAAAATACAGCCATTTTTACTCCCATAGGAGCCTCTACTGATTCAATTGCTTTTCTATGTAAAGCATAAAAAACTAAACCTGTGCTTAATGTAAAAGCTGTTAGAAAAAATAAAACCATACTTCCATTATTTGGTAGTAAAGTAAGTGTAAAAATGACACAAATGGAAAAAAACAAGGCGCTTATTAATCCATAGCGAATGATGAGATTAACTTTTGTAATAAACACACGAATTAAATGAGTACCGATAATAAATCCACCATAAACGATGGACTGAACTATTCCAAAATAAAATACGCTTAGTCCTAAATATTTAATAATATAAAATGGACTGAAAGTATCCCAACACATCATAGCTGCAAATAAAAGACAAAATGGAAGTGTAAAATATAGGAAATTTCTGTTAATGCTTACTATTTTGAAATTTTTTAAAGTGTCTTTGCATGACAAATTTATTTTTTTTTCTTGGGTCTCAGGCATATACAAATAAAGCAAATAAAGGGCCAAAGCTGCTATTAAAGCAAGTAGAAAAAATATATTCCGCCAAGAAAATATATTTATCAAAAAGCTTCCTAAAAAGGGTCCTATAGCCGGAGCTAATACAGTTATACCTCCCATCCAAGATAAAGTTTTAATAGCCTGTTCGCTGTCAAGTAACTCATGTATAGCTGCATATCCAGTTACTAAAATACTACTCACCACACAACCTTGAATAAATCGTGCAGCGATAAAAATACCAATATTACTTGTTAGTGCGCACAACATACTCGCCATTACAAAAAATAATCCACTCCCTAATAAAACTTGACGACGCCCAAAATGATCTGCCAAAGGGCCTAGAAAAATTTGAAAACTAGATGCTCCCAAAAACCAAATTGCTATGGTTAATTGTGCTAAACTTGCGTTAACTCCAAATGTTTGACTCATGGCTGGTAAAGCGGGCAAGTACATATTAGTTGCAAAATATAATGGTAATTCATAAAAGATTAGACATAATGGAAATAACCATAGAATTTTCTTATCCGTAGGTAAAGCATTTATCGTTTCTGCCGACATATTTTGAGTCCCTTCTAAATAAGCTCGTTTAAACTTAAATAATAATGTTGCTTGTCGCGAAGTAGATCATTATTTAACGCTGCAGTCGCTTCAATAATTTTCTTTATACCCTGAGACAAATCAATATGCGGCTTTAAATTCAAAACCGATTCCGTTTTACGCATATCAGCCCATAATCTATGAGCATAAATTTTAATAGGGATCGGCACATAACGTGGCTTGACTTTTTTACCCAATATTTGTGCTATGTGTTGAATTACATCATTAAAACTATATTCTTTACCAAAACCAACGTTCAACTCTTGAGTAGAAATATTTGCCTCTAAAGCTTTCAGAAAAAAAGTCGCCGCATCCTCAACAAAAATAAAATCTCGCGTTTGACGACCATCACCCCACACAACAGGCTCTTCTCCATGCATAATGGCCCAAGTAAATAATGAAACAATATTGGCATATCCTCCCTTAGTATGTTCGCCTACACCGTAAACTGAAAAGGGTCTTAAGCCAATACAGGTGATTCCATAGCGCTCGCTGTAACGTCGTGCCTCTTGCTCACAAAACAATTTACACCCTGCTTTACTATCGGGTGGATTAAGCGGCATACTTTCGTGGTAAGGAACTTGGTTTCCTTCATAAACTGCGCTTGTGCTAGCCCATACGACTTTCTTAATAGCATGTTTTTTAGCGGCTTCCATAACAGTTTTAAATCCCATCAGCGTAAATTCACAGGCCTCTAAATCATTTTCTTCATGCATCAGAAAGGAAGATGGCGCTGCAAGATGAATGATGGCTTGTTTTCCTTTAGATAGTTCAGAAATCAACTTCCAATTACGCGTATCTCCTTCTACCCATTGAATATTTTTATGTGTGTAAATTTGATTACGATTTGAAAATCGAAAACTATCTAATGCATCAACCCAATAACCTGATTCCGCCAATTGCTTAACTAAGGTCCTGCCAATAAAACCTGCCGCTCCTGTAACTAGTAACCTTTTTTCTAACATAAATACTCCTTTAGATATGTTAACAATAAATTTATGATATGAAAATATCAATTATGACTTTTTAACATCTATAATCAAACCTAAACTTCGATTTCTTGTATTTCTTCCATTTTTTCATGGCATGATTTCATTGAATTAAAAATCTCATGATGTAATATCTTTAAAATTTCTTCGCGCCCCTGTTGACATTTATTGGCAAAAACACCTTCATTACTTTTAACAATTAAATCTTCTATTTTTTTTATTTCATAAAATTTAAAAATCGCATTGACGCCTGAGCTAAATAAAGATTTGTCAAGCTTCTTTTTACTTGTCTCAAGCTCTTTATAAAATTTTTTGGAACTAGGACTTCTCAAGAGAGTATGAATCAGATCTTTAATCTGTTGTATTGAGTAATCATAGTAAGCCCAATTAGGTAAAATGGACTTAATGCGTGGCATTTCTTCAAGAACAGTGATTATTTTTTCTATGCAATCCTGTTGATCTATCGTTGCAAACTGATAAGGAGATACAAAAGATTTGTCATTAAAATTCACCTTCACCAAATATCCACGCTCAGGAGTAATATAATAAGGAAAACCATCCCACGCAGGTACTACAACGGGAGTGCCACAAGCTATTGATTCTAAAGGTGACTTTCCATAAGTTTCAAAAATGCTTAGTGCGCAAGAAATATAAATATCAGCCGCATTGTAAAGCTTTACTAGCTTATCTCTTTCTAGTCTATAAAAAATGATTACATCTTTCGTAGAGTGAGCTAATGTATTATAATAATTAGGATCAATATGACTCGTGCTAATAATTAATTGGACATTTTGTTTTTGTTTTAACAACGATGAATAAATAGCTAATAAGGTTTCTAATCCCTTATCATTCATAAACCGCCCCGTATAAAGCATTATTTTTTTTTCTTTTGATAGTTGCAGCTCTTCTCGACATAAGCTTCTATTTAAAGGCTTAAAATCCTTTTTAATCCCAAATGTTGCTATGTTTTTTGCATTTATATCTACTATTTTTTTATAAGCAACCGCCGCATGTTCTGAACCACATAAAATAATATCTTCTGAATGTGGATAGCTCCTCAGTAAAATAAAGTAAATTAAAATATCTAAAGGGTAAGCATTCGTATGAGGAATAAGTATGGATGGACAATAAAAGCCCGCGCGACGGATAAAATATATTAAGGGTAGAGCCTCAATATATTCTGCAAGAATCAAATCAATTTGATTTAAATCAAGTTGATTTGATAATTTTTTAAATGCAGATTCAAACAATGAAAAATTATGCTCTGAAGGTCTTAATTGTTTAATCGGAAAAAAATAAGTCGCATGCTCTTTAGTTATTTCTTTAAAATCATTTAATGTATCCGTTATACATAATATGTTTTTCATCCTTCATCCCTGTTGTTAAAATTTCCACTATATTTATTAAAGCTTCAAGCGTCCTATAAATATCTTCTTTTTTATTAATAATACTTGGTGCAATACGTAAACAAGAATTTCTATAGGGTGTTTGGCCTATCATAATTTTTTTTTCTAACATAGCATCGACAATTGTTGTAGGATTGCATCCAATTACATCAAAACAAACTAACCCTGAAGAAATTTTTTTTTCTAACGGGGTATACAGACGAATCCCCTGGATTTTTTTTAATCCTTCTTTGCATATATCCGCTAGTAGCAAAATTTTTTGGTTTATTATGGTTTTTCCAATGCTATTATTAAAATTAAACGCTTCTGTTAATGCCCAGCGATATTCAAAATTTGGAAACCCTCCTGGGTTACAGCTACGGGCAGGGGGGCAAAATGTATTTTCATATTCTTTTTTTCTCCAAGGAAGAAATGCGGGTAGATCGAACGAAGCACTAATAGGAATTAAACGCATCCAAGCTTCTTCTGTACCCCATACCAAACCCGTGCCTCTTGGCCCATGTAACCATTTATGACAACCGCTAATCAAAAAATCGCATCCGATATCTGTTACATTATTAAAATCTTCTACCCCCAAACCATGTACTGCATCTATACTTAAAATAATCCTTTCGTGTTTGATCCTAAATGTATTAATAGTCGCTATTAAATTTTGAATCTTTTTCATTGGTAATTTAACCCCCGTGCAAGAATGCACCCAGGTTAGTGCTAATAATCTTGTTTTAGCATTAATATTTTTCTTTAGGTTTTTAATAATTTCTTGCTCGGTCACCTCTGCTGGATTTCTATACAATTCAATTTTTTTGACTATCGCTCCTGAATGTTTTGCTTTAAAAAACAAAATTTTATCTGAAGCATAATGATCGTGAATGCTGGTTAAAATCTCATCGCCTGCATCTAACTTAAAACCCATATAAACCAAGGCTAAACCTTCTGTTGTATTATTTGTTAATGCAATATTATCTGGATGGCTTAATAAATAATCTGCAGCAGCTTGTAAAACTTTTTCATTTAATGAATCTTTATTACGGTAAAATAAAGCTGGGTTTCGATTAAGTTGGTATTGATAATAATCAATCATATCCTGAACGCAATTTGGATGCGACGCTATTAGACACAAAGACAAATGGATATAATCTTCATCAAGATTAAACTGTTGCTTAAGAAATGTATCCAATGACCTATTCCGTTTTTTCATTTTGCTTTATATTGAGTTATATTCCTTTTCAGCCACTCAAATATAGGGACATAAAGAAGGACCATTCCTTTCGATGGATTCAACTTGAAAATCAGGAAAGCTATGAGACCGAACTAAAGGAACTCTTGGAAAGAAATTAGCACTCGATGTAGCCGATATAGAATTTATTTCGGAAATAGATTGCTGTGAATCCATTAAATCCTCAGTATCATCCAAAAATGCTGTTCTACTACCTGCCCATGCATCTTGTTGTAAAGGGGTCGATAAAAAAAATTGTGTCGTTCTAAACCAACGGATACCCAACATAAGTGCCGCTAAAAACATACAAATACTCCGTCCTGCAAAGATTCCATCAACCTCTTTGTTGGCTAAAAAACCAATTAGATAAGACGATAAAATCCCGATAAAACACATCGAAGATATATTAGTAATCATGGGATAAACATTATCACCTTGACCAATTAAAGCCCCCGTTAAAGTTTGACGTAGACCATCAAATAATTGTCCAACTCCATTAATAATTAATAAACGCGATGTCGTTTGCAAAATCTCATCTGCATCAGCGTTATTAGTTAAAAAAAACTGGGTTAGCTGTCTAGGGACGGTTAAAAAAAATACCATACCGCATGCTGGTAATATTTGTGATAAAAGCATGGCTCTTATACCCACTCTTACCAACTCGGA
Source organism: Rickettsiella endosymbiont of Aleochara curtula (assembly GCF_964030935.1). Taxonomy (NCBI): domain Bacteria; kingdom Pseudomonadati; phylum Pseudomonadota; class Gammaproteobacteria; order Legionellales; family Coxiellaceae; genus Rickettsiella; species Rickettsiella endosymbiont of Aleochara curtula. The sequence continues at coordinate 754,386 of NZ_OZ034990.1, forward strand.
ATAATTCATTCTTGAATATTGTTGGGCACTTAAGATCATCGTGACTTGCCCTAAGGCAAAACCAGGAACTGTTAGTATATAAACATACTGGCCAGCAATTTCAGCGGCTGTCAAATTGGCATTACCAAAATAACCTGCCATCAACATAGAAACCCATAAAGCAATTACTTCGGCACCATTTTGCAAGCCTATCGGAAAACCTTTTTGCAGTAATTTACGAAAATTAGTTAAGCAGGGCCTTAGATTAAACGATAATAATCTATTTTGCCGATATTTTAAAGTAATATATACACTTCCCAGTAACAAGCTAACGGACGACGAAATTCCATAAGCTATGCTCACAGCACTTTCTTTCCAATTATTTTTTTTGGTAATTAGCAAATATCCTAAACCAAAATTGCTAAGATTATTAACTATATTAATTAATAAAATAGGCAAAGTATTCTCATGACTTAACAATATTTGTTGATTACCTAAACTTAAGAGATTAGCGACAAATCCAATACCATAATATTTAAAATAATTTTGGACATGCGAAAGCAACGTATCATCCTGACCTAAATCGGATAAAATAGGTTCGATAGTTAAGAAAAGGGGTACCGCGACTATATCGTAAGCCAAGGTTATTAATTGAATTTGTCGCCACAATACCCCTATATTTTTTGGCTCGGGGTTCCTTTGATTTCGCTCTTCCACCATCAATACGCTCGCCCCATATAGACTACTACCCAAAGAAGCGACAAAAAGATTTTGTGTTGCAGTAATGAGCCCAGCAGAAGCAAGCGACTTAGCACTTAATCTAGAAAAAAGATATACATTCCCAAATCCACCTAACATATTTGTTAAATGGGATAACATCAATGGCGCGGACATACCTAACATTTTCTTAAATGCTAGCATTGAAAAAACGACGGGTTCTTCTGAAAAATTTGAGGGGAGATAACTTATATGTTGACTGTCATCTTCCCTGTTTACTGCATCTTCATTAATAGTTTCTATGTCCATTTATTATCCTTTTTTTATGATTTTCTTTATAATTATATTTTCACATATAATAGTTGTTTAACATAATAAAATTATTAAATAAATATAATATTAATCCATCAATATTTGTTATGCCATTTACCTTTTTATAAAAAACTGCTAACTTACGGGCATTTATTCCATACTAAGGCTTGTATGACTCAGCGCTGTATCATCATCGGTATCGCCGGGGCCTCTGCTTCGGGCAAGAGTTTATTGGCCAATACCATCGTAAAAGAGCTAGGCTCCGAGCAAGTCGCTGTCATTTCTGAAGACTCTTATTATAAGGATAACAGTAACATCCCCTTTGAGAATCGTTTAGAAACCAATTATGATCACCCGGATGCGTTTGATCATCACCTGCTCATCAGTCATCTTAAGCAATTACAGGCTGGTAAATCCGTAGAAATTCCGATTTATAATCACACGTTACACATACGTGAACAGCAAACCCGACGCTTAGGTCCACATACGATCATTGTCTTAGAAGGTATCTTGCTGTTTGCGGAAATTAGCTTAAGGGAATTGATGGATATCCGTATCTATATGGATACTCCGTTAGATGTTTGTTTAACTCGTCGCATCAAACGCGATGTCATAGAGCGTGGTAGAGAAATCGGAGCCGTGTTAACACAATACCAACAAACCGTTCGTCCGATGTATTCCCAATTCATAGAGCCTTCGAAACATTATGCTGATATCATTGTTCCACGTGGCGGCGAAAACCGGATTGCGATCGAACTCATCAAAGCAAAAATCCGAGAATTATTAAATAATTTTAGTAACAAAAGCAAAGAGGAAAACCATGGGTCTGCTAGATAATAAACGTGCATTAATTGTTGGTTTAGCGAGTGATCGATCGATTGCTTACGGAATTGCTGAAGCCATGCACCGCGAAGGAGCCAAACTAGCCTTTGCCTATCAAGGTGAAAAATTAAAAGAACGTGTCACTAAAATGGCTAATCGGGATTTTAATTCAGATATCGTCATTCCTTGCGATGTCAGTCGCGATGAAGAAATTACCGAACTTTTTAAACAACTGAATGTCACTTGGGATGGATTGGATATCTTGGTTCATTCGGTTGCTTATGCACCTGCCGACCAATTACAAGGTGATTATCTCGACAATGTGAATCGTGAAGGTTTTAGAATTGCACATGATATCAGTAGTTACAGTTTAGCGGCATTAGCGAAAGCGGCGTTGCCCATGATGAAAGATCAAACTAACGGCGGAGCCATTCTAACACTCACATATCTTGGTGCAGAAAAGGCTTTGCAAAATTATAATATTATGGGCTTAGCTAAGGCGAGTTTAGAGGCCAATGTCCGTTATCTGGCCAATAGTTTAGGCCCTAAGCACATCCGGATTAATGCTATCTCGGCGGGCCCCATACGCACACTCGCTGCCTCGGGCATTTCGGGCTTTCGAAAAATCTTGGCGTATAATGCGGCTGTTACGCCATTACGCCAAAATACTACGATAGAACAAGTCGGAAACACCGCGGCGTTCCTTTGTTCCGATATGGCTTCCGGTATTACCGGCGAAGTAGTGCATGTAGATGGTGGATTTCATGCCATCGTCGCCATGGGCGAGCCTACCGAAGCCGCAACAAAGATATAGCGAGAAAAGTCTATTTCTACCCTTATCAGCAGGCGTTCCGCGCATTAAACATTCGCATTCTTTATTGTGAGTGGTATATTACCTAGCCTAACAACATTGAGGGTGCTTGGTGTGTTCCGTCCTATCGCTTTATACATAGGTTTGCGTTATACGCGTGCAAAAAAGCGTAATCATTTCATTTCCTTTATTTCGTTGACCTCGATGATAGGTATCGCACTCGGTGTGATGGTGCTAATCACAGTATTATCGGTGATGAATGGTTTTGATGATGCGATACGTGATCGCATCTATAATATAGCAACTCAAGTCACTATCACTGCGACGAATGGACATCCACTGACGCAAATTGCTCCGTTAACACAAAAAGTATCGCAACAGGCCGACGTTATTGCCAGCGCCCCCTATGCTGCGGGACAAGGTTTATTAATTGATCAAGGCCAACCGCATCCGATTATGATCACCGGTGTACTGCCTAATTTGGAGAAAAATGTCTCTGAAATACCGCATAAAATTGTGGAAGGTAATTTCAACTTAGAACCCGGTCAATATAATATTGTGTTGGGTGAAGAATTAGCCTTAGGCTTGGGCATTCAAGTCGGAGACAAAGTTAATGTCATCACACCTAGTGTCAGCTTAACCCCTGTCGGAATTATTCCTCGCTTTAAAACCTTTACGGTCAGCGGAATTTTTCGTGTTGGACGAAGTTTTGGATTTGAAAGTGGCATGGCGTACGTCGCCCTAAAAGATGCACAAACATTGTTTCAATTGGGTCAAGGCGTAAGCGGCTTACGTTTAAAGTTAAATGATTTATATCTCGCACCGCGTGTTTCGAGTGCACTTAATAAAGCATTACCACCCTCTTATACCGTAACTGATTGGACCAGTACCTTCGGTAGTTTGATATATGCTATTTCTTTAGAAAAAAGAATGATGTTTTTTATTTTATTATTACTAATCGCCATCTCGGCATTTAATTTAGTTTCATCGTTAATGATGGTGGTCACCGATAAACAATCCGATATTGCGATTTTGCGTACTTTGGGCGCGACTCCCGGTACGATTTTAAGTATTTTTATGGTTCAAGGTTGCGTGATTGGTTTTAGCGGTACTTTATTGGGCTTAATCGGTGGCATTGCATTGGCCTCTCAAGTGAGTAACATCTTAAGCTTTATCGAACATGCCTTTCATGTGCAAATTTTTGCTTCTAATGTTTACTTTTTCGTAGATAAGTTACCTTCCAAAATTGAAACCGCTGACGTTATCCATATCTGTTTAGCTGCTTTGGGTATGAGCTTATTAGCCACCATTTATCCAGCATTAAAAGCCGCGCGTACACTTCCTGCGGAGGCTTTACGTTATGAATAGATCATCTAAACAGGATGCTGCTGTACTGAGTTGTACGCGTTTAAGTAAAACCTTTCACGATGGTTCACTGTATGTAGAAGTACTCAAACCTATCAATTTTTCTGTGCAAGCTCGCGAACGTATTGCTATCGTTGGTCCTTCAGGCGCAGGAAAAAGTACCTTACTACATTTATTAGGTGGATTGGATCGCCCTAGTTCTGGCGAAGTTTTTCTGGCAGGACAAAATTTAGCGGAATTGACCGAGAACCAGCGTAGTCAGCTGCGTAATCGTTATCTTGGTTTTATTTATCAATTTCACCATCTATTACCTGAATTTAGTGTATTAGAAAATACGTGTATTCCTTTATTATTATCAGGTGTTAAGCCCTCCTTAGCCCAAAAGAAAGCACTTACTTTATTAAAAAAAGTCGGTCTGATACATCGGCAACACCATAAGCTCGGTGAATTATCCGGTGGAGAACGTCAACGCACTGCCATCGTCAGAGCGTTAGTTAACAATCCACTTTGTATCTTAGCGGATGAGCCCACGGGTAATCTCGATAGCCACACGGCCGAGCAGGTTTATCAAACTTTACTCGAACTCAATGAAGAATTTAATACCAGCTTAATTATCGTCACGCATGATCAAGGTCTCGCAAGTCGATTAGATCGAATTTTACATATGGAAGATGGCCAGTTAATGCCTGCTTGAAAAAAATCTAATCACCTTAAGCTGTTTGTTGTCATTTAAAATTTTATAACACCATAGTTTTGTAAAATTTTTTTAAAATCCTTTTCTTGCATGGGCTTTACATACACATCATCGACATCTAAAGCGAGATAATTTTTCTTGAAAGCTTCGTTAAGCCAACTACTGGTTAATATGATGGGTACCTTTTGATTAACATTACCCTCATCACTACGGATTAAATTAATCAATACGTCAATGCTGCAATCCGGCAAATGGACATCTAAGAAAATAACTTGGTAAGCTAAGGTCAGTTTCTCTAGAGCACTGCGTGCAGAATTAACACAATCCACCCGGCAACCAAATTTTTGAAGTTGATTGATATTGATTGTTTGACAAATTTTGTTATCGTCTATACATAAAATTCGCGCCAAAGAGTCAGTCATTTTTTTTGTAGGTAAGCTTAATTCTTCTAAAGATTTTTTCAACATGGGGTGAAAGCAATTTCCAAAATCTTTAATTTTTCCAACGAGGTTAGCTCGTAATTTTAAAATTGACATTATTCTTCTCCATAAATTAGCAATCGTTTTATTTCCCATCACTTGATCGTTATAAAACTAGATCGCGATAGTCTACGGATTGCGAGCGTGTTGCGCGCCGTAATCCAGGAACTTAAAGTAGACTCTAGGTATTAATCCTTTTTAGCCAGTAACAAAGTAAAATCAGCATAGCTAAATCACTATGGTCTAATCCACATAGCTTATTTTAAATAAAAACAACTCTTACTATCCACTCTATCGAGGATATTCGTTATAATGGATAAACTTAACGAGATGTTTCCTTTATTGTAGGCTTGAGTTGTGTCTATAAAATAATGATAGATATACTCTTCGCACTTGAATTTTTGGCTGTATTGTCGCTCAACGCGCAATCCTCATGTATATTATAGGGACAAAGGTTGCTCCTTTTCGCGGCGCCTTGCCAAAAATTTAATTGCTTTGAGCATAGTTTTAAATGTCATGAAAACTCAGCTTAAATTTAAAGTAAACATCAACTACTAACCTGTTATTTAAACTCCAGGGTATTTTTATAGCTATTATTAAAAATTTTTTAGCACTATTTCAGTTAAGCCGGAAAATTTATTTATTTTAGATAAGTAATGTTAACCGGTGAACTAAACTATTTTTAGTTAATTTTTTAACCCTATTTTTAAATTATTAAATGCAAAGAATCTACATAGACAAAGTACCTACAATAAAAAATGTAACGCTCAAGTTATTTAGTCTTTTATTAAGACTAAATATTATCTTAATAGATATTTTATGTCAAATTTAGTAAAGGAAGATAATGAAAAAGCATCCTAAGTCCAAAAAAGAAAAAAACACTATAGTGTCAATGGATATTCAAGAACGTGCCAATCGATTAAGATTTTTGCGTAAAATGTCGCATCTTTCGATGAAAGAATTTGCTCAACATTGTAATCTTGGCTTAACCACTGTTAACTATTGGGAACAAGGATATAGTAGTGTCACTGAACGTGGGGCACAAAAAGTCTGCAAGTCTATGCGTGAAGAAGGCATCGAGTGTTCGGTGATCTGGTTAATGACAGGTTATGGCGAACCGCCGAAGGTAACTGATTCAAGTAAACTTTCCAAATTAAATTATAAAAATCTTGCTTCATTAACCAGAACCTCTATTAGTGAAAAGAAATTTGATTACCCGACGGAAAATACTGAAATTAAAGAGGAATTAGCACTTTTTAGAAAAAATTATCCTGAGCATCTGATCTATCTAATTGATAATGAGAGTATGCATCCACTTTATAGCCCTGGTGATCTCGTCGCTGGAAAAAAATTAACGGATAAAAATATGGAGCTGGCTCATGGTGCAGACTGTATCGTTGAAGTTGAAGGAAGAGAATTATTGATTAGACGCGTAAAAATTGGTCATGTTGCTAATAGTTACGATCTGTATGTTGTTAATTCGGATGCTTCCTTAGAATTTCCGCCTTTACGCAATATCAAAGTATTATCCCTAGCACCGATTATCCGAATCTGGAAACCGGTTAAATTTTAATGGGTGTTTACTGAGTGTTTCTGTTCTGGCTTTTCCACTAGCATATAAAATAGCTCGTTAGGTTTTACCATATTCAGATCGCGACGTGCGTGCGCTTCTAATGCGACTTTACCTGACTTAAGATCCTTGATTTCTGCCACCATCGCCGTATTGCGTTGGCCCATTTGTGCATTTTCTTTCATTTGCTGAGCAATCTGTTTCTTAAGTTGATGTACTCGCCATACGCCATCTTGTACAAACCATAGTTTGTATTGCAAACTTAAAAAAAGTACGGTCAAAATAGCTATGAGAGATTTCATTGATTTAAGCATTTAAAAAACGTGAAAAAGCATTTTTACCGGCATAATTCACCTGATCCTTCTTTGCAAGCTCTGCTTCAATACGTAATAAGCGATTGTATTTAGCGGTTCGATCGGTCCGACACGCCGAACCGGTTTTTATCTGTCCTACACCCGTGCCGACGGCTAAATCGGCTATTGTAGTATCTTCTGTTTCGCCCGAACGATGTGAAATAACTGCAGCGTAATGCGCTTGTTTCGCTAAGCTAATCACCTCTAAGGTTTCGCTGACTGTGCCAATCTGATTCAACTTAATCAGAATAGCATTGGCTAATTTTTTATCTATTCCCTGCTGAAATAAAGCCGGATTAGTTACAAATAAATCATCTCCGACCAGTTGAATTTTTTTACCCAGTCGTTGCGTGAGTTGCATCCAACCTCGTTCATCGGATTCGGCCATACCATCTTCTAAGCTAATAATAGGATATTGTTGCACTAAATGCTCTAAATAGGTAATCCACTGTTCGGCATCTAATTCCTTATTTTCTAAACAATATTTCCCTTGATCATAAAATTCATTACTGGCGGCATCCAATCCTAAATAGATATCCTTCCCTGGCTTATATCCCGCTTGTTGAATAGCCTCTAAAATACTTTCTATCGCTGCATGGTGCGTCTGAAAATCAGGTGCGAAACCTCCTTCATCGCCCACATTGGTATTGAAACCTTGTTTTTTTAAATAGGATTTTAAACAATGAAAAGTCTCTACACCCCAGCGTAAAGCTTCACTGAAAGTCGGTGCGCCTAGCGGTAAGATCATAAATTCTTGTATCGCTAAGGGATTATCGGCATGGACGCCCCCATTAATAATATTCATCTGCGGAACTGGCATTAGGTATTTCTTATCGTGTTGACCCATCAGCTCAGCAATGTGCACATACAGTTCTTGTCCTTGGGCTAAAGCAGCGGCTTTCAGTAAACCTAATGAAACACCCAAAATAGCATTCGCGCCTAATTTTTCTTTATTATCAGTTCCATCAAGTTCTTTCATTAAATGATCTAATGTTTTTTGATCAGTCACTTCCCTTCCAATTAAATTTTTCCGAATCGGTCCTAAAATATTTTGGATCGCTAATAAAACACCTTTACCTTGGTAACGATCCGATCGATTAGTATCTCTTAATTCTAGAGCTTCTTTTGAGCCTGTCGATGCACCCGAAGGTACACTAGCGTCTGCTTTTAATCCTGAATCCAAGATGACTTCGACGGCAATAGTAGGATTAGCCCGCGAATCTAAAATTTCATACGCTTTAATCTCAGCAATTTTTGACATACTTCTACCTATAGCGTTGTTTCTATTAAATTGGTTTTTTTTACGATGGCATCTAGCTCTTTCAAGGTAGTTAACAGTTCAGCTATTTTTGCCAATGGCCATGAATTGGGTCCATCGCTCAATGCTTGCTCTGGGTTGGGATGGGTCTCCATAAAAAGTCCAGATATGCCAACCGCCACTGCCGCACGTGCTAATACTGGTATAAATTCGCGTTGGCCTCCTGATGATCCACCTTGACCGCCGGGCAATTGTACAGAGTGTGTCGCATCAAATACCACTGGACATTGCGTTGCGCGCATAATGGCCAATGAACGCATATCGGAAACAAGATTATTGTATCCGAAAGTCACTCCACGCTCACAAACCATAATTTGTTTATTCCCTACTTGACGGGCTTTCTCGACGACGTATTGCATATCCCATGGAGAAAGAAACTGACCTTTTTTAATATTAACCGGTAAACCTTGCTGCGCGACTTTTTGGATAAAATTAGTTTGTCGGCATAAAAATGCGGGCGTTTGCAAAATATCGACTACGCTCGCCACTTCATTTAAGGGTGTGTCTTCATGAACATCGGTGACTATGGCAACACCTAATTCCTTTTTTACTTTGGCTAAAATAGCTAAGCCTGCCTCTAAACCCAAACCACGAAAACTGTTAGCTGAAGAGCGATTTGCTTTATCAAAGGAGGATTTATAAATAAAGGGGATATTCAATTTATTGGTTATTTCTTTTAAGCGTCCAGCGGTTTCCATCGCTAACTGTTCGCTTTCCACCACGCAAGGCCCTGCCATAACAAATAAAGGTTGATCAATACCGACTTCAAAATTTAGCAATTTCATAATAATAATTAGCGCAAAATCAAAGGGTCATAGTTTACTCTTAAACTTAATGAAGTCCTACCCCCTTTAGCAACTGAGAGCGGATTAAAATCCGGTCAATAGTAACCTTTAGTAAATGAAATTATCGCAAGAAAAAATATTTTTTAAAAAATTTAATTTGGTGTTAATATGGTAAAAAATAATAATAAGGTAGTATGAGAATGCACTTCATAAATAATAAAATTATATTCTCAAATAAAGAAAAAGAACCTACTCTTTTTAAAAAAAGATTGCCTTTTAATTTAATTAAAAAAACAAAAAAAAGCTTATGGCAAAAGGTAACAAAAAAGCGCCGTCAACAACTTAGCAACAATAGTTTAGGAATCAATAAAAATTTATTTTTTAACGAGCATAAACCTTTAGTCGAATATCAATTAAAGGAAAGCTTGTTGGCTTTTCTCCCTCAATATCATGCAGAAAACGCCGTCCATAAACTCTATCAACATTATATACAAAATAATAAAGTTAATGAACATGCCTATTTGCATTTTTACAATAGGCTATCCGCAAAAATTGATATTTTAAAAATCATCGATGCCGATCACGGAAAAAATATTGCTTTAAACCCAGATATCGTGACTAAGGTGATCTCTATATTGACCTATTCCGCTGGGCTGGTTTCTTCTGCCATATTTCACGCTATCGGTGCCGTCACTCGACATGGAATAAGCGAAATAAGTGATATGAGAAAAATTAAAAGTGCCAAAAACAAGCTCAATCATTGGATAACTGATCTGAATTTCATTAAATTACTCAGCATTATACTGACAAAAACCCTTGAGCCAGATTTCGCGCACCAAGAAAAAATTGACTATTTTTTAGATGAACAATTTTTAATATTTTGGTCTTTGTTTAAAAAACAAGCCAAAATTGATACTGAAATTCCCGATTTAACCGATTTTTGGTCTACTTGTTTAGTTGAGTATGTTAAAGAATTAAAATGTCCACTATTAAAAGCCAACTTCGAAGGCTGCTTAAATAAAATGCTTGCGTCAGTTAAACTTCCCCATCGAGAATACATGCCGAACTTTACTGAGACAAATCAACCAAGTCTCGCTAAGGGTTGCAGCGCACCGAACCAAGAAAATATTTTTCTTGCTCAATTATTACTACAAATGATCATTAGTCATTATTTAACACGACTGCTAGAATGTAATCAGATCGCTAAAATACAACTACAATCTGCCGCTTGCGCATCGACTTTTTGGCGCTATGGAAACAGTAATTTTAGAGATGATTTTAATCGACCTAGCCCTGCCATTAGTTCAACATTTTCACCTGGACCCATTACATGTCATTAACTTGTTTGAGTTTAATATATTGCTGTAAAATTTCGCAGCGGATATGTAATAATAAAACAACAAAATAAAAGCTTATAAAGGCTACTAGCATCGATAATAAAGGATAAAGCATAGAAGGCTCGATTAATGAAGGACTTAAAAAATGTAGTGTGGCGCCTTGATGCAACGTATTCCACCAATAGACTGAATAATGAATAATGGGAATATTGGCTAAACCTAACATCAGCAATATCGCTGTCGCTTGCGCTGCAATATGGCGCTCAGGAATGGCGGAACGTAAAGCAATAACACCTAAATATAAAAATAATAAGACGAGTTCCGAAGTTAAACGCGCATCCCAAACCCACCAAGCTCCCCACATTGGTTTAGCCCAAACACTTCCTGTTAACAACGCTAAGAAAGTAAACCATGAACCTAAAAAAACACTACCGGAAACAATCAACTCTGCTAATTTGATACGAAAAATTAAACCGATGACAGAGAAAAATGCCATAATAAAATAAATAAACAACGATAAAAACGCGCTAGGCACATGAACATAAATAATGCGGAAAGCATCTCCTTGTTGATAATCCGCAGGGGCTAAATATAAACCCCCTATCGCTCCATAAATACCAAATACTAATAAAGATAAAGCAAAGATGGGAACTAAATAGTTGGACAATGTATAAAAGTGATGTACTGCGATATATCGGTAGATTTTATTTCTTTTTCTTACACGATTCATTTTATTATTCCCTTAAAAATTCTAGTACGAAGAGTATACTCACAGCAATTGGATTTTTTGACAAGGCGCCGCAAGAATGATGCAACCGGAGTGTATTTAAGATACATGAGGATTGCGAATTGAGCGGCAACACAGGCAAAAATTCTAGTGCGAAGAGTATTAAGCAAAAGCGATACCTAAACGCAATATTTTACTTATAACCAACGGCGATAAACTCATACTCAGGACCATTAACACACCTAACCAAGCTAAAGCTCCATTGGCAGACAATCCCATGCTCGCCAGCGTAACTGCACTGCTGGCAAAAATTAATACCGGAATATAAAAGGGAATTATTATCAATACTATTAATAAGCCACTATGACGTAGACCCAAGGTTAAGGCGCGAGCAATGCCGCCCAGAAATATTAACGTTGGAGTGCCGAGTAAGATACTGAGATATAAGGTCTTTAGCGCCACGACCGGAATAAACAAGCTTAAACTCAAAATCGGCGTCACAAGAAACAAAGACACACTAATCACTAAACAAAAAACGATTAATTTAATAAATAATACTAAAGCAAGTTCATTCGGCAGTAAAATAAGCTGCTCCAAATCACCCTCTCTCCAATCATTTCGAAACAGTTGATCGAGCATTAATAATACTAAAAATAATTCTACCACCCAAAAAATTCCAGGGGATATTTTTTCTAATAAAACAGGATCGGCACTTATACTTAAAGGGAATAAAATAATGGCTAAAATCAAAAATAATAATGGGTAAATCAATTCTTGATAATTACGAAAAATAGCTAATAACTCGCAACGTAAGTTGGTTCCTAGTTTTAAAAAAAAATTATCATTTAACATGGTTAGCGTCTAAAAAAATTGTTTTTATTTCTGCAGATGATGTATAAGCCACTTGATGACTAGTAAAAACTATGGTTCCGCCTCTAGCGCTTTGTTTTTCCATCAAACAGGATAGAAATGCAATTCCTGCTTTATCTAGAGAAGTAAAAGGTTCATCCAAGATCCAACAGTCCGCTTTGATCAATAACAATTTCGCTAAATTCAAACGCCGTTGTTGACCCACTGAAAGCTGCGTTAATAACGTTCCTGAACAATTTTTTAGATCTAATTGTTCTAACACTTGTTGAATATCATGCAGTGCTCTTTGTTTAGATTGCTTATGGATTAAATTACGTCTAGCCAAACATAAATACAGATTTTCAATTGGCGTCAGAGCTGCTTTCATACCTAAACGATGGTTAACATAGAGTAAATTTTCAGTAAAATTTACTCTATTTTTCTCAATTGAGATTCCATGCCACAGAATATTTCCTGTTAAAGGAATACGTAATCCAGTTAATATCTGCAATAGCGTGGTTTTACCTGAACCATTAGCACCGACTATATGCAATATCTGTCCTGGAAAAAGTTGAAATGTAAGTTGTTTAAACAGAACTCTGTCATTACGTGCATAGCCAAGTCTCTCCACGGTTAACACTATTCAATCCTTGATAAATATCGATTTTCAGACGCATTTTTGTTCGATGTTTCTGTTTTTATATCTGTCTATTTGGGGTAGTGTAGTTCTATTGTATACACAACGAAGCGTAAGTTATATTATTCCTTTTCCAGACTACTTAAAAGGCCAAATGCCATGTCATTTCTTCTCCAATATGTTGTATTTCTAGCGAAGCTCTTTACCTTGGTAGTCGCTATTTTGATAGTTACCGCCGGCGTTTTTTCTATTGCTCGCAAAGCAAAAGAACAAAACAAGAATAAACTTTGCGTTAAAAAACTTAATAAAAAATATCAAGAATTTGCTGAAACCTTAAACTCGGAAATTCTTAATAAAAAACAACTCAGAAAATATGCTAAAGAACAAAAAACTAAATTGAAAAAGACTGCTAAGTTAGTAAAAAAACGGGTATTTGTTTTAAATTTTCAAGGTGACATCAAAGCTACAGCCGTTAATAATCTACGCGAAGAAATCACCGCACTGATACAAGTGGCTACGCCTCAAGATGAAGTGGTCTTACGCTTAGAAAGTGGCGGGGGGATGGTTGCTCCTTATGGCTTAGCCGCTTCGCAGTTACAACGTTTAAAAGATAAACGCATCCCTTTGACAGTTACCATAGATAAAATAGCCGCAAGTGGTGGATATTTAATGGCCTGCGTCGGTGATAAAATCTTAGCGGCACCGTTTGCGATTATTGGTTCTATCGGAGTCGTGGCACAACTTCCTAACTTTCATCGTTTTTTAAAAAAAAGAGATATTGATTTTGAATTGTTAACCGCAGGAGAATATAAACGTACCCTCACCATTTTTGGAGAGAACACACCCAAAGCACGTGAAAAAACCCTGCAAGATCTGGAAGAAATTCATCATCTTTTTAAAGCCTTTATCCAAACTAATCGTAAACAAGTCGATATGGCTGAGGTTGCTACTGGGGCGCATTGGCTGGCAAAAGATGCTTTAGCACTCAATCTAGTGGATGAACTCATCACCAGCGATGATTATTTAAGTTTGTTGGCAGGTAGTGATAAAGCAGAAATCTATGAATGCCAATATCTGACTAAAAAATCAGTGGCAGAGAAATTAAGCGGTAATGTACAATCGGCTCTTAGTAAATTAATGTGGTTTAAAACTAGCGCTCGCTCTTGAAGACTAAACCTTCGCTATAGCAGCTTTAAATCTGTAAAAGATGTATCATTTAAATCGGTTTCTTGAAAAACCCCTTGCATAACCCAGTGATAGGCTCAAGTTCGAGGCAAACGATAGTCGAGGATCGGAGTTTACATGAGTAAATGAGGGCCGTAGACTGGCGTTTAACGATGAAATTAAGTCTAGCACGCCGGTTATGCAACTGGCCTACTCGTTCTTATGCAATTTTATGATCTACTATAAAGAAATAAGCGCGCTCATTGCTGGCGGCTTGCTAGCCTTCGCTTTTGCCCCGATGGGTATTTATCCTTTAGCTATTTTTTCACCCGCTTTATTGTTATTACTCTGGATAAATAGCTCAGCGCAACGTGCTTTTATTTTGGGATTAATTTTTGGTATAGGTTTTTATGGTATAGGTGTCTCATGGGTATTTATTAGTATTCATGAATTTGGCCATACTTCTGTTTTTTTAGCTTCCTTAATTACTGCGCTATTTATTTTTATTTTAGCTTCATTTACCGGCATCCAAGGTTTTCTGTTAAATCGTTTTTTCCCTAGTAATACGTTCACCAAGCTTTATTTAATCTTTCCTAGCTCTTGGGCATTAGCAGAATGGGTGCGGAGTTGGATATTGACTGGTTTTCCTTGGCTATTACTAGGCAGCAGCCAAGTAAACACGCCTCTCAGTGGCTATGCTCCGATTTTTGGAATCTATGCACTCGCATTTCTAATCGCTTTGTCTGCCAGTTTATTGCTTACTTTATTCTGCCCTTTTTTAAATAAATATTTCGATTGTCAGTTTGATCTAAAAAATTTTCATTATTGTCGCCCCTTATTTGCGCTGATAGGCTTATGGGCGATAGGTTATGCCTTAACTTTTATCCCTTGGACACACGTTCAAGGGAAACCAATTCAAATCAGTCTGATACAAGCTAATATTCCCCAAGAAGTAAAATGGGAGCCTGAATATCAAAAAGCATCATTAATACATTATCAGCAATTAACACAATCGCATTGGAATAGTCGACTCATCATTTGGCCAGAAGCTGCCATTCCTCTCTTACAAAATCAAGCACAAGCTTTTTTAAAACAGCTTGACCAGCAAGCCAAACAACATAAAACCACACTGATTACTGGAATTCCTATCCAGAAAGGCTTTCAATACTACAATGGCATGTTAGCCTTAGGCCTGGATCATGCCACTTACTATAAACAACGACTGGTTATCTTCGGTGAATATCTCCCTTGGTGGATTATCTGGGCTCATGGCTTATTAAATTTATTAGATATTCCGATGTCTAGTTTTTCACCAGGACCCAATCACCAACCGGCATTCAACGTAGCCAATGTGGATTTGGGCACATTTATTTGTTACGAAATTGCTTATTCCGGTTTAGTACGGCAAGCATTGCAAGACCATGCTCAGTTATTATTAACCATAAATGATGATGCTTGGTTCGGGCATTCTTTTGCTTTAGCTCAACATCTACAAATTGGTCAGTTTCAAGCCTTAGCCACCGGACGCTATTTAGCTTTCCTAAGCAATACTGGCCTAACAGCAATCGTGACACCTAAAGGAAAAATTATAGCGCAACTTCCTGCCTTCGAGAGCGGTGTACTAACCAGCTTGATCTATAAAAGTGTCGGTTTAACTCCCTGGGTGTATCTAGGCGATGGTCCCATTATTATCTTTTTAGTAGGATTATGTATCTTATGTTACGCTTATCGAAAAGGTTATACTTAGTCCGATATACTTCGGTTAATTCAGGCTCACAGACTCAAGCCTTATCCAAACGGCTATCATATAAAACAAGGTATTAGCCACATGCAAGAACAATATCAACCATTAGCACTTGAAGCTGACATCCAAAAATTTTGGGAAGAGCATCAATGTTTCAAGGTCACTGAAGATCTTAATAAAGAAAAATTTTATTGCCTCTCTATGTTTCCCTACCCTAGCGGTCATTTACACGTAGGTCATGTTCGTAATTATGTGTTGGGTGATGTCATTGCGCGCTATCAGCGCATGCTAGGTAAAAATGTTTTGCACCCCATCGGTTGGGATGCTTTTGGATTACCTGCTGAAAATGCTGCGATCGAAAAAGGAATACCACCCGCCAAATGGACTTATGCCAACATTGAGCATATGCGTAAACAATTTAAACAACTCGGCTTAAGTTTTGATTGGAGTCGAGAAATTACTACGTGTAAACCCGATTATTACCGATGGGAGCAATGGCTTTTTATTCAATTACTTAAGAACGGCTTAGCCTATAAAAAAAACGCCGTGGTGAATTGGGATCCTGTTGATAAAACCGTATTAGCGAATGAACAAGTGATTGATGGTCGCGGTTGGCGTTCTGGTGCACTTGTAGAACGTAAAGAAATTCCGCAATGGTTTTTAAAAATCACCGATTATGCCGATGAATTATTAAATGACCTTGATACTTTAGAAGCATGGCCTGATGAAGTCAAAACCATGCAGCGCAATTGGATAGGTCGATCTCAAGGCTTAACGATTCAGTTTACAGTTGATCATCCTGCATTAGACTCGATTGAAGTTTTTACTACCCGTCCTGACACTCTATTTGGCACTACTTTTATCGCGGTTTCGCCTCAGCATCCGATTGCACACTATGTCGCCAAGCACGATCCCAAGTTGCAAGCTATCATTGCCCGTTATCAACAAATCCCAACATCTGAAGAAGCCACTGCGCATTTAGAAAAGAAAGGTTTTAGCACTCAACTCAACGCCTGCAATCCACTGACTAAGGAAAATTTGCCGATATGGATTGCCAACTTTGTCAAAACTGACTATGGCTCGGGAGCGATTATGGGAGTGCCTGCTCACGATGAGCGCGATTTTGAATTCGCAAAGAAATATGATCTACCAATACGCCCGGTCATACTATCCGCTCAGTCACACGATTATCAGTCAGCTGCGCTTATTTCGCATACTGGAACATTAATGAATTCGGGTCCTTATACCGGATTAAGTGTTGAATTAGCCTCTGTAACGATTGCAAAACAATTAATAAAAGAAAAAACCGCTGTGCATACCACCCATTACCGACTTCGTGATTGGGGTGTTTCACGTCAACGTTATTGGGGAACACCTATTCCTATTATTTACTGTCCTACTTGTGGTGTAGTTCCTGTTCCAGAAGAAGATTTACCTGTTGTACTTCCGGAAAGCATAGAATTTAAGGGCGTTGGTTCGCCTTTAAAAAATATGCCTGAGTTTTATCAAACCCACTGTCCTACGTGTAAACAGCCAGCCACCAGAGAAACAGATACTCTAGATACGTTCGTCGAATCTTCATGGTATTACGCACGTTTTGCCTGCCCGACGCAAAACAGAGCCATGTTAGATGACAGAGCAAAATATTGGACGCCTGTTGATCATTACATTGGCGGCATTGAACATGCGGTATTACATTTACTCTATGCGCGTTTTTTTCATAAAGTATTACGCGATTTAGATTTACTGAATTCTAATGAACCCTTTACACGCTTGCTGACACAAGGCATGGTGCTCAAAGACGGCGCAAAAATGTCTAAATCTAAGGGAAATACTGTCGATCCTGCCAAACTGATGTCACAGTATGGAGCGGATACTTTACGATTATTTATTTTATTCGCGGCCCCTCCTGAGCAGTCCTTAGAATGGTCTGATGCAGGTGTCGAAGGCGCTTATCGATTTTTAAAACGTTTATGGGCTTTAGCGTATGGCAATTCTTGGATAATGGAACTCAATGAAACGCATAAACATAGTTTCACACAGGCCATCGATTGGACAAAAATTCCAAATGAATATCGTAGTTTACGTCGGCAAATTCATGAGATTTTACAAGTTGCGCGCAATGATTATGAACGGCAACAATTTAATACCGTTATTGCCAGTTGCATGAAACTTTTGAATACGCTACAAACAGCCAGCCATTTATTACACTCTACTAATGATGATGATGCAGCACTCACGCTTAAACATTTAATCTGGCAAGGTTTAAGCATATTACTACGCTTACTAGCCCCTATCGTTCCCCATATAGCTCATGCTTTATGGAAGGAACTCAAATTTTGCGGTTTAATTAGTAAGGCACAATGGCCGAAAGTGGCGGCTGATGCTTTAACCGTTGAAAAAATTGATTGGGTGATACAAGTAAATGGTAAATTACGTGCACAATTATCACTTGATATACACTATAACGATGAAACACTGAAAGCGATTATTCTTAATGACCCCCAAATCAAACGTTATACTGAAAATCAAACGATTAAAAAAATCATTATAGTCCCCAAAAAATTAGTTAATATTGTCATTTAAAATGAGTATACTCACAGCAATGGGATTTTTGGCAATGCGCCGCGAGAATGAAGCAACCTTCATTTATCAAGATACATGAGGATTGCGAATTGAGTGGCAACACAGACAAAAACTCAAGTGCGAAGAGTATATTTATGACGACTCGTTGGTACCCGTTATTATTTAGTCTTATTTTTAGCTTCATGCTAACTGCTTGTGGCTTTCAATTAAGAGGTCATTGTGAGTTTTCCTTACCTTTTCATACGCTTTCTTTGGAATCTGATCAGCCCTATAGCAGTTTCACCAAAGAACTACAAAAAGCATTAGCGGCGGCAGGTGTTCATACCGCACTCGCGACTCCAGCATCCCCCCGGTTAAAAATCCTTGCACAAAACTTTACTCGCACGACTACCAGTCTAGGAAATGCTGGACAAACAACCACTTATTTGCTTGTTTATAATATTTTATTTCAGATCATAGATTGTAAGGGCCATGTTTTATTGGCACCACAATTAATACAAGCCACACGAACCTTTTCGATTACTTCCAATCAACTTGCCGGTGATCTGAATACGGAAACTGATTTACAAGAAAATATGCAGCAGGATGTTATTCAACAACTGTTAATTCGTTTAGGTTCCCCAGAGTTACGCCAGCAGCTTCGCTGCAGTACTTGCCCTCAGCAATGATCTATTCGATCTCTTGCATAAGCAAGTGATAGGCTTGAGTTCGAAGCGAACGATAATCGAGGACCGAAGTTTACATAAGTAAATGAGGACCACAGAGTAGCGTTAACGATGAAATCAAGCCTATAACGCAGGTTATGAAAGAGATCTATTATGCAATGTCGATATGAACAGTTACATCAGCAATTAAATAAACCTAATTTAGCATCGATTTATTTTGTAGCCGGTGAAGAAATAGTATTAATTCAAGCAGCTTGCAACGCCATACGCCTAGCAGCAAAAAACGCAGGTTTTATCGATCGACAAGTATTTTATGCCGACGCGCATTTTAATGCTTCCTCGCTAATTGGCTGTATGAATAATTATGGACTATTTGCAGACCGACAACTGCTAGAACTACATCTATCACAAGGCTACTCTGAAGCTATCACACAAACGCTCACACTCTATGCTAAAAATCCTCCTTCCAATAAACTTTTACTCATCATAGCCGGGAAGCTGGATCGTCGCTTACAGCAAACTACTTGGTTTAAAAGTATTGATAAGGTAGGTTTAGTCATTCCCATATGGCCCCTGCAAACCTCACAATTATTTAGATGGGTAACAGAACGTTTTCACGCCATGGGTTTAAAAGCAGAAAAAGCGGCTATTGAATGCCTAATTTTTGCTACCGAAGGAAATTTATTAGCGACCGCGCAAACAATAGAGAAACTTAGTTTATATTTTAACGAAAAAGCTAATGTCATTACGACTGACATGATAACGCAAGCACTCAGCGATAGCGCACGATTTGATCCTTTCAAACTAACCGATGCTGCATTAGAAGGAAACTCTGAACGTTGTTTACGCATCTTAGCACACCTAAAAGAAGAAGGTGTAGAACCTTTATTAATTTTATGGGCACTGAGTCGCGAATGTCGATTATTAGCTTCTTTTTCCTATAAACTTAAGCAAGGCCAAAATTTAATAACGCTTTTTAAAGAACAGCAGGTATGGGAAAAGCGTCAAATATTATTTCAACAAGCCTTAACGCGTCACCCGCTTACGCATTGGTATCGATTACTAGGTCTTGCCAGCCGCATTGACCAACTTATAAAAGGGATAGGTAACGGTCAAGTTTGGAATGCTTTACAGACACTTAGCCTCGAATTTGCAGAGCCCAGCAACACATGATAGGTATATTTGGGGGCAGCTTCGATCCCATCCATTATGGGCACTTACATGTTGCATTAACTCTCTATCAACAGCTCCGTTTGAACGAAGTCCGTTTCATTCCTTGTAAGAATTCAGTTAGTGACAAAAAAATAGTGGCTAGCGGACAACAGCGACTTACCATGCTGCAACTTGCTTTACAACCCTATTCATATTTTTCGATTGACCAAAGAGAACTACGCAGAGCCACTCCTTCTTACATGATAGAAACCTTAGCTTCTCTACGTCTAGAATTAGGGAATACGCCCTTGGGCCTTATTTTAGGATATGATAATTTAGCCACATTAGATCGCTGGCAGCAATGGACCTCGCTAATCGATTATGCACATTTATTAATTGTGCCTAGACCCGATCAGGCTAAATCTTATCCTAAGGAAATCCACGCTTTTGTTGAAAGCTATCAAACTTTGAATCCTTTGTTATTATCTCAACAACCCGCTGGATTATTATTCATGACTGATGTAAAAGCTTTACCCATCTCGGCCACTTACATACGCCAGACCATTGCGAGTGGTAATTACCCTGTTGGTTTATTACCTCCTGCCGTCCTGGATTACATTTTGGAACAAAAGTTATATTTATGATACAACCTACTTTAAATAAAGATCTGCAAACTGACCTAGTCAATTTATTAGAAGATCACAAAGCAAAAAATATTACCGTCCTCGATGTCAGTAAAATTACTGACATTACCGATCTGATGATCATTTGCACCGGAAACTCTAATCGGCATGTTAAAACCTTGGCACAATATTTAATCTCAGCAGCCAAAGCCAAAGGCATGACCATCTATGGGATTGAAGGTGAGAAGGAAGGGGAATGGGTATTGATCGATTTAGTCGATGCAATTATCCATATCATGCTACCTCAAGAGCGTGAATTTTATAATCTTGAAAAGTTATGGAGCCAACCCTAGAGAACCATGATCCTTCATCTAATTGCCGTAGGAAGCCGATGCACCTCATGGGCAGAAGCGGGTTTTCAAGATTATCAGAAACGTTTACCGGCGGAATGTAAGCTTAATTTAATAAGTATACCGCTCAGTAAACGTAATAAAAATTCTCAAATCTCTAAACACGTTGCCGAAGAAGAAAAAAAAATATTAGCTGCCATTCCCAAGCGCTCTCGTGTCATTGCTTTAGACGTCAAAGGACAGATGTGGAATACTCAACAATTGGCGCAAACTTTACAACAGTGGCAGCTAGAAAGACAAGATGTCAGTTTGTTAATTGGTGGCCCTGATGGTTTAGGTGACACTTGTATAAACCATGCTGAGCGTATTTGGTCACTCTCCCGTTTGACACTTCCGCATGCATTGGTTCGAATTGTTGTAGCAGAGCAATTGTATCGCGCTTGGAGTCTATTAAGTAATCATCCTTATCACCGAGAATAGAATTTACTCTTCGCACTTGAATATGTGATTGCTTTTTAAAATAAATGAAAATGATAGATTAGCTGTAACACTATCCAAGCATACACGCCCGCCATTAAATCATCGACCATGACGCCTATTCCACCCGGCATTTTGCGATCTATCCAAGCGATAGGCCAAGGTTTCACAATATCAAACAAACGAAATAAAACAAAACCAATCGCTATCCATAACCAACCTTTCGGCGCAGCAAACATAGTTAAACCGAATCCACATATTTCATCCCAAACTATCCCTGAATAATCATGCACACCTATGCCTCGCTCTGTAATGTCGCAAATCCATACTCCTATCAAAGTGGCGAATAGCAAAACCAATCCGTAATTTACTAAAGAAAAGGACTGTATGAAATAATACAAGGGAATAGCAACTAATGTTCCACAGGTACCCGGCGCAAAAGGTGATAGTCCAGCACCAAACCCAAAAGCAATTAAGTAGATAGGATGACTAAATACCTTGCGCACTAGATCCTTTTGCATAATTTTCTCACATAAGTACCATATATAGTTTACTCGTCATTGCGAGCGCGGAGCGCGCGGCAATCTACTGGATGGCCACGCTCATCACATCCGCTCGCCCGGTGTTTTCCCGGTTTTCACCCTTGGCGTATCATTTTATCCGCGAAACTCTTGGAAAAAGATTATATACTGATTAGAAGCCATGGCGAACAGATAACAGCGCTTATTATTAGATAAAATGTTGAAATCCGGTTTTATCAATACTAAAAGTTGCTCCATTGTTCCCAAGCAATATTAATCCAGGTTCTTTTTTAATAGTCCCTATACAGTTATAGCGTGTATTCAATGCAGTTAAATGTTGTTGTAACATCCTTTCATGCGATTCTGGCACGGTAAAACATAATTCATAATCGTCTCCTGAATTTAACGCCAATTGCCATGCTCTTTCGAGTGGTAAAGCTCGCAGACTATCTGATAAAGGAAGTTTTTCTAATTGCAGAATCGCACCTACTTGATTGGCAGACAAGATATGTCCCAAATCGGCCGCTAATCCATCTGAAACATCAATAGCACTGCTTGCAATATTCCTTAGCGCTAAGCCTATCTCGACTCGAGGTTCTGGTCGATGTAAACGCTGCATGACTGCAAGAATTTGTGAAGATGTTAGTTCTAAGCAATCTTTTTTATTTATTGTTTCTAGCGCCAAACCTGCATCACCTACGGTTCCAGTGACATAAATGCGATCACCTGGGCGTGCTCCGATACGACATAAAGCTTTTCCCGGCGGAACAAACCCCAAAGCTTGAACGGTAATTGTAAGTGGCCCTTGCGACATATCTCCCCCTACCAATTGCAATCGGAAACGTTGCATTAAGGGGAAAAAGCCGTCGGTAAATTTTCGGAGCCAAATTTCATTGGCGTTAGGTAAAGTAAGTGCCAATAATATCCAGGCTGGTTCAGCACCCATTGCAGCGAGATCACTCAAATTAACGGCTAATGCTTTATACCCAATATCTGCCGGGGGTGTATTTTCAGGAAAATGTCGACCTGATACTAATGTGTCGGTACTTGCCACCAACTGTTGGCCAAGTGGCATTTGCAATAAAGCAGCATCGTCGCCTATGCCTAAAACAACATCTTTACGATTACTTGTTTCTTGATTAAAAAAATGTTGAATCAAATCAAATTCATTAAAAGACATTATTAATTGATGATGAGAAAATAATTATCAATTATTTACATTCCGTAGGGCGATTTTTTTTTGCTAGTAAATGTAAAATTCCATTAACATATTTATAACTATCGGTAGCACCAAACATTTTTGCCAGCTCGATAGATTCATTTAAAACCACTTTATAAGGGACTTCGGCACATTGAAGTAATTCATAAGCAGCCAATCTTAAAATTGCCAGTTCTACCAAATCTAATTCTTTTAGTGGACGATCGAGACATTCCTGTAAATGCTTATCTAATGATATTTGATCCTGTAAGACTCCTTGAACCAACAAAAGAAAATAAGCAGTATCTACACTCACCATTTCCTCTTGATGCAAAAATCTAGCTTGAATAACAGAAAATTTTTCCTGCGTTAAATGCCATTGATAAATGGCTTGCATAGCAAAACGTCGTGCGCGTTGTTTTGGCTTAAAATTATTATTTTTTTTCGATTTCAGTGTCATGAGCTTGTTTTTTATTAGCAGAAATATCTTGTTTTAATTGTTCAATCGCTTGATTGAATGCCTGTATATCCTGAAAGCTGCGATACACCGAAGCAAATCTTACATAGGCGACGGGGTCTAAATCACACAGCTCTTCCATAACCCACTCACCAATTTGTCGAGAAGAAATTTCACGTTCTCCCAAGGAGCGTAATTTTTTCATTAAACGTAAAATTATCGCCTCCACTTGCTCGCTGGAAATCGGTCTTTTTTCTAGGGCTTTGAGCATACCCGCTCTTAATTTTTCCTGATCAAATGCACTGCGTGTATTATCACGCTTGACCACGCGCGGCAATCCTAGCTCAGCCGATTCAAAGCTACTAAAGCGTTCATTACATTGTAAACACTCACGACGACGCCTGACCTGCTGACCATCACTACTCAGACGCGAATCGATCACTTTAGTATCTGCTTCATTACAAAATGGACAAAACATCATTGTTTCTCTAGAAAAAGATTTCTGAGCTCCGAGTGTATCTTCAATTGTGCAAGGACAGGTCCAAAAACATTATTTTTTAAGTATCGTAACGGCACACTCACAATAGTATGAGTAACGAAACGCAGAAAAATAGCGGTTTTTGGCCATCATTGTGCAATTGAAGACACCCTCGTGGCGGAGTATACTGGAAATTGACCGCATAGTGCCATGACTTGTTTTCTGACCTTTTCTATCGTCGCAGGGTCTTTTAGATTTTCGAGCACATCACATACCCAATGCGCGACTTGTTTCACCTCTTTTTCTTTTAAACCTCTTGTCGTCATGGCTGGCGTACCGATACGTAAACCACTGGTAACAAAGGGTGAGCGAGGATCATTAGGCAGCATGTTTTTATTTAACGTAATATTGGCTTTTTCTAATATCTCTTCTGCTTCTTTCCCGGTGATATTTTTTGCTATCATATCGATTAAGAAAAGGTGGTTATCAGTCCCGCCCGAGACGACTTTATAACCTTTTTGCAACATCACCTCAACCATAGCTTTTGCGTTAGCTATCACTTGTTGCTGGTAGACTTTAAAACTTGGCTCTAAAGCTTCTTTAAAAGCGACGGCTTTACCGGCAATAACATGCATCAACGGTCCGCCTTGTTGCCCTGGAAATACGGCTGAATTTAATTTCTTTTCGATTTCGGGATTTGAGCGCGCTAAAATTAAGCCTCCTCTCGGCCCACGTAAAGTTTTATGTGTGGTACTTGTCACCACATCGGCAATGGGAATGGGTGAAGGATACAACCCGGCTGCCACCAGTCCAGCCACATGAGCCATATCCACCAAAAAATAGGCGCCCACTTCATCGGCAATATCTCTAAAACGTTGCCAATCCACTACTCGCGAATAAGCTGAAAAACCCGCAATAATTAATTTAGGTTTGTGTTGTTTTGACAGTCGTTCTACTTCATCATAATCAATCAATTGTGTATCGGACGTTACACCATAAGAATAAGCTTGATACATTTTTCCCGAAAAACTCACTTTTGCTCCATGCGTTAAATGCCCACCATGCGCTAAACTCATCCCTAACAAAGTATCACCGGGCTCAAGCAAAGCCATATAAGCTGCGGCATTTGCCTGAGAACCAGAATGCGTTTGTACATTGGCATAATCCGCTTGAAATAATTCCTTTGCCCTATCGATAGCTAATTGCTCGACAATATCAACATATTCACAACCGCCATAATAGCGTTTACCGGGATAACCTTCTGCATATTTATTCGTCAACACGGAAGCCTGTGCTTGCATGACTAACGGACTGGTGTAATTTTCTGAAGCGATTAATTCCAAATGGTCTTCCTGACGCTTGGCTTCTTTGCGCATTGCAGACCATAAATCAGGATCAAAATCGCTAATAGTTTCTCGTAAAAAATAAGACATGATGATTTAATCCTTTTTGGGGATGACAAAAAATTTATTATTAATAAAAATTCTATTTATTTTACTTGCTTTTTAAGCACTAATCAAAAACTAGTTTTTGACTTCACGTAGGGTAGGAAATGAGTCCGTCATGCAAAACTATTCTGCTGTGTGCGACTGCTTAACTCAACTAATAACAAGCAAATTGATCTAGCGCTGAGATCTATATGGCGACCGTTCCCCTTACATTTCTACCTAAAAATAACCGAATTTAGTAGGATTAGGGCTACAAAAAATCTGGCTAGTTCAAGCTAATGTTGCTAGTATTCTCTTTTTCTAATAATCCATTAATTAATTCTAAGTTATGTCACAACAATATATCTATACCATGCAAGCAGTGAGTAAAATCGTTGCGCCTAAAAGGGAAATTCTAAAAGATATTTGGCTATCTTTTTACCCCGGAGCAAAAATTGGGGTCTTAGGGCTGAATGGTGCTGGCAAATCAACCTTACTACGCATTTTAGCGGGGGTGGATAAGGATTTTGTAGGTGAAGCGCGGGCATTACCTGGAACCAAAATAGGTTTCTTACCCCAAGAACCACAATTAGACCCACTTAAAGATGTGCGTGGCAATGTGGAAGAGGCCATTGCCGATACTAAAAAACTATTGGATCGGTTTAACGAAATTAGCATGAAATTTGCTGAACCGATGAGTGAAACGGCAATGAATCAGCTATTTGAAGAACAAGGTGAATTACAAGCTCAGATAGATGCACAAGGTGGATGGGAATTAGAGCGTAAACTGAATATTGCTGCGGACGCGCTATGTTTACCTCCATGGGATGCTCAAGTGACTCAACTTTCCGGTGGTGAACGCCGCCGTGTTGCTTTGTGTCGACTATTATTATCTAACCCTGATATGTTGCTATTAGATGAGCCCACTAACCATTTAGATGCACAAAGTGTGGCATGGTTAGAGCGTTTTTTACATGATTATCCAGGCACCGTCATTGCTGTAACCCATGATCGTTATTTTCTAGATAATGTAGCCGGCTGGATTTTGGAGCTCGATCGCGGTCATGGCATTCCCTACGAAGGAAACTACTCCTCTTGGTTAGAGCAAAAACAAAAGCGTCTCGCTCAAGAAGGCAGACAACAAGCCGCTCATGAAAAAAGCTTAAAGGCTGAATTGGAATGGGTAAGGACTAACCCGAAAGGTCGGCAAGCAAAAAGCAAAGCCCGGCTCGCACGTTTTGAAGAGCTTAGCTCGCAAGAATTTCAAAAACGCGCCGAAACTCAAGAGCTCTATATCCCACCCGGATTACGCTTAGGCGATTCGGTATTGGAATTTGATCACCTTACTAAAGGCTTCAACGGACGCGTACTAATCGATGATTTTAGCTTTACCGTGCCTAAAGGTGCCATCGTAGGCATTATCGGTCCAAATGGTGCTGGAAAATCCACTTTATTTAAACTGATTATGCAACAAGAACAGCCCGATAGCGGCCACATCCATCAAGGCGCTTCAGTACAGCTTGCTTATATCGATCAAAGTCGTGATTCACTAAACCCTGATCATAGCGTATGGCAAGAAATCTCTGAAGGACTGGATATTATGACGATTAATCAATTTCAAATGCCTTCTCGCTCCTATGTTGGGCGCTTTAATTTTAAAGGTTCTGACCAGCAAAAATTAGTAAAGAATCTTTCCGGAGGTGAGCGTAATCGTGTCCATTTAGCCAAATTATTGCGTGCCGGAGGCAACGTGTTACTTCTCGATGAGCCTACCAATGATTTAGACGTAGAAACTTTACGTGCCTTAGAAGAAGCCCTGTTAAGTTTTCCCGGTTGTGCCTTGGTTATTTCTCATGATCGTTGGTTTTTAGATAGAATCGCGACGCATATCCTATCTTTTCAAGACAATAATCAAATAGAATGCTTTACCGGTAATTTTTCTGACTATGAAGCCGATCGTTCAAGTCGCCTAGGTGATCAGGAAGCTCAATCAGAAAAAAAAATGAAATTTAAAAAATTAACGCATTAACGGATGCTGCTTATTTTTCAGATTTCATCGAATGCTCTAGAGTGATTTATGACTTGCACGTTGCTTAAAACAGAAAAGGAAACCGTACAGTTAGCCAAAGAATTTGCCAAATTCTGTCCTAAAAATAGACGATTGATCATTTTTTTAAATGGCGAACTAGGCGCAGGCAAAACATTCTTTGTGCGTGCTCTCGTAAAAAGTTTAGGTTTTCCAGGCTTAGTCAAAAGCCCTACCTACACACTAATGGAAACTTATGAGATAGCGGGTTACTTTGTTTATCATCTCGATCTCTATCGTTTGCAATCCGCCAACGAGATACTCGACATGGGGCTTTACGATGAATTTGGTCACGCCGCCATTTGGTTAATAGAATGGCCTGAACGTGCTGTAAACTTTCTACCCAAACCCGATATTGTTTGTCATATCGATTTGATCGATATGAACCGACAATTTCGATTCTTTGCCAAAACCCCTGAAGGTGAACAAACCTTATCCTTATTCGATACTTACCTAATGAATCATTGACTTTAGATTTAAGCTTTGCAACCTTCTATTAAAGTGAATCTTATAAAGGACTAGTCTCCTCTATCTCTTTTACTTATACTCAAGCTATGTTAATGGACTTCTCTTATCCAACTATTCTTATTCCTGCTTACCAGCCTAACGATAATCTGGTAACACTGATAAAATCTTTACGCGAAAGTCAATCTAAACAACGGATTATTGTGGTAGATGATGGATCGGATGTTGATACGCAAAACATTTTCTCAAGAATTCAAGCTTTTAATATCGAACTTCTGCGCCATTCAAAAAATAAAGGTAAAGGTCAGGCATTAAAAACAGGATTTCAGCATTGGTTATCCACCAGTCATCCCAAAGAATTAGGCATCGTCACTGCGGATGCTGATGGGCAACATCTTCCTCACGATATTCTTCATCTCTCCACCGTTTTCATGCAAAAACCTTCTGATCTATATTTAGGAAGACGTACATTTAACCAAGCACCGATTCCCTGGCGTAGTCGATTTGGCAATAAATTGACTAAATATATTTTACGCCTATTTAGTAAAACTATCTTAGAAGATACGCAAACCGGTTTACGCGTCATTCCTCGGGAATTATTATTACCTTTATTAAATTCGAATGCGCGTGGTTATGAATTTGAATTAGAAATGTTATTAATTGCCGAAGATCACCAAGTCAATATTCAAGAAATCCCGATAAAAACGGTGTATTTAGATCATAATCGTTCATCTCATTTTAATCCTTTAATAGATTCAATCAAAATTTATTTTGTGTTTATCCGCTTTGCTGCCATTTCCTTAATTTCAGCGGCCATTGATTTTGCTTTGTTTTTCTTAACCTACTGGCTTAAAAAAAATATATTTCTAGCAGTATTATTGGGTCGTATTTTATCGGCCACTTTCAATTTCAAATTAAATCAGCACCTCGCATTTAAAAGCAAAAATCACTGGTTACCTGCTGCGCTGAAATACACCGCACTAGCCAGTTTTTTAGGGCTTATTGCTTACAGTTTAATTACATTAATCCATGGTTTTGGAATAAACGTATATAGCAGCAAAATTATTGCGGAAATTGCATTATTTATCCTTTCATTTACCATACAGCGTTTTTTTATTTTCAATAAATCTCCAATATTGGATATCAAAACTTAAATTCTGCAAACAATCCACCAATAAAATCCGATTATTCAGCTAGTGCTAAAAATTTGATAGAATTACCGTCTTTTAACTGTAGCAAATTATGTCAGGTCGTATCCAACGTTTAACATCGCATTTGGCCAATCAAATTGCAGCCGGAGAAGTGATTGAACGGCCTGCCTCTATCGTTAAAGAACTCGTCGAAAATAGTCTGGATGCTGGAAGTCAGCAAATTGACATTGATATTGATAAAGGCGGCATGCAACGCATCCGTGTCCGCGATAATGGCTATGGGATACATAAAGATGATTTAATTTTAGCTTTGGATCGACATGCAACCAGCAAGATCCACACTCTCAATGATTTAGAACGGATCAACACCCTAGGTTTCCGAGGCGAAGCTTTAGCCAGTATCAGCTCTATCGCTCGTCTTAACTTAAGCTCTTCAACAGAAACTACGCAACAAGGCTGGAAAATCAGTTGCGATTATCACCAGGAACATCCGCTAACACCTGTCCCTATTGCTCGTGCACGAGGAACAACAGTAGAAATTCACGATCTTTTCTTTAATACACCTGGTAGGCGTAAATTTTTAAAGTCAGAACAAACCGAATTCGCGCATATAGAAATCTTGATAAAACGTTTGAGCCTCAGTCATTTTGGTATAGGCTTTAGTTTACAGCATAATAAACGACCCATTTACCAATTGCATCCTGCTTACGACGAAGCGTCAAAAGAGCAACGTATTGCCACACTATGTAGTCGCGCGTTTGTCGAAAATGCTATCTACATTGATATGCACGGCATCGATCTGCGTTTATGGGGTTGGATTTCATTACCCACTTTTTCACGCAGCCAAAGCGATCACCAGTTTTTTTATGTTAATCGACGCATGGTGAAAGATAAGCTAATCAATCACGCCGTTAAACAAGCTTATCATGATGTTCTTTATAATGGCCGTCACCCTGCTTTTACGCTATTTATCGAGCTAGATCCGCAATCAGTTGATGTAAATGCTCATCCGGCGAAACATGAAGTTCGCTTTCGCGAGAGTCGCTTGGTCTACGATTTTGTCAAACAAAGTCTACAAAAAGCTTTGACTAATACTTCTCCTCAGCCACAAACAGTTGAATCAATAATCCCGGCAACTGAGTTAAATGAGAACATGGCTCAACTATCTACTGATATTGCTAACCCTCGTCAAAGCAGTTTTCCTTTACAGGTTGCACTAGATACTCCGATTTACAGTACTGAAAATATTAAAATCAATCATGAGCCTAGTATTTCGCCTGCAGAACAGAAAAAATTGTTAACGGAAAGATCATTTTCTATTCCATTAACAATTACACCTACAGAAAATTTGCTCAACGATCCACCTTTAGGTTTTGCCTTAGCACAATTGCATGGTATTTATATTTTGGCCCAAAATACGCAGGGCTTAATTCTTGTAGATATTCATGCCGCACACGAACGCATCCTTTATGAGCGCTTAAAGCAAGACATAAAAAATGCCGGTATAAAAACTCAAATTTTATTAATTCCACTCTGTTTAACATTATCTCAACAAGAGATACTGTTATTAGATGAATATGCTCATCTATTCACAGAATTTGGCTTTAAACTTGAAAATCTAGGTCCTGAAACTATCGTTATTCGTCAAATTCCAGAACTTTTAGCCCAAAGCAATCTTGAGCAATTAGTACATGACGTGTTAAGTGATTTAAATCAACATACTAACAGCCAGCATATTCCTGAAAAAATTAACGAATTACTTTCTAGCGTAGCTTGTCATAGTGCCGTACGTGCGCATCGCAACATGACACTGATGGAAATGAACCAACTACTGCGAGATATGGAACAAACTTCGCACAGTAATCAATGTAACCATGGTCGACCAACCTGGAAACAGTTGTCTCTATCTGATATTGACCGGTTGTTTTTACGTGGACGTTAAACCTGTTATTTGCCTGATGGGCCCTACTGCTTCAGGAAAAACTAATCTGGCCATCGATTTACTCTCCTATTTAGACTGTGAAATCATTAGTGTCGATTCAGCTATGATTTATCGTGGCATGGATATCGGTACAGCCAAACCCTCTACGCTTATTTTAAAACAAGCTCCGCATCGATTAATTGATACGCATGATCCTAGCGAAGTCTATTCCGCCGCAGAATTTAGGACAGATGCTATCAGCGCAGTTGAAGAAATTATTAATAAAGGTCGTATTCCTTTATTGGTAGGTGGAACGATGCTTTACTTTCATGTCTTGCAACAAGGCATTGCCACTTTACCACCCGCTAATCCTCTGGTTCGTGAGCAATTAACAAAAGATCTAAAAGATTTGGGCTTAAATAAGCTTCATGAACGTTTGTCTGCTATTGACCCGATTGCTGCACAGCGTATTCATCCTAATGATCCGCAACGAATCTTACGCGCATTAGAAGTTGTTCAAATTTCAGGGAAAACATTAACTGAATTACAACTCACACCCTCTCTCTCAGCGTCACCCTATTTATTTATTAATATTGCATTGCTTCCAGAGGATAGAAACCTACTACATAAAGCTATCGCAATGCGTTTTCAAACAATGTTAGATTTAGGTTTCATAGAAGAAGTGGAAAAATTATTTAAGCGTGGCGATCTAAACACTAATTTACCCGCACTCCGTACGGTAGGTTACCGACAAATTTGGAATTATTTACTCAATAATATTTCCTATATTGAGATGCAAGAACTTGCCATTATTGCAACGCGTCAGCTGGCTAAACGTCAATTAACTTGGTTACGTTCTTGGCCAGAATTAAAACTATTGGCTAGTAAAGATAAAGAAAATGTAAAAAAAATAATGGAACTAGTTAAAATACACTTATAGGATAGGAATTTCGTGAATAGAGCGGTTTATTGCAAGCACGTAAAATATTACTCGTCATTGCGAGCACCGTAGGTGCGTGGCAATCCATGAATGCACGCTGACTCTATTCGCTCGCCATGATAGTGAATTTTTTAATCGTTATTAACATAACGACTGCCACAACGGCACCCATAGCAAGATATACGCCGGGTATGGCGACATTAGAAGTTTTTGTTATTAAATAAATCGCAAGCAATGGTGCTGTGCCACCAAAAATGGAATAAGCGAGGTTATAGCTAAGCGAACCCAAGGTATAGCGCACTGTAACCGGTATCAGATCCAACGTAAGCGCCATCAACGGCCCTTGAAAACTGGCTGCAAGAATTGTTAAAACTAATTGCGCAATAACAACAGAAAAAAAAGCACCGTGCACAATCATCACATAAAGTGGGTAACTAAAACACATCAATCCGCTTGCACCTAATAACATTAAAGGTTTTCGACCCACTTTATCTGAAAGCCAACCAAAAAAAATATCTAGCAGTATCAGTAAAATTAATATTAACGTATTCAATGCATGTGCGTGGATCCGAGAATGACCTAACACGTCTGTGAAATAAACCGGCATGAAAATAAATACTAGATAGGTTATCAAAGCCGATAATAAATAAAGTCCCATTAATTGAACTATCAATACTTTATGCACTACAAAAATAGTCTTTAAAGGAAATTTTTCTATTAAACATCGAGTATGTAAACGCTGAAATTCCGGTGTCTCTGCAGTTCGTGTCCGTATATAATAAGCGATTAAACCGCTAATAGCGGCTAACATAAAAGGTAAACGCCAGGCAAAACGATACAGTAAAGGCCCATGAAAACTAACGAATAAAACAAAAACAATGAGTGACCCAAATAACAATCCGATCACGGAGCTAGCCCAAATTAATGAGGAAAAAAAACCGGTTTTATTAGAGGGTATCGATTCTACAATAAAACACGCAGAACCAAACGCTTCGCCTCCTACTGCTATACCTTGTAGTAATCGAAAGAAAAGTAATAAAAATGCAGAACTTATTCCGATCGTTGCATAATCTGGAAGCAAGCCTATACCACAAGTCGCTATCGCCATTAGTAAAACGCTTAGGCTTAAGGCTTTTCTTCTACCTTGCGTATCGCCTAGATAACCAAATAGCGCTGCACCCAAAGGGCGTGCCAAATAGCCCATTGCAAAAACACTATAGCTCAGTAATAAACCCGTGCTACGTAGACTATGAAAAAAAATCTGCGCAAACATACCGGCTAAATACGCATAAAGACTAAAATCATACCATTCTAAAATAGTCCCTATACAAGCTGAAAAAATGAGCTTTTTTTGATCCTTGGTCAGAATTTTTTCCTTGAGGAGCTTATTGAGTTTGATACCAATCTAAAAATTTCTGCAATGCTTGTTGACGAAAAGAAAAATGAAAAAAATCCTCTGTGTAACGTAATTGCGCCAAGGTTTTATCAGAACCATCGGGTTTAAAGATGGCTGTAAATGGAAGTTTAGGATGCGAAGATAAATCTTCAGGCATGATGATCCTACCCTGACAAATACCTTCAAATAATTGCGTTTGCAGTCCATCGGTGTAGGCTAGCTGTAAAATAAAAGAGGCACGATTGTCTTCCTCTACCAATTTGAATAAGCCTTTAAAGCCTAATCCTTGGAATACAAATTTCGATAAAGTTCCAGGAAATTGATTATAAGCAGCAAAAAATAATCCTCCATCATCAAGCAACAAAGGTTGCTTAACCACGTCAAATGCTTTTTTTACCTTATCTGACACCACTATTTTTTGATCTAAACTCTGAATTTCATCAATTTCGATAGCGTATTGTTCAACCTGGAAAGACGAAGCAGTCTTATCAAAGAAATCGCGAACCTCTTCGAATTTACCTGCATTATTGGTGACATAATAAATTTTTTTGTTCAATTTCATTTCCAAAAGTTATTTTAAATACAATGATTCAACCACACGATCGGCATTATCTGCAACAAAACCGGTAAAATAATCATGCCAGCGTATTTTTTCTTCGGCTTTTTCTGTTTTGGGATAACGCCAAACAAATTCGATAAATCGATCCGATAAATCTATGACTCCATCAGCAAGTTTTATGGATTTAAGAGTGGGTTGGGTAGCGCTTTGTTCTATACCCTTATTAATATTGCCTTTTATCAAACCACCTTTTTGATTCAAAGGAATATTTAAAGTAGAACTCAAAAATTGATTAAATTCTTTTAATTGAGCAAAACTTTTAGATAAATGAATTCCCCAAGCGAAATGATTAACCTGACGACCCATCACTAACACCCACGCTAACAATTCATTTTGATTTTTTACTATTGCATATTCTTGCAGAGTAGGTAAGGGCCAATCTCTAGATTGAAGATAATTCAAAATGAATTTCGCTAGTTGTTTAGCGGCCTGTTCATCTTGTTGTAAAGTACGCTGATGTAACAATTTTAATTGCTCATGATCTAATGCTTGTGCAAACCCGGCATAACGATCAATAATTTTTAATACTTGGGGCGCTAACGCTTCGCGGCGAAAATCTGCAACTACTATTTGCGGTGATACCTCAGTGGCCAAAGTCTCAGGACTTACTTCTTCGGACAACCATCTAAAATTATTTTGTTTTTCAGCCAAATAGTCCTGTCCGCGTATCCTATAACCGAGATAAGAGAATAAACAAGAAAGCGTATCCATGCCCGTAAAAGGACCCGGCAAATCAATGATTGCAAAATGATCCAGAATTAATTCTTCCTGAAAATGCTTCTGAATATAACTTTGAATCGTAGTTAACTCGGTTAAATGAGAGCTATAATTCTCCCATAATTGACTGAAAACAATGTTTTTAACGCGATTTATCATAGACAATCTTAGCTCACTCGCAAATTTAATCTCAAATACTATATACTAATATCCATGTATAAAATTTCAGTCTATATTCCTAGCGATCATCTTGAAGCAGTCAAACTAGCAATGTTTGATCAGGGTGGCGGTCGACTAGGGAATTATGATCACTGTGCTTGGCAATTATTAGGACGAGGTCAATTTCGCCCCTTGGCACAGTCTAACCCTTTTAAAGGTCAAAAAGGAAACGTAGAAACGCTCGACGAATATTTAGTTGAAATGCTTTGTGATGAAAAAAATATTAAGCCGGTCATAGCAGCTTTAAAAAAATCTCACCCCTATGAAGAACCTGCTTACGCGATAGTCCGTTTAGAAGATTTTTGAGGAAATAAAACCCCATGTCTAAGATATTTCGTATTTTTATTACTTTTATTGGCGCTGTTATATTACTAGCCCTAGTCTCTTTGATAGGATTAGTGGTGTTCGTGAATCCCAACGATCTTAAACCACAGATTAGTCAAGCCGTCACCAAGTTTACTGGGCGTCAGCTGCAATTAGGTGGTGATATTCAATGGTCTATTTTCCCTTGGTTAGGATTACAATTAAATGATGCCAAACTGACTAATAGCCCGGGCTTTGGTAGTAATCCCTTCGCACAAATTAAAAAGTTAGACATTCAAGTTCGTTTACTCCCCTTATTACATAAGCAGTTGGAAATTGGTAAGTTTCAAGTAAATGGACTCACACTCTATTTGGTAAAAAATGCTAAGGGTCAGGTCAACTGGGAAGGTCCGCTGACCTCGTCTAACAAAACTTCTAGTAGTTCAGAAAATAATCGTTTAGATCGTTTAAAACCAATAGGATTTATCGTAACCGGTTTAGGCATTCGTGACGGCCATATTATTTATGCTGACCAGCAAAAAAATAAGCATATTGAGATAACTGGACTACAGCTTAAAAGTGCAAATCTTGCTATTAATAAAACTTCCCCTTTTGACATTCAGTTTAACTTAAATTCTAACGTACCTAATATTAATGCTGCCGTTAAGTTGCGCTCAGATATCTTGCTCAGTGCCGATAGAAGCCATCTAGAATTTAATCATCTTAATTTAAATACTTATTTAAAAGGGCCTAATTATCCTAAAGGCGTACTTCCTCTTTCTCTAAAAGGACATATCAATTTCGATTTAAATAAACAAGATATTACCGTTGATGACCTCATTGCCTTTATTAATCAAATTAAACTAAACGGACAGATTACAGGACAACATATTTTAAATAATCCTAGCTTTGCGGGTCGCTTAAACAGCCCTCAAATTAAAACAGGACAATTAACTTTTCAACAAATACATCTTGGCTTTCAATTTTCAAATAATTTGCTTACGCTTAATCCTATTAATGCCCAATTTTATCGAGGCAATTATCAGGGAAAAGCCACTGTCAATCTTAATCCAAAAGTACCCTTCATTACTGCGCAAAATCAATTTAATCAAATTAACACTGCATTATTGTTGCAAGATCTAATTAATAAAAGTCAGATACAATTAGCCGGTTTAGCGACATTGAACCTTAATGTAACCACGACCGGTGATACCACTGATGCACTCATAAAAAATTTAAGCGGACAAGGTCACTTTAATTTAGATCAAGGTGCACTAAAAGGAATTAATTTATCCTATTGGATAGCATTAGGAAAAGCACTACTTAAACACGAAGTCACACCTAAGAACACAGGTTCGGATACACCATTCGATAAATTTAATGGTAGTTTTAATATTAATCAGGGCATCGTCAGTAACAATGATTTAATCATTAGCAGCGGTCGTTTGCGTGTCAATGGTAAAGGCTTGTTGAATTTACCATTGCAACAAATCAATTATGAATTACAAGCCCAACCGATTTTAGCCGACGGTAGCCCTGAAGGAATTGCCATACCGATTCGGATCTCAGGACCTTTAGAACACATTTCTATCAGCCCCATTCTGGATCAACTCAGTGTGGACATCATCAAAGAAAAACTCAAAGGGAAACTAGGCGATACATTAAAAAAATTAGATTTAAACAAACTATTTCATTAATTACTAAAGCAAAACATCAGTAACTAATTTGTTATAAAGCGTCCCGTGACACTAACAGCTAAACAATTTCAACAAAAAATATTAACCTGGTTCAGTAGCTCGGGCCGCAAACATCTCCCCTGGCAGCAAGCAAAATCACCCTATCTTATTTGGCTTTCGGAAATCATGCTGCAACAGACCCAAGTTGCCACAGTGATTCCTTATTTTGAACGTTTTGTTCAACATTTTCCGACACTTTCCTCACTCGCTAAAGCAGATATCGATGAGGTTATTATGCTTTGGGCAGGCTTAGGTTATTATGCTCGGGCACGCAATTTACACCGCTGTGCGCAATCCATTGAAAAAGAATATTCAGGAAAATTTCCACAAGATTTATTGTTACTACAAAACCTACCTGGCATCGGTCGATCAACAGCCGGCGCCATACTTGCCTTAGCATTTAGCCAGCCTGCGACTATACTCGATGGAAATGTAAAACGAGTACTGGCGCGGTTTCATGCCATCTCAGGCTGGTCTGGTTCAAGCATAGTAAGTAAACAATTATGGGCTTTAGCTGAACATTATACGCCCAAAAATAAATACATTGGTGAATATACACAAGCGATGATGGATCTGGGCGCACTCGTTTGCACACGCACGCAACCCAAATGTACAGAATGCCCTTTACAAAGCCATTGCCAAGCTTATATTGAAAATAACACTACAGATTATCCCTCACCCAAACCACGTGAAACCATCCCTTGCCGTACCATCAAGATGCTAATCTTAATCAATGATCAGCAAGAAATTTTACTAGAAAAACGGCCGCCGTTCGGAATTTGGGGGGGATTATGGAGTTTGCCGGAATGTTCAATAACAGAAAATATGAAAAATTTTTGCAAAAAACACTATTATTGTGAAATAGAGAAACCTATCAAAAAATATCATTTTTTAAAACATACGTTTAGTCATTTTCAACTGGAAATTAGGCCTGTCGTCATACCTGTAAAACAATGGTGCCCGCCACTAATGGAATCTGAGCGCATAGTCTGGTATAACAAGCAACAATTAGCCACGAAAGGTCTTGCCGCACCAGTCAGAAAATTATTAAGCCACATACACTCATAGCAATGATGCTTTTGGCAAATACCGCAGAGTTAAGTGACAGACAACAATTCAAATGCGAAGAGTATACTCGCAGCAGTTGGATTTTTGGCAAGGCGCCGCGAGAATGAAGCAACCGGATGTATTCAAGATACATGAGGATTGCGAGTTGAGCGGCAACACAGACAACAATTCAAATGCGAAGAGTATTTATGAGCCGAACTATTTATTGCATTAAACTACATACCCAAGCAGAAGGACTTGATTATCTCCCTTACCCCGGAGAATTAGGTCAACGCATTTATCAATCGATTAGTAAACCCGCTTGGCAACAATGGGTAAACCATCAAACTATGCTCATTAACGAATATCGCTTAAGTACATTCGAGCCTCAAGCACGGGAATTTTTGAAAAAAGAAATGGAAAAGTTTTTATTTGGATCGGATGAAGTAGCGAGCACTCCTCCACCGGGGTATAGTGACCCTCATTAAAATCATATAAAAGACGAGTTTATCTCACTAAAAGGTGATTCATGACAGCCCATTTTTCCCCACAACAGCTTGCTCAATCTATTTTGAAACGTCGAACTGATTTCCAACCTAAGATTGGAATTATTTTAGGCTCTGGTTTAGCAGATATTGCCGATAAGCTTACTGACAGCATCTCAATTCCCTATGCTGAACTTCCTGGTTTTCCAGTGAGTAGCGTAATAGGACATCATGGAAAAATGATACTTGGCTATCTCAACAAAATACCTGTTGTATGTTGCCAAGGGCGTGTTCATCCCTATGAAGGGATGCAAGGTAAAGACTTTAAAACATTTATCCGCACCTTAAAATGTTTGGGCTGCCATACCCTATTAATGACGAATGCTGTCGGAGCCTTAAATAAAAATGTGGAATTAGGTCAATTGATTTTAATTTCCGATCATATCAATTTTCAACCGATGAATCCTCTTGCCGGACCTAATGATGAAGAATTTGGTCCACGTTTCTTCCCTATGGATGATGCTTATGATTCGGGTATCCGACATATCATTCAACAAACGGCAAAAAAGTTGTCTATCCCTTTAAACGAAGGGGTGTATGTTAGTGTTTTAGGTCCTAATTTTGAAACTCCTGCAGAAATACGGGCTTTTCGACAGTTAGGTGCGGATGTAGTAGGAATGTCCACCGTTCCCGAGGTGATTGTTGCTAGACATTGCGGTTTAAATGTAGCGGTCATTTCTGTAGTAACGAATCTAGCGGCTGGACTTAGTGATGAACCGATTACGCATGAAGGAACGGTACATTTTGCCGCGAAAGCAAGCGATAATCTAGGCCGATTGCTCGAATCCGCAGTCGTACAGATTCCCCATTGATGTAACAAGAATTCAAGTGCGAAGAGTATTTTATTGTATGGTGTAGCCACCATCAATATTAACCAATGCACCCGTCATAAACGAAGCGGAATCACTACATAAGAAACCGACCAGCTGCGCCACTTCCTCAGGTTTTCCTACGCGCTTCAGCGGTAATTTTTCAGCCACTTGTGCTTGAATAGAAGAAAGTGTTGAGCCTGTTTTTTGCCGAAAACTTTCTAAAACAGCTTGATACATCGGTGTATCGATAGTACCGGGGCAAACACAATTAACTCGAATTCCATAAGCGGCATAATCTAATGCCGTACTTTTAGCTAATTGTGCAATAGCTGCTTTACTTGCACCATAAATGGCGCATTGTTCTTTGGCGATAAAAGCTTGATCCGAAGCCATTAAAACGATTGTTCCGAATCCTTGCTGTTTCATGCAAGGTAATACTTGCTGCAAACAATAAATCGTACCCATTAAATTGGTTGCAAAGACTTTTTGCATAGCTTCATCAGAACTTTCTTCTATGTTAGCAAATAAATGTATACCCGCATTACAAAAAAGATAATCAATCGTTGGGTTTTTCTGAAGAATGGTATGCATCGCTGATTTAACTTGATCAGCTTTCGAAACATCACACGCTAAGTAATGAATCGACTGAGATGCGACATTTGCCAATTTTTTTTTATCGAGTATGTAAACGGTTGCTCCTGCACCACTGAATAACGCGACAGTTGCTGCGCCAATTCCTGATGATCCACCGGTTATTATAATTGTTTTATTTTGAAACATTAGATTCCTCGCACTTCAATCTCTCCAAAAGGGTCGGCTTGCGAAAGTTTAACTAAGGATTGGCGCCATAATTCTAACAAAGCCATAAAAGTCACTACGACACCCATACGACCTTCATCGAGTTTAAACAGCTCAGTAAATTTTAACTGAGATTGCGTGGTTATTTTATGCAAAATTTGCGCCATACGATCCTTAATCGACAACGGTTCTTCGGCAATGGCATGATGCGTTCTTAAAGCAGCCCTAGATAAAACCGCTTGAAAAGCTTCCACTAACTCCTCTAAAGCCAAAGGCGGAAGTTGTCTGGGATTTTCTGCCGAAACAGACGGCAGAACGGCTTCCGCCATCGCTAAAAAAACATCGCGGCCTAAACGCGGCAATTGCTCTAAAGTCTGCGCGGCTTGTTTGGTTCTTTCGTACTCTTGTAAACGACGTATTAATTCAGCCCGAGGATCGGCCTCATCATTCGTTTGCGCCTCGAAGGGCTTAGGCAAAAGCAGACGTGATTTAATTTCAGTGAGTATGGCCGCCATGACCAGATATTCGGCGGCTAATTCAATTTCCAATACCTGCATCAACTCAATATATTGCATATATTGGCGCGTTATTTCTGCAACCGGAATATCCAAAATATCAAAATTTTGCTTTTTTATCAGATAGAGCAGCAGATCTAAAGGTCCTGTAAAGGCTTCTAGCAGTACTTCTAAGGCCTGAGGAGGAATATACAGATCACTAGGC
The DNA here is from genome assembly GCF_964030935.1 of Rickettsiella endosymbiont of Aleochara curtula. NCBI lineage: Bacteria > Pseudomonadati > Pseudomonadota > Gammaproteobacteria > Legionellales > Coxiellaceae > Rickettsiella > Rickettsiella endosymbiont of Aleochara curtula. Next base: position 795,458 of record NZ_OZ034990.1, read on the forward strand.
ATTTGGGCCAAGGGTTGACCACGTATAGTGGCAATAGGCGTATCGGCTGGTGTCGTAGCAAGTAGGTTTTCAGTCATAGCTCCAGTGTAATGGTTATAAGCCAAAAAATCTAAAAAAAACCGATAATAGCCCCTGCAATAGCGGACCTAAGATTCTGGCCAGAACACCACTGGCTAATAACAGCACTAAAATAAAAAACCCATACACCTCTAATTTATTAAACTGATAAGCCATCGCCGGTGACAAAAAACTAGCCACTACGCGACTACCATCTAAAGGTGGGATCGGAATTAGATTTAATAGCATTAATACCAAATTAATCGACACGCCGATCTGGGCCATATAAATAATCGGCGCATTATCAAATAACATCGCTATTTTGGCGATACCCACCCACAAAAAAGCCATCGCGAGATTCGCCATAGGGCCCGCGGCGGCGACTAAAGCCATATCACGTCTGGGGTTTTTAAGATTTTGCCAAGTAACCGGTACCGGTTTCGCCCAACCAAATACGAACCCACCCAGGAAAAAAAGAATGGCTGGTACAATAATGGTGCCGATGGGGTCAATATGCTTCAATGGATTCAGCGTTAAACGGCCCAATACTTTAGCCGTAGGATCGCCGCATTTTGAGGCAACCCAGCCATGTGCGGTTTCATGGACAGTGATAGCGAACAGTAAAGGTATCACCCATAGTATTATTTTTTGGCCTAAAGAAAAATCACCTATCATCTTTTAACTCAATAACCTCATTAAACTAAAGTATATACTCATCCAAACTAAATTGGCGAATAGACTGATTCGAAAGCTTGCCAAAAATGCCCTGATTTACGCTAAAACCTAACAATATTTCTCATTACTGATGACATCCATATTTTTTTGGCTTTCTGAAAGCAGAATTAGGCTGACCTTTAATTTAATAATGCGTTAAGGAAAGTTAATTACAGTAGTTTAAAAATTACAAATTAATCTTGAGACCAAAAAATGCCCGCAAAAAATACCCAGTCGATTTTGATGCATGAAGATACATTTCTTAGTGCAAAAAATGCAAATAATGAAAAAGATCTAGAGAAACACTTAACGGAAATTATGACGGTTGCCAACGGGCATTATAACACCGTATATCGTATGTATAAAAATAACCCCAATATAGAAAAATTTAGCTTTTGTAAGGAAAATTTCCAAAAAATTAAGTCTATTATTGAATCAAAAGGAAATTCTACAGCATTAATTAATAAAATTTATCTGGAAGCATGGATATCAACGCTCTATTCTGATGTGCATGCCTTAAATTTGGATCCAGAAACAGAAGAGGAACTAATTAAATTAAACGAAAAGATTCTAGCTATTGGAATTGATTTCATAAAATTACAAACGAAAAAAGCAAGTTTAGATTCAAAAGATGAAAACTCGGTTACGCTGCTAGAGTATATCGATGATTTTGAACAGACCTGGAAAACTAAGGAAAAAAGACTTCTAGCAGATAGTCATTATAATTTTGCAGAAACTTTAGTCGAAAAATCTAAAATAGAATTAAAAGATAAAGCGAATGGCCAGATAAATCAGGTAGAAGCTGCAATGAAGTTTTTAGCAAAAGCCGTTAATTTTTATAAACAGGCTAATCTATCAAAATCCGCAGATCAAACAGAGCAGCGCATAAAAGAACTTGAAATAACAGCACAAAAATTACAGAATTCATCCAAGAATAATCATTTTACTTCGCACCCGAATAAAAAACTCGTCGTAGTTTTAAGGAGAACATCTCCCCCGTTAAAACATGCAGCAATAACATGGACCGCATCCTATAAAGAAACTCCTAAGGAAACATCGGATAAATTGCCTAAAGTGCTTGATCAATCCATACTTCCTATAGTAACGCAAAAAATAGCTGCCTCAGATGCGATCAAACCAACTCAGCGTAAAAGAGAATCATTTGACAATGACATCAAGCCAGCTAAAAAAGTAAAAATAGATCCTGCTATCGCCCCCCATCATAAAATAAAGTCCCAATGGAAAAAAGAGTGTGAACATTTATTAAACGAGTTCTCACAAATGAGAATAAACGATAAGCTTGAAGGTATCCTCAATCCTTTCCATAAGAAATCATTTAACGAACGTCGCGCTATCGCTTGCAACAATTATGCAATAACCATAATAATGGATTTAATCAACTCAAAAAAGAATGCAGCTGACTCTGAAAAACTGGAACTTTTAGAAAAAGCCAAAAAGCAATTTTTAAATTCCTCAAATTTTTATACTCAGACTAATCTTTTAAAAGAAAAAGATAAAGCAAAGCAATGCATAAATATACTTACATTAAGCATAAAAAAATTAGCTTCTATCGCATCCACTAATGAAAAAACTACCTTCGATAAACCAGTAGTTAGTGATAAAAAACTTGTTTTACCTATTCGAGACACTCGAACTTTCTTTAAAAACTTATCATGCCCGGAAAACAATGCTATAAAAGTTGAAAATCAGCAAAACTCAGGAAAGCTTGTCTATTCGCCTTTATCACTGCGTTAACATTAACAAAGTAAACTCGCTCAAGTAAACAAAATCCTGTAAAATTGGATCGAAATTTTTCTATCCCAAAAAAAAGCGGAGAGCGTAATGTCTTACCAGCATATTCAGATTCCAAGTTCCGGCGAAAAAATATCGGTTAATTCAGATTATTCTTTAAATGTGCCGAATCAACCAATAATTCCTTTTATTGAAGGTGATGGTATCGGTGTTGATATCACGCCAGCGATGCGACTCGTGGTTGATGCCGCTGTCAGCAAGGCTTATGGCGATAAACGTCGAATTGCTTGGATGGAAATCTATGCCGGAGAAAAAGCCACACAGATTTACGGTTCTGATGTTTGGTTACCCGAAGAAACACTCGCTGCAGTGCGTGATTATGTGGTTTCGATCAAGGGGCCGCTCACCACGCCAGTAGGTGGAGGTATTCGTTCGTTAAATGTGGCATTGCGCCAAAAACTAGATTTATATGTTTGCCTACGCCCAGTCCGTTATTTTAAAGGCGTGCCTAGCCCGGTTCGTGAACCGGAAAAAACTAACATGGTCATCTTTCGGGAAAACTCTGAAGATATTTATGCCGGAATCGAATGGGAAGCCGACAGTAAAGAAGCCAAAAAATTGATCGCTTTCTTACAACATGACATGGGCGTTAAAAAAATTCGTTTTCCTGAGCACTGTGGCATCGGTATTAAACCGGTATCGAAAGAAGGCACACAACGTTTAGTCAAACGCGCGATTCAATATGCTATAGACCAAGATCTGCCCTCAGTAACCTTAGTGCATAAAGGCAATATCATGAAATTCACCGAAGGTGCTTTTAAAGATTGGGGTTATGCAGTGGCTAAAGAGCAATTTGGTGCAGAGTTGCTTGATGGCGGCCCATGGATGCGCTTAAAAAATCCGAAAACTGCTAAAGAAATCATTATTAAAGATTTCATTGCCGATGCCTTCTTACAACAAATTCTACTCCGTCCCGCCGAATATAGCGTAATTGCAACATTAAATTTGAATGGTGATTATATTTCAGATGCTTTAGCCGCACAGGTCGGCGGCATCGGCATTGCCCCTGGCGCAAATCTGAGTGACAAAGTGGCCATGTTTGAAGCAACTCATGGCACAGCACCCAAATATGCCGGACAAAATAAGGTCAATCCCGGATCGTTGATCCTATCCGCTGAAATGATGTTACGGCATTTGGAGTGGAATGAAGCAGCCGATCACATCATTACCGGTGTGGAAGGCGCTATCCTAGCAAAAACCGTGACTTATGACTTTGCCCGTTTAATGAACGATGCCAAAGAAGTCAGTTGCTCTGATTTTGCCCAAGCTATTGTCGATCATATGTGCAATAAACAAACACTTGCCTCGGCTACTGCATTATAAAAATTATCATTTTATAATCCTTTACTAAGTTAAGAGGAAAATTTCAATTTTCCTCTTAAAATCATCCGTCTGAGTGCTCTTCCTTACTACAAAAGCGCTAGCAAACTATCTAAAAAATACAGCTATTCCCTTTCCCTGTATTTAAAAGGCTTAAAATTACGCAAACTCGCAAATCCTTAAATTTCGACTAGGCTTAAAAATAAAGGGAAATAATTTTTTCAACATGGACTACCCAGCTTGTATAACAACAGTGAAACTCGCCTTTATGCGGGAAGTCACGGATTTTATACGATTCGAAAAGGAGGGCTACCATGTTTAGCAAAGAGCTTGAAGTTAGTTTAAATTCAATATTTAAACAAGCTCGTGAAAAACGTTATGAATATTTAACAGTTGAACATCTATTGTTAGCACTTTTAGATGAACCTTCCGCCGTTGCTGCATTAAAAGCATGCGGAGCGAATTTAAATCGGCTTAAGAACGAGATTAGTAATTTTATTGCAGCAACCACACCTTTGTTTCCTTCGGCTGATCCTAATCTCGATATACAACCTACATTAGGTTTTCAACGGGTTTTGCAACGCGCCATTTTTCAAGTACAGTCCAGTGGAAAAACCCAAGTACATGGCGTTAATATTTTAGCTGCTATTTTTGGAGAGCAAGATAGCCAAGCTATTTATTTTTTGCGTCGCGAAAATGTGACGCGCTCCGATGTATCGAATTACATATCTCAAGGGCTGCCTAAATTACAAGATAATTTGGAGCCTAAATTAAATCAGTTTGTGACTGAAGAAGAAGTCACTATCGAGGGCCCTGGAAATAGTCCATTAGAGCTTTATGCCATTAATTTAAATAGCAAAGCGCGTCTTGGAAAAATTGATCCTTTAATTGGTCGTGAAGAAGAATTAGCACGCGTGATTCAAATTCTTTGCCGCCGTCGTAAAAATAATCCTTTATTAGTCGGTGAAGCCGGTGTCGGTAAAACGGCAATTGTGGAAGGACTCGCTAAAGCCATTATTGAAAAAAAGGTTCCCTCTGTTCTCGCTAACAGCACCATATATTCTTTAGACCTAGGTAGTTTATTAGCTGGAACCAAATATCGAGGGGATTTTGAAAAAAGATTTAAGGCTTTATTAGCACAACTTAAACAAGAACCTCAATCCGTACTCTTCATTGATGAGATTCATGTTGTCATTGGTGCGGGTGCTGCCTCAGGCGGTGTGATGGATGCTTCTAACTTAATTAAACCGTTACTCACGACCGGCGAATTAAAATGCATCGGTGCTACCACTTACCAAGAATATCGTAGCATTTTTGAAAAAGATCGTGCTTTAGCAAGACGTTTCCAAAAAATCGATGTTCCTGAACCTAATTTAGAAGAAACTATTGCCATTTTACGCGGATTACGCGATAGACTGGAAGAACATCACCACGTCAAATATCGTATGACAGCCTTACGTGCTAGCGTCGAGCTTGCCGCACGTTATTTACCGGATCGGTTCTTACCCGATAAAGCGATTGATATTGTTGACGAAGCTGGCGCCTATCAGGCCTTACGACCTAGCCATAAAAGAAAACATATCATCGGTATCCATGAAATCGAAGCCATTGTCGCTAAGATGGTACGTATACCCACGCGAAATGTTTCTGCTTCAGATAAGAGTCGTTTACGTCACTTAGAAGCAAAATTAAAAGCTCGCGTATTCGGCCAAGATATAGCCATCGAAAATCTTTGCGCTGCGATGAAATTGACGCGTTCTGGTTTAAGAGAAACCAATAAAACTATAGGATCTTTTCTTTTCGCCGGACCAACGGGTGTGGGGAAAACCGAGGTTACACGTCAACTCGCAGAACTCATGGGCATCGAACTACTACGTTTCGATATGTCTGAATATATGGAAAGACATAGTGTCTCTCGTCTAATCGGAGCTCCTCCAGGATATATTGGTTATGATCAAGGTGGCTTATTAACCGAAGCAGTGACTAAACATCCACATGCCGTTTTATTGTTAGATGAAATTGAAAAAGCTCATCCGGATATTTTTAATCTTTTATTGCAAGTGATGGATAACGGTAACTTAACTGATACCAATGGTCGAAAAACCGATTTTAGTCATATTATTTTAGTCATGACCAGTAATGCAGGAGCTGAACAGTTTAGTCGTCAAGAGATAGGTTTTACACCTAGTTTGAATCATGCTGAAAATTCAGAAGCTATCAAACGCGTATTTTCTCCTGAATTTCGTAATCGTTTGGATGCCACTATTTACTTTAATTATTTAAATGCAAACATCGTTTCTCAAGTAGTTGACAAATACTTACTCGAGTTAGAAGCACAACTCGAAAAGAAACACGTTAGCATGCAGGTCGAAAAACCTGCCCGTATCTGGTTAGCTAAACATGGTTATGATAGAAGCATGGGGGCACGTCCCATGATGCGCCTCATACAAGAGCGAATCAAAAAGCCGATAGCTGATGAGTTACTCTTTGGACGTTTAGTACATGGTGGTCATTTAATATTAACGTGTAGCAGCGATGAATTACAATTAATTATTTCGGAAAAAAGAGGAATTATTATTCCCCCTGAAGAACAAAATAAAAATCTAACTCAAGCGCCTATCAGCTAACCAGCAGCAGCAGGAGGCGGCTTAGACTTATCTGGCTCGGAGCCTTTACCGCGAAATATGATACGACCCTTGCTTAGATCATACGGTGTCATTTCGACTTTCACCTTATCGCCGGTAAGGACTCGGATATAACTTTTTCGCATACGTCCGGATATATGGGCATTAATAACATGCCCATTTTCTAATTCCACCTTAAATAAGGTATTTGGTAAGGTCTCAATGACTGTACCTTCCATCACTATCTGATCTTCTTTGGCCATAAATTACCTAGCAATTAACTCTATCACATCTCTAATAAGAGGCTATGTTGCCGTAAATGCCATGCGTTTACAATAACCTTTTTTTACACCAGCCGTTATACTCTTAAATAGGAAGCCATTATAGGAAGCTAAACAACTGATGAGCCACCCATTATCCCAAGTGCATTGCGATGCAAAAAAGTTAGGCGATAAACTCAAACAACAGGAGTTACAGCTAGTAACCGCTGAATCATGCACAGGAGGACAATTAGCACAAACCATTACCAGTGTTCCTGGCGCTTCAACGTGGTTTGAACGTGGATTCGTTACTTACTCTAATTTGTCTAAACAGCAAACACTAGGAATAGACGAATCACTCATAAAGCGATATGGACCTGTGAGTGAAGAAGTCGTACTCGCAATGGCTATGGGTGCCTTAAACAAAAGTCCAGCCAGCGTCAGCATTGCCATTACCGGCATTGCTGGACCTGACGGAGGAACAGAAAAATTCTCGGTAGGTACAATATGGACGGCTTGGGTGAGTGAAAACGCTTTTAGCAAAACCGAATGCCAGCATTATACCGGTGATCGATTAATTATTCGTTATGCAGCAGTAGAATTTGCATTACAAACATTGTTAAATTTAATAAAATAAAATATTATTCAAACCCTGAGGATATAGAGACTACAATAATACTATTGATTTTGTTATGCTGAGTCTTAGGGATAATGACTATAGAAAAAATCTTTCTTGCATTATCGATAATAATTTTTATTGGGTAATATCGCCGGTTGCCGATGGAAATTGTGGGCTGTATGCCTTTGCTTGCGGATTAATTGATGCCATCACTCGCAATCAACTAATTTTAGATAAACATTTATTCGAAGACTTTAGGGAAAAAGTATTAAACAATCTAGCTTCCTGCCCTCTCAAAAAACTGTTAAAAAATCCTTCGCTCTGTTTTATTGAATTTAAAGCCTTTCTACATCAACAAAGTTCACGTCAAGGACTTATTAACTTAACTGCATTACTTTCCAATCCCTTACGTAAAATCGGCTATGCGGGTTATCTTGCGCTTTTAAATCAAGAAACTCAATTGACCGATCTTGAACCAGAAGATAAAAAATTAAATCAAGATGGAAATTACGTGGGATTTGAAATTCTTATTGCTTTAGCCAACTATTTTAAAATAGAAATAAACTTAATCGCCTACAATCCGAATCTTAAGCGTTATTATTGGGCACAAACTCCATTAGATAAATCTAAGTCCTTATTTACACTAGTCAATGTAAGCTCGCATTGGAATTATTTATTACCGAAAGAACAAACAGATGGTTTAGCTAAATTTTTGCCAGAAGAAATTGATCTTCCACAGCCCTCTAAACCTTTATCGGAAAAAACAAGTAAGAAACTGAAAAAAAATATTGCCAAATTACCTACTATAATAAAAATATTTTCTCAAGAGTTAAAAAAAACTTTTAAACTCCATGGAATCTTCAATAGTGATCAAGAGAAATTAATCTGCCCCGAAGAAAATTTATGTTTAAAACGAAAATCCTCATCCTGTCTACCCTTGTTTTTTAACTGTTCAACACCTGAAGTTCCAGACCTTATTCCAACTACTTCTAAAACTTATAATCGATAATTAAAGGAGCATGATCTGAAAAGCGTTGATCTTTATAAATCCCAACCGATTTAATTTTATTCTTAAGTCCGGGTGTAATGATTTGATAATCAATCCTCCATCCGACATTATTATCCCAAGCACGTCCGCGATTTGACCACCAGGTATATTGTTCGGCTTGTTGATTCATCTCTCGGAAAGCATCCACATAACCTATGGGTCCTAATAGCTCATCCAACCAAGCCCGCTCTTCAGGTAAAAAGCCAGAATTTTTTTGATTGCTACGCCAATTTTTTAAATCGATGGCTTGATGCGCAATATTCCAATCTCCACAAATAATAAAATCGTGTTCTTGCTGGCATTGTTTTTTCAAAATAGGTAAATAATGATCTAAAAATTGAAATTTAAGCTGCTGACGTAATTCACCACTACTACCTGATGGCATATATAACGAAGCAACACTCAATCTAGGAAAATTCAGCTGAAGATAACGCCCTTCTTTATCCGCGCATTCCCAACCTAACCCGGCAGTAATTGAATCAGGTTTGATACGGCTATAAATCGCCACACCACTATAACCTTTTTTTTCAGCATCAAAAAAATACGCCTGATAACCCTCAGGATAATGTGACGTATCCAATTGAGCTTTTTGTGCTTTGGTTTCCTGTAAGCAAACAACATCAGCATTTTGCAGTTTCAACCAATCAAAAAAACCTTTGCGCGCAGCAGAGCGAATACCGTTCACATTTAAAGTAATAATACGCATATACTCACAGCAATTGGGTTTTTGACAAGGCGCCGCGAAAACGAAGCAACCGGAGTGTATATGACATACATGAGGATTGCGAGTTGAGCGGCAACACAGTCAAAAATTCAAGTGCGAAGAGTATACTTAGAAAGGTAACTTGAGATCGGGATCCATCGCTAACAAGGCATTCCCAAAGAGGGTTTGTATACGTTTTAAGGCAGTTGAGTTATCTGCTTCAAATCGCAGAATTAAATAAGGACTGGTATTCGATGCGCGCACCAAGCCCCAACCGTCACTAAACTCAGCACGGACACCATCTATTTTACTCAGTTTCGCGTCCGGAAAATCCACCTGTGCTTGGAAAACTTGAATAAATGCAAATTTTTTATCTTCAGCGATAGGTAACTTTAACTCGGGTGTATTAATGCTATTCGGTAATTCGGCAAATAGATCACTCACATTTTTTTTACTTTTAGCGACAATTTCTAATAATCGAGCAGCGGTATATAACCCATCGTCAAAACCGTACCAACGTTCTTTAAAAAAGATGTGGCCACTCATCTCGCCCGCCAATAATGCACCTGATTCTTCTAATTTAGATTTCATAATCGAATGCCCTGTCTTCCACATTAAAGACTGGCCGCCGTATTCGGCAATAAGCTTGGCTAAATGACCTGTCGATTTGATGTCATAAATGATAAGCGCGCCTGCGTTACGCGATAATACGTCTATTGCATACAACATCATTTGTCTATCGGGCCAAATAATTTCTCCTCGATTCGTAACCACACCCAGCCTATCGCCATCGCCATCCAAGGCCAAACCAATATCGGCCTTATGTTGTTCTACACTGGCAATTAAATCATTTAAATTTTCTGGCACACTCGGATCCGGATGATGATTAGGAAAATGGCCATCTACATCACAAAATAACTCAATCACTTCACAACCCAAACGCCTCAATAATTCAGGAGCAACGACACCACTTACTCCATTTCCGCAATCAAGCACGACGCGTAAAGGTCGCGCTAAAACAATATCTTGAGTGATTCGATTGAGATAAGCTTCCGTAACCGATATTTGCTGATAGCTTCCTTTTCCAGATTTAAAGCCCCCTGCTTGGACACGTAAATAAAGTTCCTCTATAGAACCTTCGGATAAGCTTTTTCCTGCTAACACTATCTTTAAGCCATTATAATTCGATGGATTATGGCTCGCTGTTAACATCACCCCTGAACGATAATTTAAATAACGTGTTGCAAAATAAAGCACAGGACTAGGAACTTGACCAATATCTATTACATCGCAGCCACTTTCACGTAATCCTTGCTGTAAAGCCTGCATCAAAACCGGTCCTGACAAACGTCCGTCACGCGCAGTGATAATAGTGTGTTCACCTTGCTCCTGAGTGGCACTCCCAATGGCTTTTCCTAGTGTATAGATAAGCTCTGGCGTTATCGTCTCACCCACGATGCCCCGAATATCGTAGGCACGAAAAATACTTTTTGAAACCTCTGTAAAAGAAACTTGTTGCATATCACCTCTATTACCTACAAATCGACAAAAATACACTCATCATACAAAAAATTTAAGCATCGATGCATAAAGCTAATTCCGACGGCCTCTTCAACCGAAAATCACGCCACCATTAACATGTTTTACCCAGCTTACTCACAGTTTACTAAAGTCTTCTTCACTTCATATAGTGGTTGCATAGTATAGAAACCACATGATATTGTGTTATATCATTTCCATAGACATAATTCCTCACAACCTTTTTTAAGGAGCATCCATGAGCGGACTTTCATCCGAACTAATGACTTCTTCTCTTCTGCTTAACAGCGCCGAGATTCTACAACCTGAAGCGGAAGCAGAACAAGAGAGTAAACCGATCTATACACTACAGGTTATAAAACGTAATGGTAAACTTGTTAATTACGATCCAAGTAAAATTAGGATTGCCATTACTAAAGCTTTTCTTGCTGTAGAAGGCGGACAAGCGGCACTGTCCACACGTATTCATGAACGGGTATCGCAATTAACACAGCAAGTCACGAACATCATACAACAACGCCACCCCAATGGTGGAACATTACCTATCGAAGCCATACAAGATCAAGTTGAGTTGGCTTTAATGCGAGTGGAAGCGCATCAAGTCGCGCGCGCCTATGTGCTTTATCGTGAAGAACGACGAAAAATGCGTGCAGAAACGAAATCACAATCTGACATTCAGTTACAAATAACCTTAGCCGATGGTAGCCAACGCCCACTCGATCTCATACAACTGAGTCTATTGATCACGGAGACCTGTAAAGACTTAAGCGAAGTTAAACACGAACTCATTTTACAAGAAACCTTACGTAATCTATATGACGGCATGCCTGTCGCAGAAATTGATAAAGCACTCATTATCAGCGCACGTTCTCTCGTTGAACAAGATCCTAATTATACTTACGCAACTGCACGTTTCTTATTACGCACCTTATATACAGAAGCATTAAACTTTCTTGAACTCCCCACGACGACGCACACCAGCGATCATGGCGTATACCATCACTACTTTCAACACTATATCAAGCGCGGTGTTAACTTAGAATTATTGGATCCACAATTACAAAGCTTTGATTTAGAAAAATTAAGTAAGGCCTTATTACCTGAGCGCGATCAGAAATTTACTTATCTAAGTTTACAAACTTTATATGATCGCTATTTTTTGCATGCCGATGATATCCGCTTTGAATTGCCCCAAGCTTTCTTCATGCGTGTTGCCATGGGACTTGCACAACAAGAACCTAATAAAGAAGAACGAGCGATTGAGTTTTATCAGCTACTTTCATCTTTTGATTACATGGCATCCACGCCTACGTTATTTAATTCTGGAACGCTGCGTCCACAACTTTCAAGTTGTTTCTTAACCACGGTATCGGATGATCTCGATCAAATTTACAGTGCCATAAAAGATAATGCCCTACTTTCAAAATTTGCTGGTGGCTTAGGCAATGACTGGACTTCAGTTCGAGCAATGGGTGCACGAATTAAAGGTACCAATGGCAAGTCACTGGGCGTCGTACCTTTTTTAAACGTAGCCAACGCTTCTGCCGTAGCCGTCAATCAAGGTGGTAAACGTAAAGGAGCGGTCTGCGCGTATTTAGAAACATGGCACTTAGATATCGAAGAATTTTTGGAATTACGAAAAAATACCGGTGATGACAGGCGGCGTACGCATGATATGAATACCGCAAATTGGGTACCTGATCTATTCATGAAACGTCTCATGCAAGGAAAAAACTGGACTTTATTCTCACCCGATGAAACACCGGACTTACATGATGCGTTCGGCTTAGAATTTGAAGAAAAATATCAAGCCTATGAAGCCAAAGCCGCGCGCGGTGAAATTAAAAATTTCAAAACTATTCCTGCAGCCAATCTATGGCGAAAAATGCTGAGCTTATTATTTGAAACCGGACATCCTTGGATTACCTTTAAAGATCCTTGCAACTTACGTTCACCACAGCAACATGTGGGAACCATTCACAGCTCCAATTTATGTACTGAAATTACGCTCAATACCTCTATTGATGAAATAGCTGTCTGTAATTTGGGAAGTATTAACTTACCTCAACATCTGACCGAATCAGGAGAGATCGATCAAGCGAAATTGCGTCGTACTATCCGCACTGCCATTCGTATGTTAGATAATGTCATTGATATCAATTATTACACCGTGCCACAAGCACGCCGTTCGAACTTAAAGCATCGTCCTATCGGTTTAGGCCTAATGGGCTTCCAAGATGCTTTATATCAATTACGTTTACCTTATGCTTCAGAAGCCGCCATCACTTTTGCCGATCACTCTATGGAATCGATTAGCTATTACGCCATAGAAGCTTCCAGCGATTTAGCCAAAGAGCGGGGTTCGTATGAAAGTTTTGATGGATCATTGTGGAGCCAAGGAATATTACCTTTAGATTCTATTGCGCTATTACAAAAAACCCGTGGTGAATTCTTAGATCAAGATCAAACCGCGCATTTAGATTGGGACACATTACGCAAAAAAGTAATGACAGAAGGTATGCGTAACTCAAATTGTATGGCCATCGCACCGACAGCCACTATTTCCAATATTTGTGGCGTTGCACAATCGATAGAGCCGACTTATCAAAACCTTTTTGTAAAATCCAATATGTCCGGTGAATTCACCGTAATCAATCCCTACTTAGTCAAAGATTTGAAATTACTCGGATTATGGGATGCTGTGATGCTAAATGATCTTAAATATTATGACGGTAGTTTGCAAAAAATTGAACGTGTTCCTGATAGCTTAAAACAACTCTATGCCACTGCCTTTGAGGTTCCCACGCATTGGCTGGTTGAAGCCGGATCGCGCCGCCAAAAATGGATCGATCAAAGTCAATCGTTAAATCTTTATATGGCACAAGCTTCAGGTAAAAAACTCGATGAGCTTTATAAACGAATTTGGCTGAAAGGATTAAAAACAAGTTACTACTTACGGACGATGGGCGCTACACATACTGAAAAGGCAACCTTAGAAAAAAGTCACTTAAATTCAGTACAAATGGATAGTGTAACCGGCCCTGCTTGCTCGATAATTGACCCAGGTTGCGAATCATGTCAATAGACCTCTTTCTAAACCTGCGTTATAGACTTGATTTAGTAAAGAGGTCTAATAAACGACTAATTTCGTAAATAGAATTACTATACTCACAGCAATTGGGTTTTTGGCAAGGCGCCGCGAAAATGAGCAACCGGAATGTATTAGTCATACATGAGGATTGCGAGTTGAGTGGCAACGCAGAAAAAAATTCAAGTGCGAAGAGTATTATAGAGGATAAAACGATGAATACGACTGAACATGCCACCGGTGGTTTTACCGGTCTAGAAACACTCGAAATAGGTGCGGCACGCGTACAAGTAGATGACAAGAAGATCATCAACTGTCGCGCCGATCTCAATCAACTGGTCCCATTTAAATATAAATGGGCCTGGGAAAAATACTTAGCGGCCTGCGCTAATCATTGGATGCCACAAGAAGTTAACATGTCGGCAGACATTGCATTATGGCGTGATCCAAAAGGATTAAGCGAAGATGAACGTTTGATCATAGAACGCAGCTTAGGTTTCTTCTCAACCGCCGATTCCCTGGTTGCAAACAATCTGGTCTTAGCCGTCTATCGACATATTACCAACCCAGAGTGTCGACAATACTTATTAAGACAAGCCTTTGAGGAGGCTTTGCATACACATGCCTATCAATATGTCATAGAAAGTTTAGGTATGGATGAAGCACGCCTTTTTAATATGTATCGCGAATTACCTACGGTAGCTAAAAAAACAGAATGGGCGCTTCCTTTTACGCAAAGTTTAGCTGATCCGAATTTTCGTACCGGCACACCCGAAAATGATCAACGTCTATTGCGTGACTTAATTGCTTTTTATGTGGTATTCGAAGGCATATTTTTCTATGTTGGTTTTTCACAGATCCTAAGCATGGGTCGGCAAAATAAAATGACTGGAACCGCCGAACAATTTCAATATATCTTACGCGACGAATCGATGCATTTAAATTTTGGTATCGATGTGATCAATCAGATTAAATTAGAAAACCCACATTTATGGACATCGGAGTTCAAACGCTATGTCATTGATCTCGTCAAAGAAGGCGTTGATCTAGAATACCAATATGCTTTAGATACTATGCCGCGCGGCATCCTTGGATTAAATGCTAACATGATGTGGGATTATCTACGTTTCATCGGTAATCGACGTCTCGCACAAATTGGCTTGCCTGAACAATATCCTGGTGTTAGCAACCCTTTACCATGGATGAGTGAAATCATTGATCTCAAAAAAGAAAAGAATTTCTTTGAAACCCGCGTAACGGAATATCAAACCGGCGGCAGTTTGAATTGGGACGATTAAATAATTACTTGTCACGGCGAGCGCGTGTAAAATATAGACGTCATTGCGAGCACCATAGGTGCGCGGCAATCTAGACATTCGCTCGCCTATGACGGTGATTTTTTTAATAGGTTAATTTAATTCGCCTTTCCTATAAAGCTTAAAAAATAATTAGCGGCAGCTATTGCACTAATCCAAAACGGAATAGGCCAGTCCGTGACAAAAGCTAAAATGATACCTAGCCAGACGATTAAGACGCCAAACAATACCGTTAAAAACAAGCCGCTTAAAATATGATGCGTCCAATTTAACGCCGCTGCGGAAGGTCCTATCAATAAAGTAAATACTAGGAGTACACCCACCACTTGACTCGCTTCAGTGACAGCAACTGCCACGATGATCATAAATAAAATAGAGATGAGAGGTAAGGAAACACCTTTCGCTTCCGCTAATTCAGGTTCTAAGCTAGCAAATAATAAAGGTCTGGCAATGACACCTAGGGCTAACAAACTGAGAACCGAATAAATCAACATCATATTTATTAAATGTGCTGACACGCCTAAGAGATTACCAAATAGTATCGTCATCGCTTGTGCGGCATAACTGGTATAAAAATGTAAAAATAAAACGCCTAATCCTAGCGCCAATGCCAACACTATGCCGATAGCCACATCACTTTTACTCATTCGATGACCTAAGCTACCCATGCCGATGGCCGCCAATATCGTCAAAAGCAACTGTCCTGTTACCGGCATTAAACCCACTAAGCCGGCACCCGTCGCTCCAGCAAAACCAATATGCCCTAAGGCATGACCAGCAAAAGCCAATTTACGAATGACCATAAAATATCCGACGCAACCGGCCAGCATCGCTGCAATCGTACCCGCTAGCAGTGCGTTACGTAGAAAATGATATTCAAACAGAGAAATGATCGAGGTCGGGTCGACAATGGTTGACATGATGATGGAATCCTAATTCTTTATTGATGACAAAAAGTTGCTGTTCATGCTGAATAACCTGTATATCCAAGCCATAAAGTTCACTTAATTTTTTACTATTGATAATTTCATCGACTAAACCAATCACTGCTTTACCTTTCGCCAAATAGAGTACTCTATCGACGCTGGTTAACAGCGGATTAATATCATGTGAAGTAAACAATATGGTAATGCCATATTGCAAACGAATCTCATCAATTAAACTGACCAACGTAGCTTGATAATAAGGATCTAGATTCATTAGCGGTTCATCTAACAATAAAATCTTGGGTTTATTCAACAACGCTTGAGCCAATAATAAACGTTGTCGTTCCCCTCCTGATAAAAGGCTATAAGGTCGATTGACAATCTTTTCAGCTTTTACCAATTGAATAACACGTTGCAATTCTTCGGTTTGTTGTGCATTTAAAACCGGTAACCCCCACTGATAGCCATTTAAATTGGCGCCCAACCAAGCGTACGCACTTAAACTATTCCCACTATTTTGGCGCATTTGTGGCATATACCCAATAAAAGCGGCCCCTTTATGTACCGCTTGTCCGAACAATGTAATGCTGCCTTTGCTTGGAGCGACTAAACCTAGTATCGATCGCAACAAAGTACTTTTTCCGGCGCCGTTAGCACCTAAAATGGCAACAAATTCACCGGTCTTGATGTCGGCAGTGAAATCCTGGAAAATGCAGCGCTGCCCATAGGCAAGACTAAGTTGTTTAAATTCAATGGCGTTCATCTAATGCCTGCTCTACTCGTGTTAATTGATCCTGCATCCACTGATAATACGTAGTATGCACGGGTTGAGTTTCCATCACTCCCACAATAGGAATGCCTAACAACTTAGCCTGTTGTAATAAATGTAAGACTAAAGGACTACTCACTTGGCTATTGTAAAATACTAATTTGACTCGATGCTGCTGCAACTGAAGTTGAAACTCTTGTACTTGTCTAGGACTAGGATCCACTCCATTCATCATACTGAGTTGAAACGGAATTCCTTGCATACGAAATCCTAAGGCCTGCGCCATATATCCAAACACCGGTTCTGTCGCAATAACCGAGCTACCTTGATGTTGAACTTTAATTTGTTTTATTAGTCGCCATAATTTTTGCTGTTGTAAAATAAACTGCTGGTAGTTCGCTTGATATTTCTTTTGATGTTGTGGATCGTGCTTGATCAAATAGCCGCGCAATGCCTTCGCATAAACGGGCATAGTATCTGGATCATACCAAATATGCGGATTAGCCCCCTCTTTTCTGTTGATTAAATCAGCGACACAAATAACGCTTCTTACTGAGCCTGAGCCCACACTTAATAAATTCTGCATCCAAGGATCATAGCCCAAACCATTATAAACAATCAGATCTCCTTGCTCCAAAATCTTAGCGACACTCGGTGTTAAACTAAATAAATGTGGATCTTGATCAGGTTGATTAAGAATGCTGGTGACTTGGACAAAATCCCCACCGATCTGTTTCGCAACAGAACCATAAAAATTCTCAGCAGCGATAATGTGGATAGGCTTTGCTATACTAGGCGTTGTAAAGCTGATTGCCAATAGCAAGGCTGAAGCTAGTAAAAATCTCAACATGAAAAAACCTTTTTTTATACTCAGAGCAATGGGATTTTTGGCAAGTGCCGCGAAGAGAATTGCGAATTAATCGGCAACACAAACAAAAATTCAAGTTTGAAGAGTATACTATATCAAACCTGTCAAGCTATTATGGGACACTATGGGTAAAATTATCGCTATCGTAAATCAAAAAGGGGGCGTGGGGAAAACCACCACCTGTATTAATCTTGCTGCATCGATGGCCTTGTTAGAACAAAAAACGCTGTTAATAGACCTCGATCCTCAAGCCAATGCAACCACAGGCAGTCTTTTACAAAAAGACCTCGAGCCGCATATTGCCCAAGTACTTTTAGATGAAGTTCCAATAGAGCAGAGCCTAGTGGTTACGCCAGCAAATTATACATTGATTCCTGGCTCAGGAAATTTAACCCAGACTGAAATCCAATTGTTAAAGATTGAACAACGTGAATATACACTGAAAAAAAAGCTAAGCATATTGGCCGACGTTTATGATTATATTTTACTCGATTGTCCTCCGTCTTTAAATATATTGACTGTTAATGCTTTAGTGGCCGCTCATTTCGTCATCATCCCTGTACAATGTGAATATTTTGCTTTAGAAGGCTTAAGCAATCTGATGAACACCTTACAAAGTTTACGTGCCACGGTTAATCCACATTTACAGATCCACGGCATACTTCGTACACTATTTGATGGTCGAAATAGTCTCGCCAAACAAGTTTCGGAAGAATTACTCACTCATTTTAAAGATAAAATGTATAACACACTGATACCACGCAATATTCGACTCGCCGAAGCCCCTAGTCATGGACAACCTGCTTTATTATATGACCCACAATCAAATGGTAGTCAAGCGTATTTAAGTTTAGCTAAGGAAGTGTTAACCCGGGATGGATGCCCTATCCCCTCAGTAGCATCACCTAGTGATATTCCATCGAACGTTTTTTTAAAAAAACGTTCTAATTATGAACAATCTCAGTCTGTCGAACAGGTACTATGATGAAAAAATCGCGTTTAGGTAGAAATCTTGACATGTTATTAAGTGGTCAGCCTTTTGAAGATTTAGTACAAACAGTCAAACCTCACAAAGAAGAATTACGTCATCTACCGATTGAATGGTTACAAGCCGGTCGTTATCAACCCAGAAGAGAATTTGCTCAAGAAGCATTAGAAGATTTAGCTAATTCAATTCGCACACAAGGCATCATCAACCCTATCGTCGTACGCCTGGTTGATGAAAATTGTTATGAGATTATTGCCGGCGAGCGTCGCTGGCGCGCGGCTCAGCTTGCTAAGCTGAATGAAGTACCCGTCTTAATCAAGGTAATCTCCGATGAAACGGCACTGGCGATTTCATTGATTGAAAATATTCAACGACAAGATCTCAACCCATTGGAAGAAGCAGAAGGTATACAACGACTTATCAACGAATTCAAATTAACCCATCAAGAAATTGCTAAAACCTTAGGCCGTTCGCGAGCTACGATTACGAATTTACTCCGCTTGTTAAGTTTGACTCCACAAGTAAAACTTTTATTGCAGCAAGGTCAAATCGAAATGGGTCATGCCAGAGCTCTGTTAAGTCTTTCTGGGAACCTACAAATTCAAGCAGCTGAAAAAATTGTAAAAAATAAATTGTCTGTTCGCGAAACAGAACGCTTAGTACAGAATGCTTGTTTTATTAAACCTGAAGTAAGCACTCCGTTAAAAGTTGATACTGATGTACAACAACTTGAACGTAAATTATCCGAAACATTAGGCGCTAAAGTATATTTTAAGCAAACAAGCAAAGGAAAAGGTCAACTCATCATCCACTATAATAGCTTAGAAGAATTAGATGGGATTCTGTCCCATATGAATTAATTTTCCAACCCACCAAGCAGATTAACACAAATCTTCAAATGTGAAGAGTAGTAATTTATCCCTCACAAGTTATAATTAGCTATCGAAAACTTATTAAGTGGTCAGCTAATGGAAAATAAAACAGTTCTGCATGGACAGCATAAAAAAAACGGAGCGATACTTGTTAATTTTGCAGGGTGGCAAATGCCTCTGCATTATGGCTCGCAAATACAGGAACATCACGTAGTCAGACAAGACAGCGGTTTATTTGATGTTTCGCATATGTTAGCTGTCGACATTGGCGGAGAAAATGCAATTCATTATCTCAGTTTTTTATTGGCAAATAATCCACAGCGCCTCATCCCAGGAAAAGCCTTATATACGTGCATGCTAAATGATGCGGGCGGCATTTTGGATGATTTAATCGTTTATCAGCTTTCACAACAACTTTATCGCGTCGTTATCAATGCAGGAAATCGCCTATCCGATCTGGATTGGATGAAGAAACAAGCCCAGCATTATTCATCCCTCTCTATAGTTGAACGTACCGATCTAGCGATTATCGCTATCCAAGGTCCTCATGCCACATCAAAAGCAAGTAAAGCCTTTAGCTCAAGTCTACAATCCTTGATTAAAGATTTAAAACCTTTTCATTGTGTTCAACAAGATAATTGGTGTATCGCTAGAACGGGTTATACGGGTGAAGATGGATTAGAAGTAATCTTACCCGTACATGAAGCTGAAGATTTCTGGCAACGTTTAATTGAATGTGGTAACAAACCATGTGGATTAGGCGCACGAGATACTTTACGTCTAGAAGCCGGATTGAATTTGCATGGCTCTGATATGGATGTCACTACAACTCCTCTAGAATCCAATCTAGCTTGGACAATTGCCTGGGACCCTATCGATCGCGACTTTATTGGCCGCCTAGCTTTAATCAAACAACAAAAAAATCTCACGCGTAAGTTAGTTGGTTTAGTGTTAGAAGAAAAAGGTCGTATCTTACGCAACCATCAAAAGATTATTACTTCTGAAGGAGAAGGTGAAATTACCAGTGGCAGTTATTCTCCCACGTTAGGCAGTTCTATCGCTTTTGCTAGAATACCTTACTCACATAACGAAGATTATTGTGATGTCATCATGGGCAGCAAGCAATATCAAGCACGCATCATTAAACCTCCCTTCATACGGAAAGGAAAAAAAACTTTTATTTAAAATTGAATTTATTAAAGAGTAATTACCATGAAAAAACTACCCGAATTTCTAAAATATACCTCTACACATGAATGGCTTCGACTCGAAGATAATAATATTGTCTGCGTTGGAATTACCGCACACGCACAAGAATTGTTAGGTGATATCGTTTATGTTGAATTACCTACGCTTAAAAAGATCTTAAAACAAAGTGAAGAAGCTTGTGTTTTAGAATCTGTAAAAGCGGCTGCAGATGTTTATGCCCCGCTCTCAGGCATAATCACTGAAATAAATACTGCTCTTAATGAGTCACCTGAGCTCATCAATTCTGACTCTTATGGAGAAGGATGGTTATTTCGTCTTCAATTTTCCGATGCGACTGAATTAGACAACTTATTGGATTTTGCAACTTACCAACAACAAATTTTGGTTGAGGCCTAACATGCCATTTATTCCTCATACCGATGTCGAAGTACAAGAAATGCTGGCGACATTGAGTATACATAACATAGACGATTTATTTGATGAAATTCCATCTCATTTTAAAACCGCAGAATTAAATCATATTCCTGCAGGTTTAACGGAAATGGAAATGACACGTTTAACAGAACAACATGGTCAAGAAAATAAAAAAGGCCTTTGTTTTATTGGTGCCGGTGCCTACGAACATCATATTCCAGCTGCCGTTTGGGACATTACTAGCCGCGGCGAATTTATGACAGCCTATACGCCTTATCAAGCCGAGGCAAGTCAAGGAACATTACAACTGATCTACGAATATCAAACTATGATGGCAAGCCTGACGGGGATGGATTATTCTAATGCTTCACTTTACGACGGTGCCTCTGCTTTGGCTGAAGCAGTTTTGATGGCCGTAAGAAGCAACAAAAAAACGCAATCGGCAAAAATTCTAGTCCCACGCACTTTACACCCTCATTATCGACAAACCTTACAAGCTATTGTTACTCAACAAGCCATAGAACTCATTGATCTGCCTTATTGTCCAGAACAAGGTAAGACATTGTTAGCAACGCTTGATAACTGGAAGCAACAAGATATTTGCGCTGTAGTGATACCACAACCTAATTTTTTTGGTTGCTTAGAAGAAGTTGATCAATTAACTGAATGGGCACATGCTCAACATGCTTTTGTCATTGCTGTCACCAACCCGGTTAGCTTGGCTTTGCTTAAAGAGCCGGGAAGTTGGGGCAAGCAAGGTGCAGACATCGTATGTGGTGAAGGACAAGCACTCGGTGTACCTCTTGCCGGTGGCGGACCTTATTTTGGTTTTATGTGTTGCAAAAAAGAATGGCTGCGACAAATGCCAGGTCGAATTGTAGGCCGCACTGTGGATAAAAATGCTAAACCAGGATTTACATTAACACTGCAAGCCCGTGAACAACACATACGTCGTGCGAAAGCCACATCGAATATTTGCACCAATCAAGGTTTATTAGTCACTGCTGCAACGATTTATATGAGCCTGTTAGGACCCATGGGTTTACAACAAGTTGCGTCGGTATCTCATCACCATGCTCAGCAACTCGCTGATCTACTAAACCAAATACCTGATGT
The DNA here is from genome assembly GCF_964030935.1 of Rickettsiella endosymbiont of Aleochara curtula. Taxonomy (NCBI): domain Bacteria; kingdom Pseudomonadati; phylum Pseudomonadota; class Gammaproteobacteria; order Legionellales; family Coxiellaceae; genus Rickettsiella; species Rickettsiella endosymbiont of Aleochara curtula. The sequence goes on from NZ_OZ034990.1 coordinate 817,720, forward strand.
AGAATTAATTTTCAGTAGCCCGTTTTTTCACGAGTTTGTTATTCGTTTACCTAAACCTGTTCCTGGCTTATTACACGATTTAGCAAAACTAGGAATACACGGTGGATATGATTTATCGACGCTCTACCCTGAATTAGGCCATGCTTTATTAATTTGTGTCACGGAAACTAAAAGTCAAACTGATTTAAAGCTTTATCAACAAGAATTATCAAATTTACTTTATACATTACCTTAAAAAATTTTTATGCTTATTTTTGAATTGAGTCAACCAGGTCGTACTGCAAAAGCGCAAATTCCCAATTTACCGCGCAATCTGTCCTCTACTATACCTGACAATTTATTACGTAAAACAAAAATTTCTCTGCCCGAGGTTTCTGAATTACAAGTGGTACGTCATTTTACTCGTTTGTCACAAAAAAACTTCTCTATCGACACAAATTTCTATCCATTAGGATCCTGTACGATGAAGTACAATCCACGTGGCGTACATCGTTTGGCATCATTACCTGCCTTTCTTAATCAACACCCTTTATTACCTGAAGAAAGTTGCCAAGGCACTTTACGTTGTCTTTACGAATTTCAAGAAATTTTAAAAGATATAACCGGAATGTCTGGTGTTTCACTGACACCCATGGCGGGTGCGCAAGGCGAATTTGCGGGTGTCGCTATGATCAAGGCCTACCATACTTCACGTAATGATCATGCCAGAACCGAATTTCTTATTCCTGATGCCGCGCATGGTACCAATCCTGCTTCTGCAGTCATGTGTGGTTATAAAGTCCGTGAAATTCCCACTAATCTTGAAGGTGATTTAGATTTAGTCGCGTTGCAAGCAGCCGTTGGACCACATACTGCGGGAATTATGTTAACCAATCCTTCGACTTTAGGAATCTTTGAAAGACAAATTGAGAAAATTGCTAATATTATTCATCAAGCCGGTGGATTACTCTATTATGATGGAGCTAACCTGAACGCTATATTAGGTAAAGTTCGGCCGGGGGATATGGGCTTTGACGTCATGCATCTCAACTTGCATAAAACTTTTGCCACACCGCACGGCGGCGGTGGTCCTGGTGCGGGACCTGTTGCTGTTGGAGAACGTCTCCTACCATTTCTACCCATTCCAACTGTCACTTTTGAAAATAATCAATATCGTTGGCTAAACTTAAGTGATCGGCCACAAAGTATTGGTCGCCTATCCACTTTTATGGGTAATACCGGTATTCTTTTGCGCGCCTATATCTATGCGCGCTTATTAGGTCGCGATGGTCTAAAACGCGTGTCAGAATTCGCTACGCTAAATGCCAATTATTTACTTAAACGATTACAACAAATTGGATATATTCCCGCTTTTCCGCAACGACGCGCCAGCCATGAATTTATTTTGACATTAAAAACCTTAACTAAACAATTTAATGTCACCGCGATGGATGTGGGTAAACGTTTACTCGATTTTGGTTTTCATGCCCCAACGACCTATTTTCCTTTACTCGTTCCAGAATGCTTATTGATAGAGCCTACGGAAACGGAATCAAAACAAGAGTTAGATCAGTTTATAAGCGCTATGGAAAAAATTCTTGTTGAAGCGAAAGAAAACCCAAGCATGTTAAATAATGCACCGCATCATTTAACTCTACAACGTTTAGATGATGTACGAGCGGTGCGTGAATTAGATCTTACCTGGCAAAGTTAATCATCATTTCTATAGAAATCTCTCGTCATTGCGAGCACCGAAGGTGCGCGGCAATCTAGGGAATTCATAAAACTGGGTGGCCACGCTCATTCTATTCGCTCGTCATGACGGAATATCGCTCACTTACGCAGTGACTAACTCATCTGTTGAAATAAGTTGTGTTGCCATGGCAATGGCTTCAGCATTTAAACCGACATTATGCACGCGCAAGTAATCTACGCCCTGTGCGGCCAACTGATAGGACACCATCGCAGTCTCAAAATCTCGATCTGGAAAAGGTTTTTCTGTGATCAAATTTAGAAAAGATTTTCGTGAATGACCCACCAACAACGGACAATTTAAACGACGAAATTGCTTGATATTTTTTAACAAAAAAATGGATTGTTGCGATGTTTTTCCAAAACCTATGCCAATATCGAAGATCAGTTGCTTAGCATCAACACCTACATCAAGTAACTCATCGAAGCGCTGTTCAGTCCAATCCATTATTTGCTCACATATATTAGGGTGAGAAGCTAAAACAACATTTTTCTGCGCAGGAACGCCAAGATTGTGCATGACTACACACTTTACTGGACTACCTGCGGCAAGTGCACGCATATTCGGATCAACAAACCCACTGACATCATTAATCCAGTCTATACCCAACTGTATGGCTTTTTCTGCGACGATAGCATGTCGAGTATCGATACTAATCTTTGGTTTAAAAGCCCATTGTTTAGTATGTTCTTTTAAGGCGGTTAAAACAGGCTTTAATAATGCCCACTCGGTTTCAGGTAAAACAGGCATAGCTCCTGGACGCGTCGATTCGGCTCCTATATCCAAAACTTCAGCTCCTTCACGCACTAACTTTTCCGCTTGCGCTAATGCATTAGGTACAGTTATAAATTTGCCGCCATCAGAAAAAGAATCGGGTGTTATATTTAATATTCCCACTAAAGCACTTCCCTCTAAACGATGTGGAAGTTGTTTGGTCCCACAGGGCGCTAGCTCGCCGGTATAACGTGAACCCCAACGCTGCAATATATCCGTAAATTCTGCTGTTGGATGCTGCCAATCTGGCCACAAATCGAGCAGTGGCCACAAAGCAAAAGGTCTAGATAATAGCTCGGCGTGGGGTATTTTTAGACCTATTTGATCAATCGCGCAATTATCCCAGGCCAAAATATCAATATCGATAATTCGTGGCGCCCAACGCTGGCTTTCTTCCCTCCCTAGCTGTCGTTCTATTTGTTTAATAAGTTTTAGCACTTCTAATGGAGACAAATCTGTCTCACAAACAACGGCTAGATTTAAATAGGGTCGATTCCAAGCCACGGGCGCATACGCAGGGAGTAGTGCTGAAGAGCTATAAAGAGGAGAAATTTGTAAAGGTGCAATCTTCTGTGATTTTTGTAATAATTGCAGGCCTAAGCGTAGGTTATTTAAACTATCGCCTAAGTTTGTACCTAAACTGAGTATTAGCATATTTTTTACCTTAAAGGGCTTGCCTTTTCGACGTTAAAGGTTTATAGGTTTATCTTAATTAGGTATATAATAAAATTATTACTTTCCCAAGAGGTCATGCGCAGCTATGGATTTCGAACAACAACAATCCCGTTTACGAGAGCTTATTGCACACGGTAAAAAGCAAGGATTTGTCACTTACGCTGAAATAAATGACCATCTGTTGGATGATATTATCTCTGAAGCCGAGCAAGAGCAACTTCAGCTCGATGAAATTATCTTGATGCTCAATGATATCGGCATACCTGTGTATGAAGTTCCGCCGGATATGGAGACTTTACTCTCTTCGAGCATAGCCAGCAATTCATCGGAAGAAGAAACCAGTTCGGAAAATACTAATATCCTAGGCAATATCGCGGCCGAATTAGGACGCACAACGGATCCAGTACGTATGTATATGCGTGAAATGGGTACCGTTGAATTACTCACGCGCGAAGGTGAAATTAAACTTGCCAAACGTATTGAAGAAGGTTTGCAAGCAATACTCTCTGCACTCACTCAATATCCAGAAAATGTTTTCGATATACTGAGTGATTATACACGTTATGAACAACAAGAAATCCGCTTAAATGACATTATTAGTGGATTTCTGGATCTAGAAGAATTATCCATACCTCTCGAACTACCACCCGGAAAAAATATTGTTCCTGAAGGTGAAGTAGACGATGAAGGTTTTAGCGAAGCTAAAAGCGTTGATGATAAAGACGCCGATGATGATAGCGATGAAACCAAAACTAAAATCGGTACAACCGATGATGAGGAAGGATTTGGTGAACTGGAGGGCGGACCCGATCCGGAACTAGCTCACACTCGTTTTGCTGAGTTAAAAGCACTTTACGAAGCCTATATTGCTACGCAAAAAAAACTCGGTCGTCATGATAAAAAAACCCTAAAACAAGCGGCCTTATTAGCCGATGCCTTTACTAAATTTAAGTTAATACCGCGCCAGCTTGATAAGCTGACACGCAAAATGCGTGAGCTATTAGAAAAAGTTCGCATGCAAGAACGTATCATCATGCGTTTATGTATTAATGAAGCCAAAATGCCACGCCAACTTTTCATTAGCACTTTTCCAAAAAATGAAACCAATGAAAATTTTCTCAAAAAACACATCAATGCTAAAAAGACTTATTCGCAAGCTTTAAAAACTTTACACACACCCGTCACGAACGCGCAAAATAAGTTGCGTGAGTTAGAAAAAACCATAAGCATGACGATAGCTGAAATAAAAGAAATCAATCGCCAAATGTCAGCAGGTGAAGCTAAAGCGCGACGGGCAAAAAAAGAAATGGTCGAAGCCAATTTACGGCTCGTTATTTCTATTGCCAAAAAATATACCAACCGTGGTTTGCAATTCCTTGATTTAATTCAAGAAGGTAATATAGGCTTGATGAAGGCCGTCGATAAATTTGAATATCGGCGCGGCTATAAGTTTTCAACTTATGCCACTTGGTGGATACGACAAGCCATCACCCGCTCTATTGCCGATCAGGCACGAACTATCCGTATTCCTGTGCATATGATTGAAACGATTAACAAGCTGAATCGTATTTCACGCCAAATATTACAAGCAACGGGGAAAGAACCCTCGCCCGAAGATCTCAGTAAAAAAATGGGTTTACCTGAAGATAAAATCCGTAAAATTCTTAAAATTGCTAAAGAACCCATTTCCATGGAAACACCGATTGGTGATGAAGATGGTGATTCCCATATAGGTGATTTTATAGAAGACGCAACCGCCTTATCGCCCATCGATGCCGCTACCATCGAAGGTCTACGCGAAACTGCACAGCGAGTTCTTGCATCGCTGACTCCGCGTGAAGCAAAAGTATTACGCATGCGCTTCGGTATCGACATGAATACCGACCACACGTTGGAAGAAGTAGGTAAGCAATTTGATGTAACACGTGAGCGTATTCGACAAATTGAAGCCAAGGCATTACGCAAACTACGTCATCCTACCCGTTCAGAACCCTTGCGTAGTTTTCTCGACCAAGAATAACAAAACAGGGGAAGAGGAATAGATAATGAATATCCATTCCTCTTTTTTTTATCCACTCAAGGTTTAATGACAGCGGATAAAGGTGGAGTTTTTTGCTCGAGTTGTTCTGCATTTTCAGGATTATGCTTTGAGAAAAAACTTCCAATATGGCTAGCTGCCGTGACAATATCTTTACGCACATTACGCAACACTGGACTGATAATCGGTAGATTTCTAAAAACATGGAAGCCAATTAAACTGCCCATTATTAAACTATTGCCATTACTAGAATTCGCTGCATTATAGTCTGAAGAGGACTCATTAATAAGCCGATAAGCATTCATTTGTGATAAAGAATGGTTGGAAGGTAACGTTGTTATAGATTGGGTATTTTCAGAAAGACCTTGCTCATCTGATTGTAAACTTTGCAATATTTGATAGGAATCCAACTTGATTTCATCGTTGGCGGCTCGAACACCTCTAACAGCTCTCTCAGTACCATTGACCCATTCATCAAAACCCCCGCGTTGGTCCACTAGATGGACAGTACGCCCGTTTTGAATGGTTTCGTTTTTAACCCTATTGATAATTGCAACGGGTAATCTAACCGAAGTTTCATTCGCATAAAGCGCGTAATTAGCTAAGCGTAAATTAAGCGTCCAAGGGACCACTCTATTTTGGGCACGTACGTAAGAAGAATTTTCGAGTATTTCCTTTTTTATATCAGCTTCATTATTGTCATTTAATGCCTTACATAACTTAGGACCTATTAAGTTAGGATTGGAATAACACAGAATAATTAAACTCAGTAGTTGATTGGAGGTAAATACTTGATTTTTTAAGTTTGGATAAATAATTCCATTTTTGCTATTTTCCCTATCAAACTTATTCTTTACACTAATTGCTCGAGTAAGTATTTGAGACAAATTAATATTATTGATCGATATTATCGAATTATAATGACCCAATACCTCTAACCAATCTTGAGCTTGGTGATTTTTTATTTTTTCAATTAATTGATTTATACTTAAATTATCAAGATTTTTAGTGACAATTAAATTAAGAATCGCTTTAAGTTCATTTTCTTCATGGGTTGGTAATGTAATCCATAATGTTTCACTCATAAAATCACTCCTTATTTAATATATTCTTTAAATAAAGTAACATGCAGAATATTAATTTACAAACAAAAATAGAAAAAATTAATTAAAATTATAATAAAAATAATTAATTTTAATAAGAAAATTTTTTAGAATTATCTTATAGTGGTTTATTTTATAAAATATTTTATAAGGAAATAAGGTGAAAATTAACTGTTTTATATCGCTCACTTTTCATGCTATCAAGTAGTTGTCGGAGAGGAAAATCTGCTAGTTTGCTCAATTTGTTCAGGGCGCAGAGTATTTTGTTTTAGGAAAAAATTTCTAATATATCTCAACGTATTTCCAATATCTTTATGAATATTACCTACGACTACACCTAGCACGGGCGTATTTTTTACCAAATGAAAAAACGCCAAACTACCGACTAATACACTATCAATATGATTGCTGTTTCCCGCGTTAGTTGGCAAAGAAGATTTTTCAGCGGTAACAGCAAGATAAGTAGAAGATTCTATTGCTGGTGATGTTTCAAAATAAATACTTGCATTATTCTTTAAAGGAGCAGCAACCGGCCGCCAAAAACTTTGATTTATAAAACTAAATTGGCCTACTTCTAATAATGTTATGTCTTCTCTTACTGTTCCTGCTCTCACACTATTTCGAACAGTGTCTGGTAACTGAACTGCGGGGGAATTAGCATAAAATGCATAATTCAGTAGGCGTAAATTACTAACCGCTGGCACTATCCTTCGTTGCGCTTTTACATAAGCAGAGTTTTCTAAAATTTCTTTAGCTATACCTTTGCTATTATTATCTTTGAGTGCTTTACATAATTTACGCCCAACTAAATCCGGATCAGAATAACATAGAATAATTAAGCTAATGAGTTGATTAGGTTTAAATAATTTATCTTCTAACGCTTCTTCATGACGTAGAAATTGGTTATTTAAGCTTAGCGTCTTTGCAAGTAATTCTGATAAATTAATATCATCCACTGCAGTAATATTATTATAGTGTGCAAATACTTGTTTCCAGTCATTTGCTTTATTATCAATTAAATCAAGCAATAATTGTTTGACACTTAAAGAAGGTAATTTTCTTTTATTAATAAATTTTAAAACGTTATTAATCTCTTGCGCTACTTGCTCAGGTAAGGAAATCCACAATATTTCTCTCATAAATTTTCCCTTTTATAAAAATTGAGCGGTTAAACTAACACGCAATATTTTTATTTTCAAATATACGCTTCGCACTTGAATAAATGCCCACTCAAGTCGCAGTCCTCATGTATTATTAATACACTCCGATTGCTTATTATCGCAGCGTTGCCAAAAACTTAATTGCTGTAAATATAATAATGAAAAATTAAATGAATAAAATTAATTTCTTAATCCAGATTTATTTATGCAAAGATATTACTTCTTCAGCATCTAATGTTTGAATATTTATTTTGGATGGTTGCTCATGTCGATAAAGATAGTTTCGTAAATACTTTGAAATATGAGTACGAATATAGAGTTCGTTAGTAGTAATGACATTAAGTTCATATCCTAAAATTAAATCCTGCTCGGATATTAACTTGATATTAACACTGATAACACTCTGCAATTCTAAAACAACTTGTTTTATCGCATCTAAATTAACTTTCTCACCGTGTATGACAAGAAAATTTGAACATCTTCCTCGAAAAAATAAATAACCATCTTGATCTATCTGAAAACAATCGCCGGTTTGCAACCAACGACCTGATGCTAAATGGTGAAAAGTCGGTTTTTCAGACGATCCAAGTCGTTGCTTAAGACATGTATCTGTTTTTAAGTACAACTCACACCCTGCCGCTCTGGGCTCTAAATGGGTTTCTATCTGTGGAAGTACACGCCCCACTGAAGCAAATTTTGCAGCTGATTCCGTATGGGCCGCTAACGTCGCTACACGCGGGCCTGCTTCTGTTAAGCCATACGTTATATAACATTCTTGAAGAGGATTTAAGCGCAGAAAATGTATAATTTCATCTTTACTAAATAAATCACCGCCTATGGTTACTACTCTTAAACAACTCGGTAAAGCATAATCTGGTTTAAGCAACCGACGCGCTAATAAAGGTGTGATACTAATTACTGAAACCTGTTTTTCCTGGAGGGTCTTTATAAAAAAACTCTCATTAAATGGAGGGCCTGTAATCAGCAATCTCGCACCAACCGTTAATGCGGCTAATGCTTGCGCGACAAACGCGTAAGAATAATATAGAGGTAAATTCACTAACACCGTATCTTTAGCGGTCAGTCCAATCGCATTGACATGTTTATTGGCATTACGCCAGAGTGATTCGATATCAAACACACAGCCACTAGCAAATCCCGAGGTACCAGACGTAGTTAAGACTATTTCTCCTGGATTTAAATGAATTTTTTCTTGCTGTGAACATAAATAAAAAGTCTGCTCACCCATATTAAAACGTTGCTGATAAGATATAGCTGCGATTTGTAACGCACCCTGTATAAAACCATGGAAGCCAAACCTGGTTTGTAAATCTAATAAGCGTAACTTCGGCAATGTCGGAGCTGCTAAGATAGGAACAAAACCCGCATCTAATATCGCTAAAACATGATAGAGCAAGTCCACTGAGTTAGCCAAAGATACTAATATAGCCGCACCTTTAGGTATTACTTGTAGCGTAAGCCAAAAATTATTAATTTCTTGTCGATGATTAGGCTTCAGATCCGAGATATTTTCTATATTGTTAACATTCTGATCAGAAACTTTCATCATCACATTTCCTACTCACATCGCTAAGCGCATTCCCAAGCCTTTCATTTTCAACAAAAATATGTTCGACTTCAGCATGACTTTCATGATCCTGTTTAATCACAAAAATTGTTTTTAAGCCTTGGTGAAGCCAATGCTGAATAATCACTTCTATCGTTGGTAAAGCAGTTTGTACTGGCATACATAAATTGAGTGTGGGGCCATGAAAATGAAAAGTAGCACAGATCATGGAAATGCTAGCTGCTGCATTCGCTGCAGTAAAATGAAAAGGAGAAACACGCCTGCTGGTCAATAAACTCTTTGACACCTGCTGCGAAGCTTGCTTTGGATAACTTTTACCGCAAAGAATAACAGCCACATCATCGCCATTAGGTCTTTGATCCGGCAATTGCAATAACTCATAAACGCCTAATAAACCAGGCCAAATGACTGGATCGATATAGCGAATATGTTGAATTAATGATGTGGGAAAATCTTCTCGAATGGCTCGTTCTATAATAATCTTTCTCAATCGATAGGATTGCTGCATTCAAGCGGCCTTTAAAATAATGCTAGTATCAAAGCCGCCAAAACCTAGCGTTAGACTCATACCATAATGAGCATTGATACTAGTTTCTTGCTTCAATACCGGCGTAAAAAAATCTTTTATGGGGTTAACTAAGCCAGTAATAGGTGGGACTTGTTGACGTCGCAATGACTCAATCAATGCAATTAACTCGATACTACCGGTAGCACCTAGACTATGACCAAATGCACCCTTAGTTGCAAAAATAATCGGTTGATGCTGAAATACATGCCGATAAGCCTCTAATTCAATTTGATCATTCAGTCGTGTGCCAGAACCATGCGCATTAATAATTCCAATATCATCCGGTGAAATACCACTTTCGCGACATGCGCGTTGTATGGCATAGATCGCGCCAATCGCTTTAGCATCAGGTGCGGTAAGTCCAGCGCCATCATTGGCACTACCACCGCCACAATAATAGGCATAAATGTCTTGCTGATTAATAGGTGCTCTTGCCAATACTAAAAAACCAGCACCCTCTCCTAACACTGTCCCTGTACGAGCCTCATCAAAAGGTTTTAAATATCCTGATGCTAAAGTGCCTAATGCGGTATGTGCTAAACGTTTTGCATCGCTTAAAATATCAACGCCGCCGCAAATACAGAGATCATACTCACCCGCTGCAATGAGCATACCCGCTAAATAGACGACATCAGCGCCTGAAGAGCAAGCGGTAGAAAGCGTGATGACTTGTTTGATGCCACTTACTTCTGCCAGTTGTTGTCCCCAAGCATCTAAGTCAGCTTCGGCTGCGCTTGGATCATCCAGACGCGCACCAAAACTAGTTCCCACAATTAACGCAACGCGCTTATAAAGGCTTAGATCAATAGACTGTATGCTAGCAGCTAACGTTTTTTTTGCCAATTGCAAGAAACGTTCACTGGACGACTGGTTTAAACCCTGGATACTTGCTGCTAAATTATTTTTTAACGATACCTTGGTAGGACATTCAGTGATTCCAGTTCGGCCAGCACAGAGTGCTCCCCAAACATCATCAATATCATTACCTAATGCAGTTGACCAAGCTCGCCCAATAATAGGTATCGGCTCAGCTACCATGCAACCTCCGTAAATTGCGTCACAGCAACACGTTTAATATTTGCTTTCATTGCGGCAACTCGTTTTCCATGCACTAATGCTTCGCCGTTAAAGAAAATAATATCCTGATAGAGCTTTTCAACCGATAAATGTAGGTCAACTTGATCACCCGGTACGATAGGAGCAAAAAAACGGCCATTAATCGCGCCTACTACGGTTACTTCGTCCTCTTGCAATAATCGTGTACTCAACTGAAATAAAAGTATTCCCGCTTGACTAAAACTCTGTAATAAATGTGTACCTGGAAATATTGCGCGTTCAGGAAAATGCCCGGCCATGCAATCCATATTCCCGGAAATTGCCAGTATTGCCGCTAAATAAACACCTGGCTCATAGTCAATCACGCGATCTAAATAGATCATAGGATGTTTATGGCGCAGCCATTTTTTTATTTCACTAAACCCCAATCCTTTTTTTTGTTCAAGCAGGACAGACATTCACTTCCCCCAATATTTTTGATATAAATTCAGGAATCCGCGCTGGTTTATTATTTTTACCTACATAACAAAAGGTCATTTGAGCTTTATTGCGCTGCACTTCGGTATTATCCGCATATAATATGAAGCCTAACTCAAACGTAACCTGTCGCATTTTTACTAATAACATCTCTATTTGTAACACTTCAGCAAATACCGAGGGAGCTATAAAGTTCATTTGTAACTCTGTCACACGTAAGCTATGGATAAGATTTTCTTCATCCATAAGCTGAAGGCTATGTTTACGAATAAAATTAAGAAAAACCGTTTCAAAAAAGATAGCATAACGCGAAAAATGAACCACGCCCGATGCATCAGTATCGATGTGTTCTACACATCGTGTATCAGTATAAAGCATGCATTTTCCCTTTTTCGCTACTTTTATTTTTTTTCGTTAACAACCTAAATGCAACGCTTGCCTTGATTAATCGTTCAAGCATTTCAGTTAACTGCGCATCATCCATGATTAAAGCGGGTGCAATACGCATAGTCGGGAAAATATAGCGTAATCCATGTGATCTTTTTCCTGCACCGGCCATAAATTCTAGATAAATACCATGATGGATCATGTTTTCTCTAAACAACAATAATTTTTGTGCTGCTTGCTCGGTTAACTCAACACCAAATAAATGCGAAATTCCGCGACATTCCTTGTAAATATCTGGAAACGCTTCAACCAATTGAATTTGCAATGTCTGTTGCAATAATTGACCATGCGTTTTTGATTGTTGAATTAATTTTTGATCGTTAATGACTTGTAAACCCGCACTCATTACAGCGCAAGCAAAATCACGCAAATCATTGGTGGCCACAGCGCCACAAGCTCGAACGGTTAATGATTTTCTAGCAATCACTAACGAAATCGGCATTAAGCCCATACCTAAACTTTTACCGATGATAGTGATATCCGTGCTAATAGGCCCCATGGCATCCGCCATTGCAAAAAATTGACCGGTCTTAGCAAATGTCAGCACTTCATCAGCGATTAATAACGCCTGATAATGTTGACATAAATCAGCTAATCGTCGTAAATAATGGGGTGGGGGAACTAAAATTCCAGCATCCCCTTGAATCGGCTCAACTACAACACCGGCTAAACTTTCACCAAATTCTTTAAAAAAACATTCTAACAATGCCGGGTCGCCGAAAGGTAAAAATTTCACTTCTATCCCAAAAGATCCTTGCGACTCTAAACTAGGAAAACCATGCGTATAATAACGCCGGTTTAATAAAGGAATAATTCCTGCTGTCCATCCATGCCAAGCGCCTTCAAAAGCCAATATGATTTTTTTATTTATTTTCTGCGGGTGTTTGGTTTGTCGTCTTTTATCCAGCAAACTTTCTAATAGCAATCTCAGTGCAAGTTCTACTCCTTCAGATCCAGAATTACGGCCACTGACATGATATTCACCATACGGAAAATGATCCGTCCATAGTCCGTGTCTGCCAAACTGTTGTTGTAAAAATTCCGCACGCTCTAGACTTAACAATTCATCGGTAACGGCACTACACTGTGATAATTTAGCTTGTAAATGCTGCCAAAAATGCGGATTATTTGCTCCCAAACAAGCGCTTGCATAACCGCCACTAATATCCATTACTTCAAATTGTTGATGCGAATCTTTTAAGTGTAAAAATGTTTTATGAATACCCTGTGCTTTAATACAGCTATAAGCTAAACGATGCCCGCCATAATGATCCATATGCAAAGCATTTGCTGCATTGAGACCTTCTACCATGACTGACATCATGACACTGTGCTAGTTTGTTCGGCTTGCAACTTAGCGATGAGAGCAACAAGATTTTTTAGATTATTAAAATAATCCGGTACAAAATATTCATCGGCTATATCAATACTAAAACGCGATTCACATTGATAACGTAACTCGGCAAACGATAGGGAATCTAAACCTAATACCGATTGGAAACTATCCTCGTCATTGATCTTATCGACGGGCACATTGACCATCAACTCTTTGACCAGCACTTCTTTAATGACATTACTTATAGCATGAGACATTTTATCTTTCCTTAGATGCAATGTGAAAACTATAGGAGTTTCGCGAATAAAACCCAAAAACTCGACCTTTTCAGATAATGACTCACTCGTCATTGCGAGCGCGTAAACTATTAATCGTCATTGCGAGCACCGTAGGTGCGCGGCAATCCATGGATGGCCACGCTCATTACATTCGCTCGCCATGACAGTGATCTTTTTACATTATTCGCCTGTAATTTAATTTGCGAAACTTCTACATTTCCATGTTTTTTAAATATTTTCCATTAGAAAAATTTGGCTTAGGAGTATAATTGATAATATTAAGCTTGACTAGAAGAAACTAAATCCATGTTTTAAGGGCTAGCCACATTAACATGATAATTTTTAGCAATCTTTGCGCAATCCTTTTTTACTTGTGCGGAAGTTTCGGCTTTAACAAAAAATCGCCCTGCATAGAGAAACGCACCCGCTGCTTGATTTAAATCTTGCCCTGGTCGCACCGTGTCCGCCTTAACAATACTATTAGGCAATTGATCTAAACCTGTCACCTCTGTAACTCTACAAGGTCCTGCTTGAGGGACAGGAACGTACATCCAAGCCGAAGAAAAATTGTAATCTGACACATTAATCGGCTTCTCTATCTCTGAAGGTTCCAACATATCGGCTAATATGCATTCCTTAATCAGATCCACGCCATACATTTGCTTCATCAATGGCGCCACGCCAGCACCACCAAAACGATTGGCTATTTCTAGAAATACCCATTCATTATTCGGTAACAGAAAAGCTTCACAATTAAATGTGCCATTTTCCAAACCGACCTTTTCTAAGATAGCGCTAGTAAATTGACTCGCTTTACGGCTTAATTGCACATCATCGGTGGTAATTGTGGCGATGGGTGTACGTTGATGGATGTATTCAAAACAAGTGGTCGTATATTTTGACACACTAAAAAACATCAATTTTTTATCGCGCACAATACCATCAAAAAGACATAATTGACCTTCAATAAATTCTTCGAGCTGATACCGATCCTGCAATCCATGTTCAGAAATATGTTGGAATAAGTCAGATGCATCTTCAAAAATAAATATTCCTTCGCTAGCGGCCTGTGCTCTTGGCTTCAATACTATTTTTCCTGATATATGTTGCGTAAACTGCTTGATTTCTGCCAAGCTTGTTTGACTGTTAACCGGCCTAAATAGCGGATAACGAATGCCGGAACCCATTAAGCTTTGTTTCATTTTCACTTTATCGCGACATAATGTCGCCGTAGCTACCGACGTGCCAGGCACAGAAAATTTTTCTCGACATAACGCCGCTGGCAACGTGGAGTGCTCATATAAAGCGATAAACCCCTTCGCCGGGCCATGTTGCGCAATTAATTCTTCCGCGAGCTTTTCAATTTGCGGCATAGCATCGGTATAGGCTTCTTCCAAATTATTTGAATGAGAAACCTTGAGTACACCGATACCGGCTAATTTAGAACGCACAGACTCATCTAATTGATCGACAATGAACTCATGCGTAATAATACTAACTTTATTTTTTTCCCAATCAACCAAGTCAATAATATCAGGTCGAAATCCAACAAAGATAATATGTGGTTTCATATTTTTATTCCTTTAAAAAATAAACTTCAGCATCAGCTGACGAAGATTAAAAAGTATAATTTATATTTTAAGTATTGACTAGATCTCTATAAAAATAAAAAAATAAATCAGGCACTGAATCACAGCGTTATGCGATTACGTTAACAATTTCTTGCCAATTTGTTGTGTAGCGTGGTGAACGATGTCCAGAACGCATCGCCCAAGAGGTTTGTGCACCACCTTCCGCAGCAAAAAAAAGCGTGTGTGCACCGAAAATCTGATTTGTCTCATCCAATACTCTCATTAATGCGACTGAACGTTGTGAAGTAGGTTGGATAAATAGATCGTTGGATTGTTGGTGACTCGGTATAATGTCCATTAACAAAATTCCAGCTTTTTTATAATTAAATCCGCTTTTATATAATTGCTTCAAGATCTGCTGCGCTGCGGTTATTAGTACGCGAGTATCATTCGTCGCTGTCACTAAAGAGCATGTTAAACCCTTCATATATTGTCGATCGCTAGTTTTATGCTTGTTGGTGGTAATAAACACATAAATGGCTTGCGTTTTGCAATCTTGCTCTCTTAATTTATACGCGGCACGCGCGGTATAGCGACTCAACGCACTGCTTAAATCGTGCAGGTCGGTCACGGGTCTACCAAAAGAACGCGAGCACATAATTTGTTTTTTAGCCGCTACACTTTCTAAACTCAGACAAGAGATACCATTTAATTCGAGAATAATACGTTCAACTACCACACTAAAACGTCGACGCATGATTTTCGGATTGGCTTGTTGTAGATCTAAAGCGGTTTTAATCGAATAGTGCCGGAGTTTTTCAGTCAGTTTGCGTCCAATTCCCCAAATTTCTTCTATAGGCAGCGTCTGTAATAACGAATCACGTAATGGCGCGCTACGTAAATCGCAAACCCCCGCTTTAATAACCCGCTTAGCATAAAAATTCGCTACTTTAGCTAAAGTTTTGCTAGGCGCTAAACCGATAGAAATAGGAATACCGGTCCACTGTTTTACTTTTTGGCGAATATCTATTAAGTAAGCCGTTAAATCATAGTATGAAAAATGATCGAGCTTTAAAAACGCTTCATCAATGGAATACACTTCCATATCCGAACACAAGCGTCGCAATGAATTCATCACACGTTGCGACATATCTCCATAAAGCGCGTAATTTGAAGAAAAACATTTAATTTGCCCGCGTCGTATCAGATCGCGATACTTAAAAACCGGCGCGCCCATGGGAATGCCCAATGCTTTAGCTTCATTAGAACGAGAAATAATACAACCATCATTATTCGATAAAATAATAATAGCTTGTTTTTCTAAAGCCGGATTAAAAACACGCTCACAGGAAACATAAAAATTATTACAATCAGCCAAGGCAAAGTAAGCCATACTTACACCGCGTGAATAACATTAGTCACAATTCCCCAGATACTGACATTATTCTCTTCATTCACTGCAATTGCCGGAAAATCTGGATTTTCCGCCAGCAAGACAAACTGTTGATTCTTTAACTTTTTAAGTCGCTTCACGGTTAATTGGCCGTCAACGACCGCAATCACCACTTTATTATCCCGTGGCTCCAAGCTGCGATCGACAATTAATAGATCACCATCATGAATACCCGCATTAATCATTGATTCACCTTTAACGCGCACGTAGTAAGTGGCCGCAGGATGGTGAATCAGATACTCGTTGAGATCGAGATGCCCCTCTAAAAAATCATCTGCCGGCGAAGGAAATCCCGCATGCACCGCCGACGATAGATAAGGAATAAGATAAGTATGTGAAATAATACATCGATAAGCACTGGACATAATTTTTTTAAAGTGAAAGAAAATAGCTGCGATGGATAGCTAAGCCCATCCAGCGCTAAGAAACGCATCCATCGCCATTCGATGATTCTCTCACAGAAAATCTCTCTATATCAAATTTATATATATAAATTGTTATATGTTATTTATTATATTGTAGAAAGCAGATTAAACTATCTAATATAAATAAAATTATCTCTAATAAAAAATTGAGCGTAATCACTTCTATAGCTAGATAATTTTCGGAATTAGACAGGTATAATGTAGATTATTTCTGATAATTCATTATTTAAAGGAGTTAAAAATGAAACTATTCTATAGTCCCGGCGCTTGTTCGCTGTCCCCTCATATCGTGTTGCGTGAAACAGGAAAAGATTTTACGTTAGAAAAAGTCGATTTAGCGAAAAAAACGACCGGGTCCGGAGCAGACTATCTGACCATCAATCCCAAAGGACAAGTGCCTGCACTTTTATTAGACGATGGCAACTTATTGACCGAAGGTATAGCTATCGTGTTATATCTAGCAGACAAAGCGCCGAACTCCAATCTGATTGCACCTGTCGGTAACTTGTCACGCTATCAAACCATTACATGGCTAGCCTATATCACTTCCGAACTGCATAAAAGCTTTAGTCCGCTATTCCACCCGAACACGCCAGAAGAATATAAAACAATTCTACGAGCAAAACTGGAAGCACAATTCAAATATTTAGATGAAGCTCTAAAACAAGATGAATACCTACAAGGAGACCATTTCACGGTCGCTGATGCTTATCTGTTTACTATTTTACGTTGGGGATTTGTTATGAAGTTCGATATGAATGAGTACAAACACTTGATGGCTTATTTCGAGCGCATTGCAAAACGCCCGGCTGTACAAGCGGCGTTAGTTGCAGAAGGTCTAAAAAAATAAAAATCATGCGCGGTTAACTTTGCTGAAAATGAAAGAACATGAAATTTGAACTCATGCAATAATATTTCAAATTTGGGCGCTATACCTTCTATTACGCAAAGCTCTATGCAAGGATAAAGGCTTAAGTATTGTATTATATTTTTAACAGACATAATGACATCCATAATTTAATTATTATAAATTAGCGGTTTTCTTTATCATGGTATATTAAGGTAAATTTATAACTTGGAAAATCCTTACAACTCCTTTACGCTGATTTAAATTGTACTAAATCACTACGCAATGCTAATCCATGCCGGAAAATCAATAAAATTTTATTCCAAAAACTGCCATGATATTCTTTTGATATAATTTTTTATATAATAACAATTATAACTAAATACGATCTAAATCTTCCTAGAAATGAAACTAAAAAGTTAATATTTGATATTAAAGGAAACAACAAACATGGATATTAAATATGATCAAACTGTATTGCACTTATCAGACCTTAGCAAAAAAAATAATTTTAATAATATTTCAATACACACTCTTTTAAGATCACGCATTAAGCGAGCCGGTGATGATGAAACGCTGGTGGAAGCAACAGCAAAAAACCAGTATACCTATTGGTTAAGTCAAGAAGATATCGCTGAGATCGCTCGCTTAAAATATAACAATTATCACGGAGAGAGCCATGCTGAATGAAGTATTAGGTTCTACATCACAATTACAAATTACTTTAGAGTCATTTCAATTAAAAGTTAAAGCTAATCAATTAACTGAATCTCGTCTTAGTTTAATTATTAATTTAGAGAATTTACATTGGGTAACATTGGTTATTTCTTATAAAAATGATCAGTATGTGGGCTATTATACGGATTCAAAAAACAATCCCATTCCATCAAGATATTTTCAACTTCTATTTAATCAATTTCTAATACAACCATTAATAAACTTAAGCCCTGGTTTTATTCAACAAAAAGATGACTGTAATTGCGGCTTATGGGCACTCGAAAATGCAGCTGATTTGAATCAGATGCTTGAGTCTGATCAATCAATACAATGGATAATTAAAAAATTAAAACGGCCCCGCAGTAAAGAATATTTTGATCTAAGAAGAGAATATTTTGCCGAAAAACTCCGTGCTGATCCCCTTTGGAGTGAACGACATCCACTGTTTTCGCAAGAGCTTACCATCCAAGAAGCGTTACAAACTAACATTGAACCAGATCCTAAACGATTTAAAGCTATGCTTAAAGATGAAAAGGAAAAGGTAACAATTTTATTAGAAACTTTTGTCGAAACATTTATGAGTGCTTTTGTAAAAAAGCTTGGCGCCTATCATTTGCTAGCCAAAGGAGAAAACCTAACAGAAGAAAATTTGAAACTTGAATTAAAAACAGGGTTAACCGGTGCGTTACTAGGAGTAGGTATTTCTCAAAGCCTTGTTGGTTCAATTCCATCATTGGTGGCTTCGCTGAGAATGATTAGTGGTAAATTTTACCCAACCAAAGATAAAGCCCAAAAAATTACCAAAATTTTTTCTGAAATTCAGTCAGATCATTTAAACTCCATTTTATCTGAAGCAGCAGTAAATATTTTTCACAGCTTCGAAAGTCAATTTATGCAGGTAACGGATAAAGCTGGCGACAAAGTGGCGATAGAAAAATTAGCAGAAGATGCGGTAGGTCGGTTACTCAACGGTATAGAGAAATATTCCAACCTAGATAATATTATTTCCAGAGAACTGATAGAAAAAAGTGTGCTGCAAGGGCCATCAGAAAAATTCTTCGACCCTAATGTTAAACAGGCCAAACTGAGAATTTCAGGTTATAGCATACAAAACAAAGAGGGAGATAAAATTAATACCGCCAGTTTATATGAAAAAACAAGCTTAGTTGAACTTAGTATAAAGGACCAACCTCATAAATTTTATGTCCTTAAAGAATATCCATATAGCAAATATGGTTATCGCCGTCTTTTTGCATGGGAAAAAAAGGACAACGGAGAATTGAAAGAAAGCTTGAAACGCTTGCATATAGAGAAGCAATTTCTTCAAGAAAAAGACATTTTTCAATTTCTTTCAAGACGGTATTATTATCGTCTACATACCGAGACGAATCAAGCGGAAGCACAGCGTATCCTAGATAAAATTAAGTACCGTTATCCTTCTCAATTGGTTACTAGACAATACGATAGTAAAAAACCTATTTATTTCGATTTAAGAAAGCCAGTTAAAAACTTCAGTGGAAGAATTCAAGTACTTGAGCGATTGCATCGTACCTTAATCTCAGAAAGAACAACCGCAATTGTACCTTCTTGGTCTAAGTTATCTATTTCTCCAATTACGGGGGTGTTAAGTCCTCCGGATAGCGAGTCATCACAAGCTTCCGGTTCCCAGTTATCAATTAATGGTTTAGGAGGAATCGGTAAAACTCAATTAGCATTACGCTATGCTGAGCTTTATGCGCAAAATTATGATCATAATGTTTTATGGATTAATGCAGAAACCAAGGAAAATATAGCTTATTCTTTCAACAGACTAACTGCAAAATTACAAATTACAACTAAAGACACTTATAACCAAGAAAAAGTGTTGGAAAAGATTGTAGAAGAGGTTTATGAATATTTTTCGGATAGAAAAAGTCTATTTATTTTTGATAATGTTGAGAATTACCGTGCCATAGAAGCTTATTTACCTAAATCTCAGCCTGGCAATAAACCGACTTTATTAATCACTTCACGCTATAGTAATTGGAGTAATATTGCCACTATTATGACACTGAATGTTTTCTCGGAACAAGAAACCAGAGAACTCATTAAGAAATCATTGGATTTAGAAGGTGATATTCCGTATGAAAGAATAAAAGAATTACATAAATTGCTTCAAGGATTACCTTTGGCATTACAGCAAGCACTCGCTTATATTAAACTGAGAAGAAACATCGACACTAGTTTTTCTCTTTATCACTACATCGAACTCTATAAAGAAAAAAATCAAGAATTATTAAACTTTGATTTCTCACATTATTCCAATGACCCCTATTTAGAGACAGTTTTTACAACCTGGCGCATTACGCTAGATAAAATTAAAGCGGATCCACTCGGCAACCATGCAATAGAAATTTTAAATATTATGGGCTACTTATATCCAGATATTATTACCAGTAAAAAATTTTATTATTTTAATCACATCAATCGAGAGTTAAAAATTGATGACTTAGATGCCATTATGCATTTACTGAGCAGTTATTCCATGATTACTTTTGAACATGAGGGTAAATATACGATTCATCGATTAGTTCAACAAATCATACGGATTGATCTCGAAAAAGATCAACCTAAATTTAAAAAGATAGTCGAAAAAACTCAACACTTACTTTGGCTTTGGCATTTTACTTTTAAAAAAGATGAAGAAAGTGTTTTCCACTATCTGCATTTTCTTCTCTATATGTCTGAACACAAAGAGTTAATATCTAAAGTAATGTATTCCCATCCAGAGAAAACATTTTTTGATAATCTACTTTTACAAAATGTAAAATATTGCCATTATTTTATTGATTTGGCCTATCTCAAATACCCCAAAGAAAAATTCCTTAGGTTTTTAGGCGATGCAGTAGCTTACTATATCAAATTAGGCTCATTCTTTAATTTGTCTGAAATATTTAACTATATTGAAAAAAAATGGCGGATAGAAGTCCTGTCTAAGGAAAATATTAAGTACATTTTGGATCATTTTTATAATATGAAAAACCCTCTTTTAAAGATGAAGCGCTATTCAACTATTCCTTCAAAAAAAGCAAATCAAAAACAAGCAATAAAACTTCTTTTTGAACTAAAGATGAAAATATTTGGGAATCAACTTTCCAATTACGATAGCTGCCCATCCCATAATCTAAAAAGGAGTATTTGTTCGTTATCTGAATCGGATCAAGATAGAATCACAGAAATCAATAATTCACGTATTAGAGCTCATTTTAAAAAAATAGAACAGGTATCCCGTTATATAAGTTCAGCGCTTATGACTAAAGATACGTTATCGGCTTTACTTCAAGGTCATTTTGATGAGGTGGCCATTAATTTCGGATTAATGACTAGCAGTCTGTTTTTTGGAAAAATATCAAATAGCTTGCTCACTCAAGGAAAAAACTTAGCCTCCGATGCCAGTTTACTTGAAAAGAATTTAGGCTTGGAAAACAAAAAAGTGCTCACTATTCTCTTTAATGAAGACGTATTATCCATGGGTAAAAGAAAATTGTTAGGAAAAGCAATGCAAGTTGCTTCACCTTTTCTTGGCAAAGCCACCTCAATTTTTTTTGCTTACAATCTTAAGAATGAAATACAAGCCTATAGAATGGGAGATAAAACCGTTCTTCCGAATATCATTTCGAATAGTCTTATTTTAGG
This sequence comes from Rickettsiella endosymbiont of Aleochara curtula, assembly GCF_964030935.1. Classification (NCBI taxonomy): domain Bacteria; kingdom Pseudomonadati; phylum Pseudomonadota; class Gammaproteobacteria; order Legionellales; family Coxiellaceae; genus Rickettsiella; species Rickettsiella endosymbiont of Aleochara curtula. The sequence continues at coordinate 839,640 of NZ_OZ034990.1, forward strand.
TATTGATGGCATCGAAGCCGGTATCGAGGGCGCTGAATTTCTTGGATTTATTACCGGGATATCGGCATTCACAGGTCCTCTCGGAGAAGGCATTGCATTACATGTTTGGCTAGGGGCTGAAGGATACGCTGCCAAACAACAAGTGGAAGCGATTGAAAAATATGTTCATCTTTCTAGGGGTGAAAAATTTTTTGAGTTCTTACTTGCCACGCTTCATCAAGCACCTTTAGAGTACATACAACTTAAAGCAAATAATGGGCAATTGATAGAACGTGCTATAGATTTTTTAAAAAGTAATACCGCTATTCAGTGGTCTATTTTTCCTGCTTTTACCTTTGTGGAAGACGTATGCAAAATTCGTAAAGTTTTTTTAAATGAAAAAATAAATTTTACACCTGACGATAATAATCCTGACAAACCCACTGAGGGCGATTTAGTTTGTTTATCCGCCTCTCCACCTCCTTATGAGCCACCTAATATAAAAATGAAGTATTATTTATGCCATAAAACCTTAGGCGTAAGCTACACGTTAAACAGAACTGGGAATGGAACCTTAGTCGATTTAGGAGAAGGAGAGGACGAAGTCATTGCTTTTTCTCATTCTCCCACGTTATTTATCGTGCAAAACGGTAAAAAATGGTACGTAGGAGGTGATAATGGCAATGTATTTAATTTACAAGGCAATGCTACGACAGGCCGACTACAAGGCGGCAAGGGATCCGATATACTGGATCTACATAATTTTTATCCTGAAAACAGTGATTATGTATTGCTTGATGCAGAGGGATTTTTATGTGGAAAAAACAAAGACTCCATGCAATCGATTCCACCTTTTTGCTCTTCTGATGAGATTAGAGTCCAAATCGATGGGATCGATCACATTTACGGACGAAAAAATGAATCTGATATTTTATATCTCGATCAGGATGTTTGTTTTATCGATGGTTATGGTGGAAAAAATCAAACCCATCCCGATAATTTTTTTATCACTAATCACTCTTATAAAAATCTGAAGTTTGTATTAAGAAACAATACACTCATCACATTTTTATCAAACCCAACAATCGATTCTATCGAATATAGAATTCCTTCTGGCGAGATAGGTCAATCGTGGATTCACTATTACTTTAAAGAAACTCTTCAGCATCAATTCTTTTTTGAATATCCTTTAAAGCATCTAGAGACAATAACGGTAAAAAATAATACGCTACATATTTCTGTGCTCACTTCTGAAAGTATAGATAGAAAACTATTTGCTATTACTATTTCAAACCGGATTACCTCAAACAGTAATCAAACAAAGAATGCAACGAGTCTTTCAAACAATATAGCTTATTTTTTTCAAGATATTGAAATAAAATTAATCAATAATGAACATTTATATGGACAAGAAATAATCTCTAACAATAAAACAGTGGATGAAAAAATAAGTTTATTTAGAGCAATAGCGAATCGTTTAGAAAAAACTTTCTCTATTCAATTAGTAAACAACCTCACCCTCTCCATAGGGCGAGAAAAAAAACATGAAATTTTTTATATCAACGGCTTACATGAAAGTCATTTAGTAGGTAATGGCGGTGAAAATGTTTATATTATTTTACCGGGGAAGAATGCTAAGTTTCCATTCCCTAAAATCATCTTATACGATACTTCAGAAAGAGAGTCAAATGACTTAATCGAGCGGATAGATACGTTAGATTTACGGGAAATGATAAAGGAATATAAACAAGTCTATCCGAAGGCTGTTATCTCTTCACATGTAGTTCCCTCTGCGAATGACTTAATCTTAACACTAAGTGATTCAGTGTATTCTCCGGTTTATCCTAATTTTTATGACTCCACTTGCTTCCGGCCTTGGATGACTGTCCAATTAAAAAATGCACTGCTTGATAATAGTAATTGGTATCAAAAACTTGATATTGTTTTGGATTCAGTCTCTAGAAATATAGTACCCCTTGAGGATGACGTTTGGACTTTGACTGCAGCACCTTTAATGTTTACGGATGATAAGAAGATTATCCTTCTTACTCATCAAGATCTAGAAGAGGAGACTGAAGTTCTCATATTGAAAAACATAGGAAATTTTGCATTTTTTCGTGATGAAGCAGATCTTATTTTGACTAATGCCTTTCCACCCTCTATGGATTACTCCACGATTATCTGTTGCCAATTTTATCAAATGCCCGAAATGAAAAAAAAGATATTATCCGGGACATTTAAATTTTTTGACTACGAAATTCATCTTCAGGATTATCAAAAGGAAATTAAGCATGCGACTCATTTTCAGCATTTATCTCAAGTATTTTCTTCCAATAATGTGAGTAACATAATAACCCATACTTTTTTAAATACGGTAGAAATGCAGAACCAGAAGAAATTACGCCGTAAGCGCCAAGCTCATCGAGAAGAAAAAAGAGCCGTCAATACTCTTCAAAAATCGACTCTTTCTAAGGAAGTATCTCAGCACACCGATCAAACCTTTTTTCCTCAAATGACTCACTACCTTCAATCTAGGACTGTTGATGAGAAAAAACGTATCTTAGCGATGGCCGATGATTATCTAAAAAAATACGACGATTCGGAAATTAAAGCTTATCGTGGCAGGAAAAACAGCAATCAAACAAAAGATAAAAAGAAAAAAACAAATTCGCTTCTATCAGTCCAGAAGGAAGCTAAGCCCCTTATTGAAAAAAATCACCCTTTTCAAAACAAAAAGGGTGGCAATTCGTACAAACACGCTATGCCGAACTTTTCTTCTCAAAATAATCTGAGAGTGTTAGCAAAATCACAAACCGATAAGCGGTTCCAAGCATTTTCTCTTTCTAAACCAGAAGCCGCTAGACTAAAAAAAACGTTTTTTAACGTTTCAAATTTTGATAAAAAAGGAGATTTTTTAGCAAAGCCAAAATTTTTACCTCATCAAGACAGTTTTAAATCGACTACAAAATCCCTATCGATAGCTCCTAAATTAGGTTACCAACAAAATGAATCTAGATCGAAAAAAACGAATCAGCACGCTGTTTATCCGCATATAGAGCCACAACTACCGAATCTTCATAGCACACTCATGCTTTTTGATCTTATTTCTCGAAAATCTTTAAAAAATCCCATTTTACCTATTTCTTTCGACAATAAATTAAATAAAACTATTATAAAAGTTGAAAAGCAAAAAGATAGAATTAAATCTAAGATTTTTGGGATACACAGATTATAATCACCTCAAAAATTGTATCGTAAACCGCAGCATGCACTAAAAAGCGAATTGAATCCAAATCGATGAAGATCCGATCCGCCTAAAAAATTAACTGCTAGCGAAGAACCGCTTTTTGGCGATATCCCTAAAGTAGCAAAAACCCAACATTTGAGTAGTGTAAGTGTTTGATTATACTGGTGGGCCCACTAGGACTTGAACCTAGGACCAACGGATTATGAGTCCGCTGCTCTAACCAACTGAGCTATGGGCCCTTCACACGAGAGGAGCCGAATTGTAGCTAATTTAAGCGGGATTAGCAATTTCGTTTTGAGTCCGTTATGGCGCATGTACCAGTTTTGTACCAGCTACACGTTCTGCTGCATTCTGAAGATAAGCAATACTTAGAAGAGCATGGCGCCACTGGAGCGATGCAAAGGCACACATTTATCAGGTCTACATAGTATTAGGGTCTGATAATAATCGTATTCGCATTTATATTAAACTGATCAAACTGATTGCCTATAATGCAAAGCAAATTCTTATAAACAACCAGAAATGTAGCGCATGGGATTTTATATTTATTTTTAATAGCTATCAAACCCAAACCTAGTGTTTCTATAAGCGTTTCTTTACTAGTGGATACCGTTGGTTTAAAAAAAATCGTTCCTGGAATATTGTTCACTGTTGAAAAGGATTCTGTTAATTCCTTTAAAAGAGTAGCATATGAAAGTTGTATAGTTTGCCCAATAGATATATGCCCTTCTTTTCCTTCACTTTTTGCACTATTTTGTGTCGTAGAAAAATCGGACAATGTATTTAGAAAGCGCTGAAAGTTATCGCACGAGGTGAGAGATAACTTGTTTAAATAGTCAGTAAAATGATTTACAGTATGTGTTTCCACGGATTTTTCAATATATTTTTCTACAGTACCATAAATCTCCTTAAATTTTTCTATAATATTATGAACCTCATTACACAAGCTCTCTGAGGACTCATAATCAGTTGATGATTTTATTTCTAAACTTGTTTCGATCGATTGTAATATTTCTTTCGCCAGTTTCAAATATTTGTCTTCCATGCCGAGATCTAGCTTGCTTTTTTTGCTGGTATTATCTCTAGAGTTTTCTGCTGTAAAAGAAGGGAGGGCACTGTATCTACGTTTAGTAGGCGTATTAACTACTGCTACGCGTTGAGGATCCGGCGAGATATCGGATGAGTCGTCGTGGGTAATTGCGTTTAAGCTTAGTGATATTTCTGGCGAGGAGATTATTGTGCTGTTGCGGTTTATTTCGTTTTCTTCTTGTATTACTGAGCAATTAGATTGATCCACTGAATGTATATTTTTTACAGGAACATCCAATTTGCTAGTTTCTAAGCGACTAGTATCTTGCGTCGTCTGCTCCTGCATTGGATCGTAGACAGGACCATAACTCACTAAGAGCTCCGTATCTTTACTGATGTTTTCTAACGCCACATAAAAGGTTAAGTTCTTGCCTACTTGGATTGCGGCTACATTGTTGTGTTTACCACAGACTTCCAAGCTCTCATTAGCATGCTCCGATGATAGCCGTAGTGGGTCAGCCGTATTGATTAAACTAAGTATATTGCCGGAGCCAAAAGCACTGACAGCTCGATTTTTTGAACGAGTACCAAAAAGATATGTAACGACATTATGCTTACCCGCCCTATTATACTCACGATTCAGCACTTCAGAATCTCGGAGAAATTTTCCACTATAAGGACCAACTACTTTGAAGCTCGGGATATCTCGCTTAGCAAAAACACTCATTCCACGATAGGGGCCGTCATCTATTGGAATTGCTGGCTGGCCTAAGAATTCATTAAATTTTTCCTCATGTTGCCCTTCACTTCGCAACCACTCACGGATTTCTTTGTAAATATTCTCTTGTATTTTTTTGACTTCTTTTATCTTTAGTATTTTGAACCGTTCATTCAGGACTCCCCAATGGGAGACTTTGAGCTCGTCAATCGGTACCTCGGCCTCCGACAACAAGCTGTGTGACGGATTTTCCGGGTCTTGTAAGATCGGTAAGTTATTGTCAATCTTATGTCGGGGAAGAGATTCATCTAACTTCTCGGTCCTTTCTATTTTGACAATCGCTGGTTCTGGCTTAGGGTTTTCTGTCTCTTGTGTACTACTAGTAATTAACCCTGATAGCTTGGCTTTCTGTGCTTTTTCTTCTCGCTTCAAACTTACTGTCCAGTCTGATAAGTTTAGCAACTGCTCTAAGGGTTTTTTTACTTCGGTTATTCTGCTTTCCGTCTGTTTTTCGGATACCGACATACCATTTTGCCGGTAAAGACTAGCGGCTTTTTCCAGATACTTAATCGCCTTTTCTGTTTTTTTACTTAATGTGGATAATTTATGCGATTTTTTTATTCCATCTACGATAAAATTGGCGAAATAATCGCCGAAATTATAGTAATAAGCCGCTTGTAATTTTTGTGTATTTTTACTCCAATTTTTTCTAGTAAGCTTTAAATTTGATCTAAATGTACCAAAAGTTTTTGGAAAAGATTTTTTTGAAAGGCCTGCAACTTCTTTGGCTGTAGATTCAATTTTAGCAAGTTCCTGCGCTAATGAGAAAAGTGTAGCGTCATTTTGCTGAATGACTGTTTCATCGACAGGAGATACCTCCAAGGAATTCATTCGACATTGTAGACTCCCTAAACGGGCTTTGAGCTCAAAGCATTTTCTTTGCGAAGATTCTAGGTCAACGTTAAGCTGGTTAACGTCACTTATTAATGTCAATAGCTCATCATATTTACTAGCAATGCTTCCATACTCAGCAGACACTTTATTATTTTTTTTAATTTGATTATTGAATTCTGTATCAACAAGTTTGAATCGTTCGCGAAGTTGACTAGCTGTAATGAGTGCAGGCATTATATACCTCAGTTTTGAGAGTTTTTATACATATGCAGAGGGATAGATTATTTTTCCTTAAAAATATCTATTAATAATTAATGTATAAAATTATTATTAAACAATCCTTAAATAAAAATATTTTTATTTACCAATTTGATAATAAGTCTTGATACATGACACTAAGCTCTCATTGATTTTTCGATTGGCAATTTACTTATAGTATTTGGATAATAACCCTATAAATACTAGAGATTTTTACTGAAACTCTGTATGAGGGGCTTACAGAAACTATCCGGAGTAAATAGTCAGGACTTAGACGATAGTTAAGACCTAAGCGTGACGCGGAATGTCGAAGAAAGTGAAGAATGTGTGAAAATGTAACGATAGAAAATCCATCCAATGCTGACGCAATCATTGGTACTGCGTCTGCAGTACCTATCCCATAAATACTTAAATAATCATGGTGATTGTATGATAAATTATCGTATTAATTTACATAAAGCAGCTTGACTTTGTAAGTACAAACCAAACAAAAATTATATTGTTAGTAATTAAATTCACATTGCCACTTTTTGGGAAGAAAAAAATGCTTAAGAAAAAAAATAAAAATGCAAAGACGTCTAAAACGCATAGTTCTGTTAATCAACGACAGCCACCCTCAATAAAACAGCTGGTTGAACTACAAACCTACATAAATACTGTCAAGGTGTTAGCTGCCAAGGTTAATAGGCCTGCTGCAATTTTCTTCTCGCTTGCGCTTTTTCCCTCTGATAGTTTTTTCTGTAGTTGGGAGCGACGACTTAACGCCTGGTCAACTTCGTTAATTCCCACTTTACCTTCATTTTCGGAAGATAAAAATTATCCAGACGCAATTGCTGACCCGAATAATCGTAACTTTAATGATCAGCTTATCTACGCAAGGGAAGATTTGATAAAATTTAGCCTATTAGTCTTAATGAATAGGTATGTTATGACGCCTTTACTTTTTAAAGTCTTTCCTCAGGGAGTATATGGGACAGCGCCACATCCTCTTTTGTTGCGAGAACATCAAATACCGCTGACGCATAATGAAGTGGCTAAAGCTATTAGTGAATTGAAAATCGTTAAGCAACGTTTAGTGTCTTTAAGCGAAGAAACATATTCTATATTGCTCATATTTGCGCTAGCAAGCCTAATGATAAACCTTTACTTCGGCGATGTTATCAATCATATGAATCTCTGGCTCCCATCTGTAATATTTTCAAATTTTTGGGATAACATGGACAATCGTCGGTGCCAACGTAAGCTTAAACATAAGCAAGTAAATATCATGGAGATGGGTGAACAATCACTCAATAACTTATCTACTTCGATAAATCTACCTAAATGGAATAGGGTAGACAGTGATGATATGGAAGTTTGTTATTTTCAGTTAAGTATATTTAGACAGGATATCAAGAAAGGGCGAGAGCTCTTCCAAGATATGTCGATTTCCCGGTTAGTAAAAGAATTAGTTTGTGTACTTTATAGTTATGAATGTATACGTATTATAGCCTATAGTAAACACGAACTTGCTTTAGCTTTGTTCGCCGAGCAACCATTGTCAGATATTAAGATTGAAAAAATTAAAGCTTCTTTTGAAAATCGTTTGAGAAGCATAAAAAATAAACGTACGCTCAAGTTACAACTTGATAAGTTATTTACTTCTATCGAAGTAGCGCCTGAATATGAGATCCAAGAAACTAATAACGATGATTTCGTAACGAATTACGATTTTATTATTCAGCTAGCTAAAATTCCTGATTTTTTAAAGGCGGAGTTATATACACAATTAAATGATTGTTTCGGCGACAACTGCTCTATTCCAGCCAATGAAAAGGTTGCGATCATTACGCTAGCCACGCTCATTGAACAATCAAGATACGAAAGCGCATTAAAACTTTTAAAAGAGCGATTCAGTACCTACAAACAACACCTAATTCAGGCTAAAAACCCAACTATTACAGCAGAGATTGCGAAACCGGAGAATCTTTCCAATACGATCTTTTTTCCTAGAACTGATAGAGAAAATAAAAAAGAGATGTTAACCAGTAGCGCTGTGCAAGCTACTTCTGAAAGATTGAGCGTATCTGAAAATTACAAATGGCCTTCAGGCACTTACTCTAATACTAAAGATTCGGAGGTAGTTAAAATCCGAGGAGCTCATAATTTATTTTCACTATTTAAACTCGAACGCGAGGATTTTCCCCGCTGCCAAGAAGACGCTTATGATCGCTTCAAAGATATTATTACCAACGCGCATATCGTATCTAAAAAAAATAGTCAAGGAATTGTCCGCACTCATACGCCCGTTAAGGATCGACAGGGGGCGTGGTTTACTGCAAAATTCAAAGCCAAGCCTCTAGGCGCATGTGGAAATATCCGTGTTTATGCTAGAGAAGAAAGTGATAATCAAGGACACAGACTGTTGATATTTGAAGCAATTAAATTACGTAGTCACTAGCAAAGCGATATTTAAACTAAACAGAACAAACTCTGACCAGAAATTCTCCTCAAATTTCTTCTATTGGATCGATTTAACCACACTACTTTTTGGATGCCTTATGCTTATTATATCGAAGATACTCCAAAAATTAGTGACTTATATTTAAATGACCAAATTCCGGATTCCTTAAAAAACATTGCCAATACTAAGTCTATTCAAAATAAATAACACATACTTGCTAAGAAAATTAAATGCTTTTCTTCATCCTAGCCTAAGCAAATTTTCTGTTATAAAATAAATACTGATTTTTCTTATTATTCATTATTATTATGTGTAAAATAATCTTTACAAAATATTTTATATTTCTTTACTTGATGGTTTTTATGGTTATGGATGTTTTTGCAGAAGAAAAACCGGATAATTTTGTTTATGTCACTGAGATTATTCCTAACATTCAGCAAGATATGCGTTATTTTGGCAGTAATAATTTTGTTGGCCGTCCTATTGTTGGCTATAAAAAACCAGCCTGTATTTTAAGCAGTGTCGCTGCTCATGCCTTATTGAACATACAAACAGAACTGAATAAACAAAATTTGGGTCTATTGGTATACGATTGTTATCGACCGCAAATGGCAGTTGATGATTTTATCCTATGGAGTCAAAATAGTGATGAGAAAACCAAAAGCTTGTTTTATCCACATCTTGATAAAAAAGAACTCTTTAAACGCGGTTATATCGCTCGTCGTTCGGGACATACGCGCGGCAGCACAGTTGATCTAACCATCGTTGACCTTGCAAGCAATCAAGTACTCGATATGGGCACGCCTTTCGATTATCTTGATCCGCTGTCCCATCCGGATAATCAGGATGTGACTCCAGAACAATTTAAAAATCGGATGTTACTACAGTCGTTAATGATCAAATCTGGTTTTATGCCCATTAGAACTGAATGGTGGCACTTTACTTTAAAAAATGAGCCTTATAAAAATACTTATTTTAATTTTTTGGTCGAGTAATTAATAAGACTGATTGTTTTAACGCTCATTTTTATATTGCAAAAGATATTCGGGTTTTTTATTCCAGAATTTTATTTGCCATTTTCTATTTTCGTGAGTTAATAAACAAATATTACCCGTTGCTACTTTAAATTCTTTATTCTGCACATATTGCTCAAATAGACCGGGAATTAATTTCAGAAAATAACGTAACCTACCATTACTAGAAATCACTAAGATGGTGTCGGTGGAATCATACTGAGTCACTAACACTTTGCTAAACGCTTTAACTTCCTTGGCTATATGTGTTGGAGAGCCAGACCAGCCAGCAATTTTTGGCCAAATACTTAAGTTTTCCCAAGCAGATAATTCCTCACCTTCGCCTATTTCTTGAATTTGCGTATTACTTAGACCAGACCAATTTCCATAATCGATCTCGTTTAAACGGGAATCCACAATGGGTTTTACAGAGGAATGTAATTGTTCTAATACAATGGTGGCATAATCACGCGTTCGTTTTAAAGGACCACAATACACGGCGTTAGGATGGCTATCGGTTTTTTGCAAAGCTTGTGCCAGACATTTAGCTTGTACAATACCTGAATCAACTAAAGGTAAATCTTCTGTCGCACCTACCCAAACCACCGGATCGCCTTCAGAAAAAGTATTACCATGTCGAGATAAAATAATTCTCATATCATTTTTTACTACAGGGTTACTAATTCGCCTTCTACGCCTATTAATTTTTCAACTCGCATGACATCTTCTGGACTATCAATAGACGCATGCGTATGTCCTTTATAATCTACTAACACCACTCGTATCGGTTGACCATTTTCCAGTACTCGCAACTGTTCTAGTCCTTCTAATTTTTCTAAGGGGGTCGGCGTTAATGAAACATAAGTTTTTAAGGCCGCGTAACGATATGCATATAAACCAATATGCCGATAAAGCGGCGGTGATTGCATCTTTTCGTCTCTTAAATAGGGAATCATACTTTTAGAAAAATACATGGCATTTAAATCTTTATCACAAACAACCATGGTTCCTCCCACTTCACCTTTTGATTTGGCTTTTTCCATAAGAGAATATTGGTTTCTATCAATTTGCGTTGCCGGCGTGGTTATTTCTAACTGTGGATTAGCGATCATGGCATCAATTAAAGCTTGAATAATCCAAGGCGGAGTTAATACAGCGTCTCCCTGCAGATTTAGAATAATATTCGGCCTATTTTCTAATAATGAAAGCGCAGCAAAACTTCGTTCCGTGCCATTCTTATGTTCTCCGGTCATTAAGACTTTAGCGCCAAAACCCAAAGCATGATTTTGTATCTCGGCATGATCGGTTGCAATATAGACTTCGTCAACGCCCCTGATAGTCTTAGCAATACACCAAACTCGATAGATTAAGCTATGGCCTTTAATCAACTTGAGTGGCTTGCCTGGAAAACGACTGGATTGATAACGTGCTGGAATAACGATGATATTTTTATTCTGCATAATGATTACTTGATTCCCCACTTTGTTGTTCTTGTATTTGCTTAAGCACTGAGAAATCTTCTAAAGTCGATGTATCTTGCTCAATTTGACGGTTCACTGCAATATCTTGCAATAAACGGCGCATGATTTTCCCAGAACGCGTTTTTGGTAAAGCAACCGTAAAAATTAAACGCTTGGGTAATGCCAAGGCACCAATACTATTTCGAACTTGATTCATAATATTTGTTTTTAATTGTGGCGTTGGTTCTTCGGCATCATTAAGTACAACGAAAGCAACGATAGCCTGACCGGTGGTTTTATCCGGAATAGGCACCACCGCGGATTCGGCAACCGCTGGATAACTATCTAAAGCAGCTTCAATTTCCGCAGACCCTAAGCGATGTCCTGACACTTTAATGACGTCATCAGTACGTCCCATAATCCAAATATAACTTTGTGCATCATAATGCGCACTATCACCAGAAAAGTAAGCGTGCGGAACTTTACTCCAATACTGCTCTTCATATCTTTTTGGATCATTCCAAATACCGCGTAACATACTCGGCCAAGGTCGACGGATGACCAACGCCCCGCCTTTTCCTTGCTCTACTCGAAGTCCTGTCGTAGGATCCACTATGTCAACTTCTACACCGGGTAAGGGCTTAGCCACAGAACCGGGCTTCGTAGGTGTTGCTCCAGGAAGTGGTGCAATCATTATTGATCCGGTTTCGGTTTGCCACCACGTATCAACAACCGGGCATCGTTTGTTACCAATTTTTTCAAAATACCAACCCCAAGCTTCTGGATTTAATGGCTCACCTACGCTGCCTAACAATCTTAAACTGGATAAATCTTTTTTGTCTATCCATTCATTACCCCATTTCATAAAAGAACGTATTGCTGTAGGAGCCGTATAAAAAATGCTCACTCGGTAAGTTTCAATTAACTGCCAAAAACGATCCGGCTTGGGCCAGTCGGGCGCTCCTTCATAAATAAGGACTGTTGCGGCATTTAGCAACGGCCCATAAACTACATAAGTATGGCCTGTGATCCAACCCACATCGGCCGTACACCAGTAAACATCTTCTGGTTTTAGATCAAAAACTATCTTGGAAGTATAATAAGCGCCTACCATATAGCCGCCGGTAGAATGAAAAATTCCTTTCGGCACTCCGGTAGAGCCTGAAGTGTAAAGAATAAAAAGCGTATCTTCGCTATCCATCGCTTCCGCAGGACAGTTTTCATTAAGTCCGGCTATCACATCATGCCACCAAACATCCCGATCGGCTTTTAAAGGAATTTCAGCATGCGTGCGTTGATAAATAATCACTTTTTCTACTAACGGACAACTGAGTAAGGCTTCATCCATCACCTGTTTAAGTGGAATGATCTTGCCGCGTCGATAGCCGCCATCCGCAGTAATCACAAATTTAGATTGGGAATCTTGAATGCGTGTGTCTAGCGCTTGTACCGAGTAACCACCAAACACCACATTATGTATGCATCCTAAGCGCGCAGAAGCTAATACGGCAATAACAAGCTCAGGTATTAAAGGCATATACAGCGTGATGCAATCGCCTTTTTTCACACCTAATTTTTTTAAACCATTCGCAAATCGACAAACCGCTTGATGTAATTCCTTATAAGTAAATTGACATTTTTCTTCGGGCTCGCCCTGCCAGATCAACGCAGTTTTTTCTGAATATTGTTCCAGATGTCGATCAAGACAATTATAAGACAGATTAGTTTTACCTCCTTCAAACCATTTTGCATACGGTTCCTGCCAAGTTAATACCTTTTTCCAAGCTTGCATCCAATGTAATTCACCGGCGATGTTAGCCCAAAATTGTTCGGGCTGCTGCATCGAGTAACGATAAATCTCGTCATATTGGGCCATAGACTTGATTGTCGCTTGATCAGAAAACTTTTTTGACGGGGCATAAACCTTGATTGGGTTTAAGACAGTATCTATTGTTTGTGATTCGTTTCTAGACATATTTTATACTCCTGTTGTCAAAACGACCAAAATATGACGACACTTTTCGAAGAATGACTGTCGCCACTTGCGACTACTGGATTCATCAACTAACCTTAAAGCTTAAACCATTTAAATAGAGGAGATGTATTATGTTAGCGTGGGCATTTATCTTTCTAGCTATTGCTATCATTGCTGCCATCGTCGGATACACAGGTGTTTTTGTTGTAGCCGCCGGTATTGCCAAAATACTCTTTTTCATATTCATAGTATTAGCGATTATTGCATTTGTATCGATGTTGTTCCGCAGAAACCGATAAAAAATTACCGCTGGCAATCCATTAGAATAAAATCTTCGCATTTGAATTTTTGTCTGTGTTGCCAAAAATGCAATTGCTACGAGTATATTGTCATTTATTCATCAAAAATAATACGTCGAATTTGTTCACAAACATTGTGCATGATGTGTATGTTATGTATGCATGCCAGCTGGTTATAAAGTGACGATCCTTGCTTAAATAAAAAATGTAAATAGGCGCGGGTGAAATGCCGACAAGTATAGCATAAACACCCTGCTAAAATAGGGTTTTCATCTTTTGCATAAATGGATTTTTTAATCAATATTCTTGATTGATTTTTTTCACTCATAAATTCTAACCAATTCCCCTTTTTGATGATATTCCCGTGATATAGCGCACCATGTCGAGCATTGCGTGTGGGGGCCACACAATCAAATAAATCAATTCCCTTAGCGGCCACATCAATAAGATCTTGCGGATTTAGTCCCACACCCATGGTGTAACGAACTTTATCATCCGGTAGCAAAGGCCGAACCCAATCGATGACTTCTGCAGTTTTTTGCATATCAAAACCAATCACTTCTCCACCGATTGCAATACCATCCAGTTGCGCCGCTAAAATAAATTGCGCACTCAACTCGCGTAGATCCCGAAAACTTCCGCCTTGTATTATTCCAAATAAAGCTTGTGAATGACTATAAATTGCATTTGAAGCGAGATAGGCTTCTTTTGAGGCTAATAACCAACGATGCGTACGCTCCATCGCCGCTAACGCGGCATCTCTGCCACCATTTTCAGGTGTACATTCATCAAACGCCATCATGATATCAGCGCCAATAATTCTTTGCGCCTCAATAGAGCTTTTGGGCGTCAAATGGATTACTTTCCCGCTAATAGAATGTTTAAAATGTGCGCCATCTGCATCAATGCGACAAATTTTGGCGTTTTTCGACAAACTAAATACTTGGAACCCGCCGCTGTCGGTCAACATCGGGCCATCCCAAGCCATTAAACGGTGCATGCCTCCACTGGCGAAAATAACCTCCATACCAGGATTGAGTAACATATGATAAGTATTACCACCTAGAATAATTTGCGAACCTGCATCCATCAGATCATGAGGAGTCATATGATTTACGAAAGCTCGAGTTCCCACGGGCATAAAAGCAGGGGTCAACACGTCCCCATGCGCGGTACTTATTTTGGTGACTCGAGCATGGCAATTCTTGCTCGATTTGATTAATTGACAGTTAAATGAATTATTCATAAAACATCGATTTATGGCTTAAAAGCTAATTTTTTTTCAATAGTGCTTAATATTCCGCGTAAAATTTTCACTTCGGTTTCATCTAATTCGGATCGGCCAAATAAGCGACGTAATCTATCCATGATTTGTTGGCTACGCAGCGGTTTTAAAAATTCAATTTTATTAAGTACGCCCTCTAAATGTTGGTAAAAATATTCTTGTTGTTTGACATCCGCTAACGAAATAGCTTGTTCCTCAGTTTTATTTTCTTGCTGTAAAACGGCCATGCGTAATTCATAACATACAATTTGCACGGCAGCGGCTAAATTTAAGGAACTATAATCGGGATTTGCTGGAATATTAATTTGAAAATGGCATTGTTGTAATTCCTTGTTGGTAAGACCGCATCGTTCGCGCCCAAATACTATAGCTACTTTTTGCTTAGGTTTAATCGCTATTTTCTCAGCCGCCGCTCGAGCAGTTAAAGAAACCCAATTGAGCTCGCGAATACGCGTACTGGTACCAAATACCAAATGACAATCCTGGAGTGCTACCGCTAAATCATCAACGACAACTGCTTCAGCCAACACGTCAATCGCATTACTCGCTCGTACCGAAGCATTTACATGTGGGAAGGCCTTAGGTTCAACCAGATAAAGCTGTCTTAAACCCATGGTTTTCATCGCACGGGCAGTAGCGCCAATATTACCAGGATCACTGGTATCAACGAGGACGATCCGAATTTGTGAAAATGACATGGCTTTACCTGTAAACCTTTCGACTAGCCGCTTTTGTATTCTTTTAAGAGGTCGATCAGTTTAGATTTATATTGTTGTTTAAATACCTGGCTTCCATAGCTTCATATAAAGATATTTTAGAGACATAAGCTATGGTATCATTCTTATACTTTTAAAAATATAGTATTAGTTTTCACTCTATCGCCAATATCCATGCACCCTTTCTTAAATATAGCCGATCGCGCCGCCCGTCTGGCAGGCAAAACTATTTTAGATGGTTTGAACCGCCTAGACCGACTGCGTATGCAACAAAAACAAGACAATCGCGGCGTTGTCACTGAAGTTGATCTAAAAGCGGAAAAAATTATTATCGCTACTATCCAAGATGCCTATCCCAGTCATGGAATACTTGCTGAGGAAAGCGAACCCATCAACGGTGATAGCTATACTTGGATCATTGATCCGCTCGATGGAACCAGTAATTACGTGCATGATTTTCCGCATTTTGCTATTTCGATTGCCATTAAAAACAATGAGAAAAATCGTATCGAACATGCGCTAATCTACGACCCCTTGCGTCAAGAAACCTTTACTGCAACGCGAGGCCAAGGTGCTTATTTAGATAATACGCAACGTTATACGCGTCGTTTACGTGTCAGTACACGTTCCAGTATTCCAGAATCCTTAATAGGAATCTCAATTCCTAGCCGCGGTTTTAACACACTGACTGCTTCTATAAATAAAGAAGCTTTACGCGCCATGATGTCGCAAGCCAGTGGTATACGCAGAACCGGATCGGCAGCATTAGATTTAGCCTACGTTGCCGCCGGACGTTTAGATGCCGCTTTAGAGCTAGAGCTCGCTCCCTGGGATATGGCTGCGGGTGTTTTACTGGTTCAAGAAGCCGGTGGAATAGCCTGTGATATAAAAGGTGGTGAAGATTATTTTACTAGCGGTCATATTTTGGTTGCAAATCCAAAACTTTGCCCATTACTATTACAAGCGATCCGTTCAGTTTAGCCGTGATTGCTTATTTTGGTGTAACGGTTTTTCAGCATATTATTACTCTCATCTTGCATATTAATTTGACTCTGGTTAATTTGAGTCTGATAGCATGGTTTTTGAAAAAAAGAGTGGCTATTTGGCTCAGGCTTCAATCCAAATACTTTCCTTATGATATTCTTAAAAGCTTCCATTATTGATAATTCTCTTTGATTTAAACATTTCTGCAACTCTGAGTGTTTACATTTATATTCAGGCTCTGCAATAACGTGCCGAAACCTTAGCTCGTCATTTTCTTTGATTAAAGTTATATAATGTGATAATTGTGCTTTTATTAGATAACTTCCTTTTTTTGCTACTAAATTATCCTCCTCTTCAGGGTCTCGAATCTGTGTAAATATACACTTTTCTTGAATAGTTAAACGCTGCTTATCAAAACTAATATGCACTTCTTTTTCAGGTTTTTCTGGAATATAGACTTTACTGTTATTCTCAGGCACACTCATTTTTTCTCTTAAAACTGATTCAAACGCATAGAGCAAACCACCCTGATGAAATAACGCATTAGCAAATTTTTGCCAATGCGATAATTGTTCTTCATTGGCTTCTGTAAAGCAGAATTCATTCCATATCATTGATAAGTTTTTTTCTTGAAGGTCACCTTCCTTTTCGACAACAATGTTCATGTCGTTATAAATTTCCTTTAGCGACTTACCATTTATAAAAATAAGCTCAAAATCTCTAGTAAAGTCCTTTTTTACTTGTTCAATATCAGCAACAGAAAATTTAAATTTTGTAATATCATAGGCAAAACTATTCATTTTTTTTCCCGTTACAGGTATCTTTTTATTATTTTTCAGTAAGGTATATATTACCAACGATAACTTAAGTAATTATTCAAAAACTTATAGTTTTTAAAAGACTTAAATATAAGCTCGTTTGAGAATTCTAAAGAAGCATATTGCATTAAGGTCTATCATCGACACTTTTGACGGGGGGTAAGAAATTACGCCGATCAAGACCCAATGCGACTGCGATGGTTCCTGCCACATAAATCGACGAATAAGTTCCTACCACGATTCCTATCACTAAGGCTAAAGCAAAACTATGTATCATCGTTCCGCCAAAAATACAGAGTGAAAGCACGACTAGCAATGTCGTGGCCGACGTCATGATAGTACGCGACAAAGTTTGGTTAATCGATAGATTCACCACTTCTACTGCGGTGCCTTTGCGTAGCTTACGAAAGTTTTCACGAATTCGATCAAAGATAACGATCGTATCATTTAGTGAGTAACCAATCACTGCTAAAATAGCGGCTAAAGCCGTCAAATTGAATTCAATCCCAAATAAAGAAAAAATCCCCAAAATAACAATAGGATCATGAATCAAGGCTATAGCTGCTCCGACGGCAAAACGATATTCAAAACGTAGCGCGATATAAATCATGATGCCTAATAAGGCAATAAAAACAGCAAGCGCACCTTGCGTGGCTAACTCTCGCCCTACTTGTGGGCCTATATATTCAATTTGCTTTAATTGTGCACCTGGTAAAGCTTTTATAATTTGTGCGCTTAAATCATGTTGCGTAGTCTGTTGATGGGATGCCAAACTTATCAATACATCACGTGAAGTTCCATAACTTTGTACTAAGATATCTTTAAATCCTGCTGCCACTAATTGTTTTCTTAATAACGGTATATCTGCAGTGTGATTAAAAGAAACTTGTAATTGACTACCACCGGTAAAATCTAAACCCCAACGTAAACCTTTAGTAATTAAGGCCCCGGTCGAAATAATAACTAATAGCAAAGATAAACCCACCGCCCAGCGACGCAAGCCTAAAAAATTTATATGGGTTTGTTTTTTAAAAAATTCCACAGTTTTTACTCTTTAAAACTAAATACCAATCGGCAAACGTTTTAGAGGACGTCCCCCATAACATGCATTGATCAAGGCTCTGGTTATCATGATCCCGGTTAACATAGAGGTAAGTAATCCTATGGTTAAAGTCACAGCAAATCCTTTGATCGAACCTGTACCAACACCAAATAATATTAATGCGACAATTAAAGTTGTCACGTTGGCATCAATAATTGTGATTAACGCACGATCATAACCCGCATGAATACTCGCCTGTGGTGAAACACCATTGCGTAATTCTTCACGAATACGCTCAAATATTAAGACATTAGCATCAACCGCCATACCGACCGTTAACACGATCCCTGCCATACCAGGTAAAGTTAACGTCATCCCCAACAAAGATAATAAGGCTACTAATAATACTAAATTAAGTGCTAAAGCTATATCTGCAATGACACCAAATACTCCATAATAAATAGCCATAAACACAACCGCCAACATAAATCCTACCACAATAGAGATAATTCCCTTATGGATGTTCTCTGCGCCTAACTGCGGACCTATCGTACGTTGTTCAACTACGTAAATCGGTGCTGGCAAAGCGCCCGCACGTAATAATAAGGATAGGTTTAAGGCCTCTTGTGGATTGGTTAAACCTGTTACCTGAAAATTAGGCGGAAGTGCAGTCTGAATTCTGGCAATACTGATAATTCGTTCCACTTTACGAGGAATATGCGTAATTTTCCCATTCACAACTTTTACAGTGCTTTTAGTTTCTACATACACTATAGCCAGTGGTTTCCCCACATTTTCACCGGTAACTTGATGAAAATAACTTTCTCCACCTCCACCCAAACTAATGCTGACCGCGGATCGTCCCGACTCATCAAAACTAGTTGACGCATCAGTAATCGAATTACCCGTTAAAATAACCTGTTTGTTCAGTAATACTGGTTGATTTTCATATTGATAGAGTTGCGAACCCACAGGTGCAGCGTTATTTGTTTGAGCGAGATGCGGATCATGCAGTGTATCCACTAAACGAAATTCTATGGTCGCTGTCCCACCTAAAATTTGTTGTGCTCGCGCAATATCCTGGACGCCAGGCAAATCAACTAAAATTCGATTACTTCCTTGTTGTTGAACAATCGGTTCAGCAACCCCGAGTTCATTAATTCGATTTCGTAAAGTATTGATAGTTTGGTCTATAGCCAGTTGTCGTAAGCTATTGAGCCCTTGATTTGACCAAACAACAATAAGCTGTTTGGGATTGTCGGTTACTTCGGAAAATTCAAATGCTGGAAACTGTTGTTGCAACAAGTTTTTCGCTTGCGTTAAGCTGCTTGTATCCCTGAATAAAATAGATAATCGTTTTTCGTTTGGCGTTAATTCCATATAACGGATACGCGCTTGTTGAAGATTTTCACTAATATTTTTTGCTAAGCCCTGCATGCGTTGCGCAATAAGATTATTAATATCGACTTCTAAAGCAAAGTGTACACCACCACGTAGATCCAGCCCTAGCTTCATCGGAGATGCACCAATAGCCTGCATCCATCGCGGTGTCGATGACAATAAATTAACCGCTACCGTATAATCATCACCTAATTCAGAAGATAAAATATCTTTGGCTTTAAGCTGAGTATCGGTGTTATTGAATCGCAGTAAAAGCGTTTGCTGATTAAGCTCTTCACTAACAGGAGAAATCTGTACTGCTTTAATCAATGCGTTGACTCTAGCTTGTAAAGCTTCCAAATTCACATGCATTATTGCTGTAGAAGGAGAAATTTGTACGGCGGGCTGCTCTGGAAAAAGATTAGGTGCTGCATAAATAAAGCCAAGTATCAACAGCACCAGTAATAAACTATTTTTCCAGAGAGGATATTTATTGAGCATAAGTGGTTTAAGACTTTATAGTCCCTTTAGGTAAGACACTAGAAACAGCTGCTTTTTGTATATTAATTTCAACGTTTTCTGCAACTTTTAGGCTAAGTAAATCATCATTGAGCCGAGCAATCTTACCGACAATCCCACCGGTAGTCGTCACTTCATCGCCTACCGCTAAGCTGGCCATTAATTGGCGATGTTCTTTTGCGCGCTTCGCTTGTGGCCGCCACAATAACAAGTAAAAAATAACGACAAAGCCTAATAAAATTAAAATTTGAGAATAACCATTCGCTTGAGGGGCTGCAGAAGTAGCGGTTGATTGCGCCAACACATCAGTGATAAAAAAACTCATACTTTTCTCCTGAGGAAATCATATTAAGCCAAGCAATTTACCTGGTTCGCTGCCTATTCGCAAATTTTGTGTGTTGAAAATTCTCTCTAACTAATCCACATGGCATCGCCATAGCTAAAAAATCGATATTCTAGTTTAATAGCCTCGCGATATCCCTGCATAACAGACTCATAGCCTGCAAAGGCACACACTAACATCAACAATGTCGATTGCGGCAAATGAAAATTAGTAATTAGGGCATCGACACAGTTAAATTTAAAACCTGGATAAATAAAAAGGCGCGTATCTCCGGCAAATGCTTTTAATTGGCCATTTACAGCGGCGGTCTCTAAACTCCTAACCGTTGTCGTGCCCACCGCTATAACACGTTTATTTTTTTGCTTAGTAAGGGTTATTTGGTCACAAACAGCTTCTGACACCGTCACATGCTCATTATGCATGCGGTGATCTTCAAAGCGAATGCTACGAATAGGTTGAAAAGTTCCTGCGCCAACATGCAATGTAATATAAGCAATATTGACGCCCTTAGCTTTTAATTGAGCTAACAAATCTTCGTCAAAGTGCAAACCTGCTGTGGGTGCAGCAATTGCACCAGGTGCGGAGGCAAATACAGTTTGATAACGCTCCCAATCAAATAACTCATCCGCTCTTTGTATATAGGGGGGTAATGGAATATGGCCTATTTTATTTAGTAGCTCTAGAATAGAGGGAACTTCCACTAAAAAAATTAATTCAAATATATTTTCCACCCTAGAAGATATTTCTAGACTCACACCATTTTCTAATATTAATTTCGTGCCTAACCTCAAGAGTTTACTTGATTTTAATTGCGCTAAAACCCGTTTTTTATCTAAAATACGCTCAATTAAAATTTCTACTTTGCCACCCGTCGTTTTGTTTGCGAACAAGCGCGCCGGAATAACCTGTGTATTATTTAAAATTAACAAATCACCTGCATTTATAACATTTAATATGTCTTTAAATTTTTTATGTTCAATATCACCTTTACTTTTATTTAAACAAAGTAAACGACTACCAGTACGCTGATTCGATGGGTAGCACGCTATTAGTTTCTCAGGAAGTTCATAAGAGAAGTCTTCCAGTTTATATTGAGCTTGTAACATAAAGTGTAAATAAAAAGACGCTGATTATATACTCTTCGCAATTGTATTTTTGTCAAGGCGCCGCGAAAACGGAGCAACCAGAGTGTATTAATAATACATGAGGATTGCGAGTTGAGTGGCAACACAGACCAAAGTTCAATTGCGAAGAGTATAAAGAAAAAACCCGCGGTTAAGCGGGTTTTTTGGTTACACAGTAGCCTGGCGATGCCCTACTTTCCCATGGGGGAACCCCAAAGTATCATTGGCGCAGAGTAGTTTCACGTCTGAGTTCGGAATGGGATCAGGTGGGACCTACTCGCTAAGGTCGCCAGGCGTTCTTTTAATTTCCGTCATGGCGAGCTCACGTTAGTGAGCGTGGCCATCTAGTTGGATTGCCGCGCGCTACGCGCTCGCAATGACGAGGATTTCTGCCCTCGCATTGACGGAAATAATTCTTAAATAATGCTTATCAAAACAAAAAAATCTGTAAGAAAAATGTTGTGTGGATATGCTTTATTCAGCTCCAAAGTATATTCCAAAGAATAACCAGTTGGATTCTCAAATCAAGCCACACGGTCAATTAGTATGGGTTAGCTCAATACATTGCTGTACTTACACACCCCACCTATCTACGTCGTCGTCTTCAACGGACCTTTAGGAGGAATAAATCCTCGGGAGATCTTATCTTGAGGGAGGCTTCCCGCTTAGATGCTTTCAGCGGTTATCCTGTCGGTACGTAGCTACCCGGCTATGCTTCTGGCGAAACAACCGGACCACCAGCGGTACCTCCACGCCGGTCCTCTCGTACTAGGCGTAGCTCCTCTCAAATCTCCAGCGCCCACGGCAGATAGGGACCGAACTGTCTCACGACGTTCTGAACCCAGCTCGCGTACCACTTTAAATGGCGAACAGCCATACCCTTGGGACCTGCTTCAGCCCCAGGATGTGATGAGCCGACATCGAGGTGCCAAACACCGCCGTCGATATGAACTCTTGGGCGGTATCAGCCTGTTATCCCCGGCGTACCTTTTATTCGTTAAGCGATGGCCCTTCCATTCGGAACCACCGGATCACTATGACCTGCTTTCGCACCTGCTCGACGTGTTTGTCTCGCAGTCAAGCACCCTTGTGCCATTACACGCAATGCGCGATGTCCGACCGCGCTGAGGGTACCTTCGTGCTCCTCCGTTACTCTTTAGGAGGAGACCGCCCCAGTCAAACTACCCACCATACACTGTCCCCAAACCCGTTAAGGGCCCTAGGTTAGAACTTCAACTTTAACAGGGTGGTATTTCACCGGTCGGCTCCACGAATTCTAGCGAACTCGCTTCATCGCCTCCCACCTATTCTACACAGTTAAATTCAAAGTCCAGTGTAAAGCTGTAGTAAAGGTGCACGGGGTCTTTCCGTCTTGCCGCGGGTACGCTGCATCTTCACAGCGATTTCAATTTCACTGAGCCTTGGGTGGAGACAGTGTGGCTGTCGTTACGCCATTCGTGCAGGTCGGAACTTACCCGACAAGGAATTTCGCTACCTTAGGACCGTTATAGTTACGGCCGCCGTTTACCGGGGCTTCGATCCGCAGCTTCACCTGCGCTGACATGACTTTTGATCTTTCTCTTCGAATTATTCTTTTCTCTAATTCAATTTCAAAAGCCATCTCAGCGCAAGTTAACCACTTCAATTAACCTTCCGGCACCGGGCAGGCGTCACACCCTATACTTCCTCTTTCGAGTTCGCAGAGTGCTGTGTTT
Organism: Rickettsiella endosymbiont of Aleochara curtula; assembly: GCF_964030935.1. Classification (NCBI taxonomy): domain Bacteria; kingdom Pseudomonadati; phylum Pseudomonadota; class Gammaproteobacteria; order Legionellales; family Coxiellaceae; genus Rickettsiella; species Rickettsiella endosymbiont of Aleochara curtula. Next base: position 862,881 of record NZ_OZ034990.1, read on the forward strand.
TTGGTAAACAGTCGCAACCACCTGATTATTTCAACCTCCCTCAGCTTTTGGGGTAAACCCAATCACCAAAAAAGGTGCACCTTCTCCCGAAGTTACGGTGCCAATTTGCCTAGTTCCTTCACCCAAGTTGTCTCATCGCCTTAGTATTCTCTACCTGTCCACCTGTGTCGGTTTGCGGTACGGTTCCTATAGACCTGAAGTTTAGAGAGTTTTCCTGGAAGCAGGGCATCAATTACTTCATCGTTAACCGAGGTTAACAACTCGTCATCACGCCTCGAGATTAACGAACCTCCGGATTTTCCTAGAGATTCTCTCTACACGTTTAAACCGGAACTACCAGTCTCCGGCTAACCTAGCCTTCTTCGTCCTCCCATCACAGTCTATAAAAGTACAGGAATTTTAACCTGTTTCCCATCGACTACGCGTTTCCGCCTCGCCTTAGGGGCCGACTCACCCTGCGTCGATTACCGTTGCGCAGGAATCCTGGGACTTTCGGCGTGCGGGGTTTTCACCCGCATTATCGTTACTCATGTCAGCATTCGCACTTCGGATACCTCCAGCAACCTTTACAAGTCACCTTCAACGGCTTACCGAACGCTCCTCTACCACATCATTAATTCGTAAATCAATGACATTCACTGCTTCAGTATTAGGTTTGAGCCCCGTTCATTCTTCCGCGCAGACCGATTCGACCAGTGAGCTATTACGCTTTCTTTAAAGGATGGCTGCTTCTAAGCCAACCTCCTGGCTGTTTAAACCTTTCCACTACGTTTCACACTTAACCTAACTTTTGGGACTTTAGCAGGTGATCTGGGTTGTTTCCCTTTTCACGACGGACGTTAGCACCCGCCGTGTGTCTCCCGTGCATCACGTCCTAGGTATTCGAAGTTTGCATCGGCTCAGTAAGTCGGGATGACCCCCTTACCGAAACAGTGCTCTACCCCCTAGTCGTTAACACGAGGCGCTACCTCAATAGCTTTCGAGGAGAACCAGCTATCTCCGAGCTTGTTTAGCCTTTCACTCCTAGCCACACCTCATCCCCATCTTTTGCAACAGATGTGGGTTCGGGCCTCCACTTAGTGTTACCCAAGCTTCACCCTGGACATGGCTAGCTCGCTCGGTTTCGGGTCGACTCCTAGCGACTCAACGCCCTATTCAGACTCGGTTTCCCTTCGCCTACCCTATTCGGTTAAGCTTGCCACTAAAAGTCACTCGCTGACCCATTATACAAAAGGTACGCAGTCACTCCGCACTTTAATTACTCTGTGTACTATCTAAGACAATAATCTTTAATTTTGTTTTTTATTATTATCCTAATAGTCTTCTTTATTTTTCAGTTTCATATCTCTATTAACTGGTCTACAAAGTAATTTAAGTGCGGAGCTCCTACTGCTTGTACGCAGACGGTTTCAGGTTCTATTTCACTCCCCTCACCGGGGTTCTTTTCGCCTTTCCCTCACGGTACTGGTTCACTATCGGTCAGTCGAGAGTATTTAGCCTTGGAGGATGGTCCCCCCATCTTCAAACAGGATTTCTCGTGTCCCGCCCTACTTGTTTTCACGTTTAGTCTCATTAACAGATTTTCGCCGACGGGGCTTTCACCCTCTATGGCAGGCCTTTCCAGACCTTTTGGCTAACCTATTAACTAGCTCGTGAAGGCTCTTCCACGTTCGCTCGCCGCTACTTGCAGAATCTCATTTGATTTCTTTTCCTCGAGGTACTTAGATGTTTCAGTTCCCTCGGTTCGCTTTGTTAACCTATGTATTCAGTTAACAATGACCTATATAAAATAGATCGGGTTTCCCCATTCAGATATCTCCGGATCAAAGCTTGTTTGCCAGCTCCCCGAAGCTTTTCGCAGGCTTCCACGTCTTTCGTCGCCTTCGACTGCCAAGGCATTCACCTTCTGCGCTTCATTACTTGATCTGAGAACCCAACTCGTTACTCTTATCGGTGAACAATCTTCGTCTTTTAATTTATTTTTTCGTTGGACTTACTTTTCGAATGCTCATGTACTTTCCAGTACACTGCGCTTCTCAAAGCGCGCCCGCCTCGAACTAAATTAAAATACTTGATTTTCTAGATCAGCTTTTATTTCACTTTTTTAAGAGAAACATAAA
>NZ_OZ034990.1:1470000-1625962 GCF_964030935.1 Rickettsiella endosymbiont of Aleochara curtula
AAGATGCCCTTAGTAGAAGTGGTGCAATCAGCCGTTAGCGCACCGGATATTATAGAAAAGGGCTGGTCATTTGTGCATCAAATTAACCGCTTGCCTTTACCTGTAAAAAGTTCACCCGGATTTTTAGTTAATCGTTTATTAATGCCTTATTTAATGCAATCGGTATTATTGTTGCAAACCGGAATTCCTGCGCCAGTCATAGACAAAGCGGCTGTGGATTTTGGTATGCCGATGGGACCGTTAGAGTTAGCGGATACGGTAGGTCTAGATATTTGTTTAGCCGTGGCTAAGATTCTCAGTCAATCATTAGGGAGCGTTGTTCCTGAGGGTTTAGAGAAAATGGTTGCTAACAAGGATCTAGGACGAAAAACGGGTAAAGGTTTTTATCGTTATAAAAAAGGCAAACCTACTAAAGAAAAAGTCCCTGAAGATTATAAAGCGCCAACGAATTTAGCGGATAGCTTAATTCAGCCAATGATAGATGAAGCTAAAAAATGTTTGGAAGAAAAAGTGGTTGCAGATAGCGATTTGATCGATGCTGGAATTATATTTGGCGCAGGATTTGCTCCTTTTCGCGGTGGTTTGATGCAATATGCAAAGGAACAAGGTGATTTGTAGATTATTTTTATAATTGTAACGTTATTACTAAGTTCCTCTTAGTAAACGTTCAATGCGTAATTCCAAGGGGGGATGGCTTGAAAATAAAGCACGAAATCCACCACTTTTATGTGATATTTTTAAAGTTGATAAAGAAGGGGCACGCGTATCTTCGGGTTCCATTGCCTTTTGTAGTGCTTTTAACGCTTCTATCATTTTATCCCGACCTGCTAACAAAGCACCGCCTTTGTCAGCGCGGTACTCGCGATGTCTGGAAAACGCAGCCACTAAAATACTTCCTAAGAATGTAAATAGAATATCAAATACCATCGATAGCATAAAAAACATCGGCCCAGGTCCACTTATCGCTCCTTCATCATTATTTCGCCCAGCAGCTCCAACAGAGATTACATAGGCAACAATGCGCGATAAAAAAAGTGCAAAAGCATTTATTATGCCTAAGATAAGTGTCATGGTAACCATATCCCCATTCGTGATATGAGTAATTTCATGTCCTAGTACACCTTCAATTTCATCTGGATTCATTTTTTGGAGTAAGCCACTAGAAACAGCCACTAAAGAATTATTTTTAGTTGGACCTGTTGCAAAAGCATTCAGCTCAGGTGAATTATAAATGCCTACTTCAGGCAAAACCTTTAATCCAGCTTTGCGTGCTAAATTATGAATAACTTCAAGTATGTTTTTTTCTTCACCTACCGCTGCGTTGGGATCAATAATTTTTAAATCCATACTTTTTTTGGCAATGAATTTTGAGGTGAATAGTGAAACAAAGGCCCCCGCTGTACCCCATAATGCGCAAAAAATAGCTAAGGATAGATAATTAATTCCATGAGAGGTGAGATAACTATGTAGTCCTAATAAATTGGTAACTATAGAGATAGTGGCAATAACTAAAATATTAGTGCCTAAAAATAATAAAATACGACTAAACATAAAAAATAATTCCTTATTTAGGGGATCATTTTACACACCTTATTAAGTGTAGCAGTTAATTCGTTGAAAAAGAAAAACCCCGCGGATGCGGGGTTTTTTTGATGAAACTAGACGACAGGGAGGAGGCTTTTACATCATTCCGCCCATACCACCCATGCCACCCATTCCGCCCATGCCACCCATATCACCAGGAGCACCAGCGCCTTCATCCTTCTTAGGGCTTTCAGCAACCATGCATTCTGTGGTAATCATGAGACCGGCGATAGACGCTGCATTTTGTAAAGCAGTTTGGGTTACTTTAGTAGGATCTAAAATACCCATTTTTATCATATCTCCGTATTCACCCGTTGCCGCGTTGTAGCCGTAGTTAACTTCTGTACTATGCAGAACTTTATCGATAACGACATCAGGACGTCCGCCAGCATTAGTAACAATCTGACGTAAAGGTGAGCACATTGCATCAGCAACAATACGAATACCGTGTGCTTGATCGGAGTTAATGCCTTTGAGATCTTTTAAAGCCTTTAACGCACGAATTAAAGCCACGCCACCACCAGGAACAATACCTGCTTCAACCGCAGCACGAGTTGCATGTAATGCATCCTCTACGCGAGCTTTCTTTTCTTTCATTTCCATCTCAGTAGCAGCACCGACTTTAATGACAGCAACACCACCTGAAAGTTTAGCTGAGCGTTCCTGTAGCTTTTCCTTGTCGTAATCAGATGTGCTTAGTTTAATTTGGGTATCAATTTCTGCTATTCGGCATTGGATCGCGCTTCTTTCACCCTGGCCATCGATAATAGTAGTATTGTCTTTAGTAACAACAACACGTTTCGCTGAGCCCAAATTTTCTAAGGAAGTGTTTTCAAGTTTCGAGCCACAGAGCTCGTCTATTACTTGAGATTTGGTTAAAATAGCAATGTCTTGTAGCATTTCTTTACGGCGATCACCAAAGCCAGGTGCTTTGACCGCACAAACTTTGACGATGCCACGAATGGTATTTACAACTAAGGTTGCTAACGCTTCGCCCTCTACATCTTCTGCGATGATGAATAAAGAACGACCTGCTTTAGCGACACCTTCAAGCACAGGTAGCATTTCGCGAATATTAGAGATTTTTTTATCCACTAATAAAATATAAGGATTGTCCAGCTCGCAAGCCATACTTTGTTGGTTGTTGATGAAGTAAGGTGAGAGATAGCCACGATCAAATTGCATACCTTCTACTGTATCGAGTTCATTTTTCAGACCGGAACCATCTTCTACAGTAATAACTCCTTTTTTACCCACTCTACTCATCGCCTTAGCGATAATTTCACCAATTGCTTTATCATCATTAGCCGAAACAGTACCCACTTGCGTAATCCAATGATCTTCATCACAAGGTTTCGATATAGTTTGTAGAGCTTCTATTGCGGCAATCACTGCGGTATCAATACCTCGTTTCAGATCCATTGGGTTCATGCCAGCAGCAACGGCTTTCATTCCTTCACGTAAAATAGCCTGAGCTAGGACAGTAGCAGTGGTGGTACCATCGCCGGCTTCGTCTGAAGTCTGAGAGGCCACTTCTTTGACCATTTGTGCGCCCATGTTCTCAAACTTATCTTTGAGTTCAATTTCTTTTGCAACGGAAACACCATCTTTGGTAATGGTAGGAGCGCCGAAACTTTTGTCTAAAATAACATTTCGACCTTTAGGACCTAAAGTTACTTTGACAGCTTCTGCTAATATATCAACACCGCGTAGGATAGAAGCACGTGCATCTACACCAAATTGTAAAACTTTTGCAGCCATTTTATTAATTCCTCTGAATAAAAATAAGGGTTAAAATTGTGATTAATCTTTGATTAACGCCAGAACGTCATCTTCGCGCATGATGAGATATTCTTTACCATCAAGTTTGATTTCAGTTCCACTATATTTTCCAAAATATATTTTATCGCCTACCTTAATGCTTAAAGTCTGGATTTGACCTGATTTCAAGCGTTTACCATGTCCTACAGCGACTACTGTACCCCTAACAGGCTTTTCTTTTGCTGTGTCTGGAATAACAATACCACCTACGGATCTTTCCTCTTCTTCATCGCGTTTGACAAGAATGCGATCGTTCATAGGAACTAAATTTTCAACTAAAGGTTTTTCTAATGCAACACTCATGCAGATTTCTCCTTAAGAATTACTGTCAAAATGAGGATATTAACCAAATTAACCCCCCTCAGCAGCAGGGGTCAATCATAATGATGTTTGATAAAGGATACAATAAGTTAACTTTACCACACCAACACACTTTATATGGGGAGCATGCTAAGAAAATTCAAGTCGAATAAGTTAAAATTTACTGGATTTTAACTTATTTTTTTGAGTTATACCGCTTGTACTTGAAGATGCGAATCAAGCAGTTTTATCGATGACGGAATGGTTAGTATGAAAGTTATCACGTAGGTACCATAATAAGCCTAGGCCAGGTAGGCAAGTGGCTAGGGAGATTACAAAAAATACAGGCCAACTGAAGTAGCTAACTATTAAACCCGCTAAAGGGCCCACGAAAACCCGTCCGGCGCCCGCTAAAGCTGAAAATAGAGCAAATTGTGTAGCAGTATAACGATGGTTGCATAAGCTCATCAGTAAGGCAACAAAGGCAATACTCGCCATGGCATTACAAAAACTGTCTATAGAAATGGCAAAAACTAACCAATGGAAATTATGCCCTACGAGAGCGAGTTTTAGTAAAGTTAAAATAGCCACAGCTTGTAAAACACCAAAATAGAGTAAGGCGCGAAATAAACTAATACGCGTCATTAAAACACCGCCGGCCAGAAGGCCAAGCATTGCTGCAAAAAAACCTACGCCTTTATTTACAAAGGCTACGGTACTCAAAGAAAATCCTAATCCGCGAATGAGAAATGGTGTGGTTAATGAAATACTGAGTGCATCGCCAAATTTATATAAGACTATGAACAGTAAGATAAGCCAAGCTGATTTTCGACTTAAAAATTCTTTAAAAGGGTCGACAATGGCAGAATAGAGAGAAGTGGGGGGATGTTTTTCTTCTTCATCGATAGGTTCTTCACCAAACCAAGCCCCAAAGAGACCAATCGCTATTAAAGCAGCCATCAGCAAATAGGTGCTACGCCAGCCTATGTATTCAGCCAGCGCAAGCGCTAAGGCCCCAGAAACCAACATAGCTGCTCTATAACCCCAACTATAGAGTGTGGTTCCTAAGCCGCGCTCGTTAGGTTTAAGAATATCTGTTCGGTAAGCATCGATAGCAATATCTTGCGAAGCTGAAAGGAAAGCGACTATAAAAGCAATCGTGATCAATAAGATGGCACTGGTATGCGGATTTGTTAACGCCATACCAATAATGGCTATTATAAGCACCAATTGAATTAGAATAATCCAACCACGGCGTCTTCCTAAGAGAGGAGGTATCCATCTGTCAAGTAAGGGTGCCCATAAAAATTTATACACATAAGGTTGTCCAATTAAACTTAAACTTCCAATAGCAAGCAAACTGGCTCCTGTGACGGTAAACCAAGCTTGGAGTGTGCTAGAGGTTAATGCAAGTGGTAAACCGGATGAAAAACCTAATAAGAGAGTTGAAAATAGATTGCGTTTACTGAGCTTATTCGTAGGCATTTTTTTTCCTGAAGGAAGTGAAGAATTTAACTTCCTTTTCTCTAAGTAATTTAAGAATTAAACGGTTAACGCGCGTAGTAATCAGGATCAGCAATAATGCGTGGACGGCCACCCGCGCCGTATTGCACTAATACATGTTGGCCACGATTGAAAGTTGGCATCGGTGCTTGTACGACAGAAATTAATGAGTTATTTCTAAGCTTGACGACATATTCAACACCGTTTTGTGTTGAAAGGCCTTTTTGAATCTCATTTCCTGCAAAGCCACCTAGTAGGGCGCCACCAATTCCACTGGCTAAACTACCTCTCCCTCCTCCTATTTCGGAACCTGCAATTGCGCCTAAAGCACCACCTGCTATGCCACCGACACCAAGTCCGCCATTTCCAGTTACTTTAACGACCCGGCTGCTTGTTACTACACCCTTAACAACACGGTGGACTTGCCCAGCGCCACTTGCGGTATAAACATCAGGGGATAGTGAAGATGCACAACCGGCTAAAAGTGATAAGCCAAGCATGGATAGTAAGCAATGGATGTGAAACTTCATGATGGGCCCCGTAAATATTGGTGTATTGTTCTAAGTATACTCTTCGCACTTGAATTTTTGTCTGTGTTCCCGCTCACTTCGCAATCCTCATGTATGTTCTAATACACTCCGGTTGCTCATTATCACGGCGCCTTGCCAAAAATCCCATTGCTGTGGGTATATAATGTTGAATTAAGTGTTTTTGAGCCACTTAAACTTATTAAGGGATGATATTAGTAGATGCCAGCTTGCGCGTCAACGCATGGATCCCTTAAACCCAGCATATTCTTATCAAAAATTAACAAATATCTTTGGAAGTTGTGATGATTAACAGTTTATGACAGCATTAATAACTCGCGACTGCGAATAGTTTTGCCTTCGAGTAGATAGTTTAGGGCAAGACGAAATAAACGTTTTGCATCTAATAAGTGTATAGGAGTATCCCATGATTCATGATGCACCGCCAAAAGAGATTCGCCAGAAAATATCGATTGTTTAGGTAGTGATTTATTTAAGCAGACAACCAAACCTTGACTCGGAATAAACTGATAGGATTGATGGGGTAAAAGTGCTTGATTAGTTTGACTATCCTTATCCAGATATAAAGCATAACCCAATTCAGCGAGTAATTTTTTTTCAAACCAACGTAAAGCAATGGCTGGATTGTCAGATAAGCTGCATAGCGCCGTTTGATAAGCTTCGAATAAATGCGGATAAGGATCGTAACGATAAAGCAAACGGATTAATAGTTCATTGAGATAGAGACCGCAAACTAAAAGTTTACCTGTCAAATGAGGAACAAAAGTGGGATGAGGTTCTGCATTGAGTAAATTCATGAGATCAGTTTTTCCGCGCCAGGAAAGTAGCAGGGGTACAAAAGCTTGTAATGATCCTCTGAAGCGTGATTTTTTTCCACGTACTCCACGCGCGCCTTTGGCGATAAGATTTATTCTACCTTGTGTGGCGGTAAATGCGTCTATTAATAAACTAGTGTCTCGATAAGGACGGGTGTGCAAAATATATGCAGCTTGAAGTTGATCAGTGCTTGACATTAGTCTAAAAAAGAAAAAAATGACTGAAGCAGTTATTAGTTGTATTTTTCTTACACAAAAAATAAACTCTAATCTTTTGTGTAAGAAAACTTCCACTTCTTAGGGAAATCCAGTAATATTAGCCTATATAGGTGTTTTAATGATTTGTTCATCAATATATAGGGTGAATACTAACTTAGCAATGCCAATAACCGAATCTAAAAAATAATCTTAGCTGAAAATGATCGCTACAACATTCTTTAAATTGATAATAGGAGCAACCCTTGGCTGAAATTATTGTGATTACCTCTGGAAAGGGCGGTGTCGGTAAAACGACAAGTAGTGCGGCAATGGCAGCTGGTCTTGCCTTTCGCGGTTTTAAAACAGTCGTTATTGATTTTGATATTGGTTTACGTAATCTCGATCTGATTATGGGTTGTGAGCGGCGCGTTGTTTTTGATTTCGTGAATGTGATTCGCGGCGAAGCGAATATTAAACAAGCCTTAATTAAAGATAAAAGGCTCGAAAATCTTTATATTCTACCCGCATCACAGACGCGTGATAAAGATGCCTTGACCAAAGAAGGTGTGGAAAAAATTTTAGAAGAGCTCAAAAAAGATTTTGATTATATTATTTGTGATTCACCTGCCGGAATAGAGCGTGGTGCAACCTTAGCCATGTATTTTGCTGATACGGCTATTGTCGTCAGTAACCCAGAAGTTTCTTCTGTCAGAGATTCCGATAGAATGTTGGGAATTCTCGATAGTAAATCAAGACGCGCTGAATTAGGTCTTGAACCAGTAAAACAACATTTACTCTTGACGCGTTATTCTTTAACCCGCGTTGAGAGGGGTGATATGCTTAGCGTCGATGATGTCTTGGATATACTATCTATTCCCTTGCTGAGTGTTATTCCAGAGTCACAAGCGGTATTACGTGCTTCTAATGCAGGTGTTCCAGTGACATTGAACGGAGAAAGCGATGCTCATCAGGCTTATGCCGATGCAGTCTCTCGTTTATTAGGCGAAGAAGTCCCTTTTAAATTTATTAAATTAGAAAAGAAAGGTTTGTTACGTCGCCTCTTTGGCCGCGAGGAGTTAGCGACATGAGCTTGTTAAATTATATTTTTAGAAACAAACCTAAAAATACCGCGACACTTGCCAAAGAGCGTTTGCAGATTATTGTATCTCATGAACGTAGAACCGAGAATAATTCTGACTTTTTGCCAAAATTGCAACAGGAATTGATTGAAGTTATTGCTAAATATGTTGATATCGATCAAGACCAAGTGAAGGTTGAACTGGAACGAACTGGGAACTGCTCGATACTAGAATTAAATATAACGCTACCTAATGCAGAAATCACTATAGGTAGTGGAGTTTAGTATTATCTCATTATTCATCTGGTACTAAACGTTTTTCTCCAGGTTTTGATACGGCTACATAAACCAGGCTTGCTTCTGAAACTTTAATCCGAGTAGGTGCGTTTATACCCTCTTGGTAACGTTCTGCATAGACCTCTACTTCAATAGTTACCGAAGTTTTACCTACCCCAATAATTTTGGTATAGAAACTGGCGATATCGTAAATAAATAAAGGTTGTAAGAATTTTAATTCCTTGACTGCAACCGTAACAACGGGTCCTTTCGCACGTTGCGCCGCAGCAATTGCCCCAGCAATATCGATTTGTGACATCAACCAACCACCAAAAATATCGCCCGCTTTATTGGCATCATTAGGCCTGGTTTTTACACGTAAGGTAGGCTCTAGCAAATTAGTTGTCATCTCTATACTCGAAAATGAAAAATTTAAGTATAGCAAAAAATTCTTAATAGAGTTCTTGTTGATTTTTTTTCATCTTAAAATATACTCAGCTTTTATTTAATTTTAATAATAAAACTAAATAAGTTCTATTTTTATATTGTTGTAATTTTTAGAAAACTTATGGTTAGTGATACAATCTATGAAGAAATAAGCAGTTCTGATGAAGGAACAACCTTAAATAAACAATTTAGTGAATTGTTGCTTAAATTAGAAAAAGACTTAGAAAGATTAAAAGTTGACAGTGACGAAGATCTTAGTGATCATTTCAAGCAATTAGAAGGTTTAAAAAAAACCGCCAATCTACCTGTTATTGATATTAAGAACGTAACAGGATTTTTGCATTAATGGTTGAATTACCCGTGGCATTTAGCTTCAAACCATTAACTATTTATAAATATATGTTAAAACATGTTGAGTCTTTTTCTAAGAGTGTTTATCAAAAACATTTGCAAGTGTTACTCGATTTAAAAAGTGATGAAACCAAAGATTTACTTCTACTGATTAATGATGAGGAAAAAGAAAAAAAATGAATGGCAACCTTCAGTTATTAGACTTTTTTTTTCTATATTGAGCGCAACAAAAGCAAAAAAGAGGGCTTTATCAGAAAAAGATACTGTTCCACCTAAGCGAGGGAAGTTAAGCGTGTCTCCTTTGGCATTAACAAACAACGCTTTATCTAACCAGATCGATGATGAGTGTCATGAAAATTTATTACCGCCGGGAATGAAATTGACCTAAGTATTCAATAATTTCGAGTGGTGAGGAAATCTTGGCAGTGGCGCCCCACGTATTAACATCATCTTTACTATTGATGTAACCGTATAATGCAATGAGACTATACATGCCGGCAGCGTTGGCGGCTTCAACATCGCGCTTGGCATCACCCACGTAAACGCAGTGCTCTGGAAGACAAGCTATGCATTTGCAGGCATGCAACAATGGCTGAGGATGAGGTTTGCTATATTTAAGTGTATCTCCGGCGATAATACATTTAGCTTTATTAAGTAGAGGGAATTTCTTTATTAATTGCTTGGTTAAAATAGCAGATTTATTAGTGACAATACCCCATGGCCATTTTTCATCTTGTAAGTAATTAGTTAAAGTGTTTACACCTGGAAATAAATGAGTGTGCACACAAATATGTTGGGTATAATAATCGAGGAATTGTTTGCGCAAGCTAGGGAAAGTCGGATCTTGTGTGTCGACCCCCATCCCTAGCTTTAATAAACCAGCTACTCCGGAAGATATTGCCGGACGAACGTGATTAACAGATAAAGGTTTTGCTTGTTGTGAGATTAAAACTTGATTGAGAGCAGCCGTTAAGTCGGCAGCGGTGTCTAGTAAGGTCCCATCGAGATCAAAAAGTATTCCTTTTATTCTCATATTTAGTGTTGAAAATGGCATGACTTAAGTCCGCTTTTTGAAAGCAGCAAGATAATTGACATTGATATCTTTTCCTAAGGCATAATATTGAATTAAGGGATTATAATAGATCCCTTGGAACTTTTTCAGCCCTAAATTAGCTTGCCGGGCTGCAGTAGCTAATTCAGAAGGACGGATAAATTTTTTATAATCATGCGTCCCTCGGGGTAACAGTTTTAAGAAATATTCTGCGCCGAGTATAGCTAATAAGTAAGCGCGCGGATTACGGTTAATAGTAGAAAAAAAAATACTAGCGCCTGGTTTAGCTAAGTCACTACAAGCTTGTATGAGCGAGCAGGGGTCAGGAACATGTTCTAATAGCTCCATGCAGCACACCACATCAAAGGACTGACTATGCTTTGTAGCGAAGGATTCTGCATCGGTAAGTGAATATTTGATTGGGAGTTGATTGTCTGCAGCATGTTTCTGAGCAACCTCTATAAGGGCAGCGCTTTTATCAATACCGGTGACTTGTGCACCTATTTTAGCCATTGCTTCGGTTAATATTCCACCACCACAACCGATATCGATTATTTTTTGACCTTGTAAGGTTTGTTGTGCCAATATAAATTCTAAGCGCAGGGGGTTGATGAGATGTAAGGGTTTACATATGCCCTCAGTATCCCACCATTGCTCAGCCATAAGCGTAAATTTGCTGATTTCTGCATAATCGCTATTAGAAGCTGACATAAAAATTACATTGTTTTCATTGGTTTTTTACGGGGAGCGTATTACAATGTGCTAGTTTACTTGACCCCTCATAATGTGTCTATTGGTTATACTCATGTGCGAAGAGTATATAAACAGGAGTAGTGGAATTAAGGATAGCTCGCCAACTAGTATGGGGAATTTGTTATCACTCAATCTTATAGTTCAATATGAACAACCTTACTAACCGTGTTTATAAATCGATCATAGATAAAATTTTGAGATTTGCACTACAAAAAGTGCCCAAAGAGCAATCTAAATTATTTACTGCTTTTGCCAAACAGTATTATGCCCATACTGATTTAGAAACATTGGAAAGTCGCTCCGCAGAAAATCTTGCGGCGGCACTGGCTTCTCACTGGAGGCTGATTTACCAACGTTTGCCTGGTCAAGCAAAGATTCGTGTCTATAATCCTAGTCTTGAAAAAGATGGTTGGGAAAGCAAATATAGTATTGTTCAAATCGTTGCCAAGGATAAGCCTTTCTTAGTGGATTCCACTCGGATGGAGATTAATCGGCAAGGCTTTAATATTTTTTTCAATATTCATTTTGGTAATATAAAGTTACGTCGCGATCAGCAAGGAAAAGTAATAGAGGTTTTACCCTATGATGCAATAGCAGACCAACAAACTGAAGCCTTAATTTACCTGGAAATTGATAAAGCAGCGAATACTGAAACTCTCAATAAGCTGGCTAAAAAGCTGGAAAAGGTATTAGAACAGGTTAGTTTAGTTGTAAACGATTGGCCCGAAATGCGGTCTAGAATGCAAAGTTGCTTAAAGGAATTGGAGCAAAATTCTCCCCCCTATGACCCAGAAGATGTTGCAGAATCTAAAGACTTTTTGGCTTGGTTGTTGAATGATCATTTTACCTTTTTAGGTTGCCGTGATTATGATTTGAGTAAAGATCACAAAACATTACGTATGATCAAAAAATCAGGCTTAGGTGTATTAAGGGATGAAACGAAAAGTAAAGAAGAAAAACCTTTAACAGAATTACCTCCCGAAGCCCGTCGTTTAGCTTTTTCTCCACAAGTATTGGTTATTTCTAAGACCAATAGTAAATCGAGAGTGCATCGATCGGTTTATGCTGACTATATTGGCGTTAAACGTTTTAATGAGCAGGGAGAGTTAATTGGAGAAAGACGTTTTATAGGCCTTTATACTTCGACTGTTTATCATAGTGATCCACGCAGCATTCCATTGATACGGCGTAAGATACAACTCATTTTACAAAATTCCAATTTACCTTTAAAAGGCCATGCCGGAAAAGCGTTACTCGATATTTTATCCAGTTTGCCTCGTGACGATCTATTTCAAGCCTCAGTCAAAGAACTGACGCAATTAGCGCTAGGTATTTTACATATACAAGAACAAAGAACGGTACGTTTGTTTGTTAGACAAGATAACTATCGGCGTTTTATTTCTTGTTTAGTTTATCTACCTAAAGAACAATTAAACACCGACCTGCAACGCCAGATGGAAAAGATTTTGGTTCGAGAATTTTCTGGCATTGAAATTGGTTTTTCGACATTGTTTGGAGATTCTAATCTAGCACGTATCCATTTTTTAATTCGTACTGATCCTAAAAAAGATTTAACCTATGAGGTTAAAAAGATTGAGGCGCAGTTGGTTGAAGTCGCTCGCTCTTGGAAAGAAGAATTACGTCAGGCGTTGATCGAATATTATGGCGAACAAGATGGCGCGCGTCTATTACAAAAATATATGTATGCTTTTCCTAGCGGATACCGCGATACATTCGCAGCAAACATAGCTGTACATGACATTGAACAATTAGAAAAAATCTCGTCTGAACATCCTTTGGAAATGAATTTTTACCCATCCGCAAATGAAAAGGGTGTTCCATTAAGATTTAAATTATTTCAGGCAGGAAAACCCATCATTTTGTCTGATGCTTTACCAGTCCTGGAAAATATGGGCCTACGCGTTATGGATGAATGGCCACAAGAAATTACCTTACCTGACGGTCGTCGCATTTGGATTAATGATTTTGGCGTAAAACCGGTTCATATTGATGACGTAGATGTTTCACAGGTAAAAGAAATTTTTCAAGAAGCGTTTAGCAAGATATGGTCTGGCGAAGTCGAAAACGATGGTTTTAATCGCTTAATATTAGCAGGTCAATTAACTTGGCGAGAGGTTTCTATATTAAGGGCTTATACCAAATATCTTCGTCAAATCAGTGTGCCATTTAGTCAAGCTTACGTGGAAACGGTCGTATCGCGTAATGCAGGTATTGCTAAAATTTTAGTTAAACTATTTAAATATTATTTTGATCCTAGTCGCCAAGATGAATCCGGTAGTGTAACAGCTAGTCTGGAAAAAAGTTTACATGCGGCGTTGGATGCAGTCGTTAGCCTAGATGAAGATCGCATTTTGCGGAACTTATTTGAAGTTATTCAAGCTACTTTGCGAACTAATTATTATCAAACTGATCATGAGAACAAACCTAAACCTTGGTTGGCACTTAAGTTAAATCCCAGTCAAATCATGGATTTACCATTGCCAAGGCCAATGTATGAAATTTTTGTGTATTCACCACGTGTCGAGGCAGTTCATTTAAGGGCTGCAAAGGTTGCTCGTGGTGGGATACGTTGGTCCGATCGTAGAGAAGATTTTCGGACCGAAATATTAGGTTTAATGAAGGCGCAGCAGGTAAAAAATGCGGTGATAGTTCCTGCAGGTGCTAAAGGTGGTTTTGTTTGTAAGCAACTACCAGAAAATGCTGATCGTGAAGCTGTGATGAATGAAGTGATCCTCTGCTATCAAACTTTCATGCGCGGCTTATTGGATTTGACCGATAATTTGCAAAATAATGTGGTTATACACCCTAAGGATGTGGTGCGATACGATGAAGAAGATCCATATTTGGTCGTTGCGGCTGATAAAGGGACGGCAAGTTTTTCAGATATTGCTAATGCTATCGCAGCTGAATATAACTTTTGGCTAGGAGATGCATTTGCATCGGGTGGCAGTGTTGGTTATGACCATAAAAAAATGGGGATTACTGCGCGCGGCGCATGGGAATCTGTTAGAAGACATTGCAGAGCATTAGGTTTAAATCCAGATAAAGATGATTTTACTGTGGTAGGTATTGGTGACATGTCAGGCGATGTTTTTGGTAATGGGATGTTACTCTCTCATCACATCAAGCTAGTCGCAGCATTTAACCATATGCATATATTTATCGATCCTAATCCAGATGCTGAAAAAAGCTTTCAAGAACGAAAACGTTTATTTAATTTACCTCGTTCTACCTGGCAGGATTATAATGCTAGTTTGATTTCTAAAGGCGGTGGTATTTTTTTACGCTCACAAAAATCGATCGCATTGTCTAATGAAATTAAAAAGTTATTGGATATTAATCAAGATTCCATTGCGCCCGACGGATTAATTCGTGCCATATTAAAAGCCAATGTAGATTTATTATGGAATGGTGGTATTGGCACTTATGTTAAGGCATCCAGCGAAAGAAATGCAGATGTCGGTGATAGAACTAATGATAATTTGCGTATTGATGCCAAAGAATTACGTTGTCGAATTGTAGCTGAAGGAGGCAATCTTGGTTTAACGCAGCTAGGTCGGGTTGAATATGCTTTAAATGGCGGATTAATTTATACGGACTTTATTGATAACTCGGCCGGTGTAGATTGTTCGGATCATGAAGTTAATTGTAAGATTTTATTGAATGCGGTGGTAGCTGCAGGTGAAATGACGTTTGAACAACGTAATGCTTTATTAGCAGAAATGACCGATGAAATTGCTAAACTAGTTCTTTATGATAATTACAGTCAAACGCGTACTATTAGTTTAGCGGCTATGCATGCGCAGCAAGAATTAGAATTTCATCGTCGTTATATTCAAGAATTAGAGCGACACGGTAAGTTAGATCGAGCATTAGAATTTCTTCCGGACGAAAAGGCCTTACTAGAAAGGAAGGCATTGGGTAAAGGCTTAACGAGCCCGGAAATTGCTGTATTACTCGCCTATACTAAAATGTGGGTAAAGGCTGAATTGCTTGAAAAACATTCGTTAGAAGAAGACTATTTAAAGCGTGTTTTGGAATCAGCATTTCCAAAACCCTTACGTGGCCGCTTTTCTAAATTTATGCAACAACATAGTCTACGTCGCGAAATTATTGCGACTAAGATTAGTAATGCCATGGTTAATGATATGGGCATTACGTTTGTTTTCCGTTTAAAGACCGAAATTGGTGCAGATATTGCTTCTATTGCGCGTGCTTATGCAATCGCACACCATGTGTTTGGTTTTTCTGAGTTGCTTGGATTGGCAGAAAACTTGAGCGATGATGTAGCACCTGCTGTTCGTTACGCAATTATGCGCCAATTTAATCGTTTAATAAGACGCGCAACTCGGTGGTTTATCTACAATTACAAAGAACAATTAACCGATATTTTAGGGATGGTCGATCGATTTAGGCAGTCGATAGTGACTTTGAGTAAAAACTTACCTAATTTACTTATTGGTGAAGAACGGGAGCACTGGGAAAGAAATGTTTTGGGACTTATCGAAGCCGGTATAACTGAAGATATAGCTAAACGTATTGCCAATGTGGATCATGAATATGCTTTATTAGATATTATAGATGCAGCGCAGCAAAATAAATTGGCCTTGCAAGATGTAGCCGAACTGTATTTCATGGTCGGTGAAAAATTTGGATTTACCTGGCTGCGATCCCAGATTATGAAAATAACGATAGAAACTTTATGGGATAATTTAGCTAGAGTAATATTACTGGATGATCTAGACACTCAACAGCGTCACTTAACCGTTATTATTCTAAAATGTGTGGTTGATAAGCAGGGTAATAATGAAACCTGTTTGGAGCAATGGGAAACAGACAACCAAGATTTTATTAAACGTTGGGAGCAATTTTTAGCTGACTTAAGAAGCACCGGCGAATTGAAATTAATGATGTTTTCAGTGGTGATCCGAGAATTAGTCAGCATGGTTGATGCTACTAATCTTCCCAAAGTAACAAACTAGATAATGGTTTGTTACTTAAATCTTTTCTTTCTATTATTGCTAACGCGGCGCACTTTTTTCAATAATCTTAAAATTTAAAAATTATCTTTAATTTAAAATAAAAAATTAAAATTTTTAAACTTGAATACTTAATTAAATCTTTTATATTTAAAAAACTTTTAATATGTTTAAAATGGTAATATAATTTACCTTGTGTGAATTCTTACAACAAAAATGGAATAAAAAAAATGTTAATTCTTTCTACATTTAATTCGGATTACCTTCAAGCCCCCCTTTCAGATTTATCAATAGAATTTGATAGAGAAGCACTTGTTATAGAGTATGTTGAAACTAATTTAAAAGTGGCACTTTTGGAGTTACAACAACGCGAGAAGAAGCCGGCGTATTGCACTATCTTGTTGAGATTGTGCGATCTAGTAGAAAATACTAATAAATCTGTCGGTGAGCAGTTAGATAAAAATCTAAATACTATTCTAGGTCAAATCATAGAGTTAAAAAAGGGAAATGATACAGCATTGATAGTTTTTTTGTGTCCTAGCACTAATAATTCTTTGCCAAATGTAAACTTTAAAAGTTACGACGAAAAAATTTGGGAAGTGTTGAAGGAGAACAAAATCCATCTTTTAACTTATAAGTATATTGAGAAAGAATATAAATTAAAATATCTTGAAAACATACCCGGGTCAGAAACTCACATTCCGTTTACACCAGAATATTATAATGCAATAGCCGGTTCAATAGCTGAAATAGGGCATTTATTGCAACCAAATTTTATTAAACTTGTTACTTGGGATTTTGATGGAGTTTTAGTGTCCGGTATTATAGGTGAAGATGGTTTAAATAATATTAAGATAGAAGAGCATACTGAAGCTATACACAACCATTTATGTAATTTATGGAAGGAAGGTCGCGTAAATGTTATTAATAGTAAAAATACGTCTGATAAGATTTCTCTTATTGGTTATTTTATTAAAAATAATCGTGCGACGTTATTAAGAGAAAAGCATTTTATTATGGAGGAAAATAAAATAAATTTAGATCCAAAATCTTATAATATTATGCAAATCTCTGCAAGCTTAGGGATTACGCTAGATCAAATTTTATTTATTGATGATAATGAAGATGAACTTAATGAAGTTAGAAATAAATTACCCGCGGTAATTTGTGTAAAAGCACCGCAAAATATGGAAGAATTTAATGAAAGTTTGTTTTTTCGCACAAACAAATATTTGCATATTACAGAAACGGATAGAAATAGAACTGAATTTTATAAAAAACAATCTATCACATCTTCTAAGACTTATTGTATTAATGATTTTTTAGATGAGTTAGAAATATATAAAGAAAATTCCCAAATTGTTCAAGTTACACCCGAGCAGCAAAAAGAAATTGAGCGAATTTCAGAGTTAACTAATCGAACTAATCAGTTTAATTTATTTCGCGCACCAAAAAACGAAAAACAAATAAAAACTATATTAACCAAGGAAAACAATGTTGGCTTTCTTTTCACAGAAAAACAGCAAGATCCAGGTATTAAATCAGAAGTTGGTTTAGGCGGAGCTTTATGCAGGATAGAGGACAATTGTTTATTAGTTACAGATTTTTTTATTAGTTGTCGAGCGTTTACTAAAAAGATGGGCATTGAATATATTTTAATAAAATATATTGGAGAATATGCAGAAAATAATAATTTAGAATGGGTGAAGATTCAATTTAAAAAAACAGATAAAAATAAAATTATCGCCGTTAATTTTTTAACAAAATTAATTGAAAATAAACTTTGTAAAGACGAAATCTCGAGTAATAATTTTACTGATGAAATGGAAATAGATTTTTTCTCTAATAAATTGAAAAATATAGATGTAAATAATTTAACAATTTTAACTAATAATTTTAATCAACTTAAATCGGTAGAACTTCCTGAAATAAGTAATGATGTAATAGAAAGTAATCGAGAATATTATCAATCTACTATTCGATTGCAAAAAAAGATTAGCAAAATTAAAAATCATACGAGTAAGCATTTCCTTAATGCTGACCGACTTACATTAGTAAAATCATTAGAGAAAAGGGTAAATATTATATGCAATCATTTATTAGGCGAAGAAGAACAGGTTAAATCATTGGTAGCGCGTGGTTTAGATTCACTTAAGGCTACAGAATTACGTTACTACTTATATGAAAGTGAACAGGTAAATATTACCATTCCAAAATTGCTCTGTGAAGAGACCACTCCCACCAGGCTGGTTGAGTATATCAAATCTCAAAAAACTTCTCTAGAAGTGGCTGTCAAAAATGATAGTTTTTACAATGTTACTTTACCAGTTTCTTTTCAACAGCAAAGGATTTGGTTCGCTGAGCAGCAAGAATCAGCTGATAATAGTGCAAATTATCATATGATAGCGTGTTACAAAGTAAGCAAAAGTCTAAACGTCAAAAATTTTGAAAGAGCTTGTCAGAAACTTATTGAAGTTTATGATGTATTTGGCACTTCTTTTTCTTATCAAAACGATAAATTAACTCAATTAATTTTATCACCGGAAGCCAGGCATTTAAGCTTTCAAGTTAAAGAACTAAAACCACAGACATCCCTAGAAGAAGCTATACAACTAGAAATAAGTAATCCTTGGACAATGCAAAGTAAGGATCCACTTATTCGTTTTGTTATTTTTGAAGCTACGCAAAATTATCATATTTTTATTCATGTGCATCACGCTATTTTTGATGCGGTTTCCCTGAAGAATTGTTTAGATACCTTATCTAAGCTATATCAACATTTATTTACATCTAATTTATCTGAATTTACTTACTGTCCTCCTCAATATATCGAATTTATCCGTAAACAGCAGGAATTAGAAAATAAAGCTTGTCAAGCAAAGTCATTTGATTTTTGGAAGAATAAGTTGTCAAAAATAGAAATGGTAACAACATTACCCTTTGATCAACCTTTATCGACATTTAAACCAGCAACCGAACAAACCGCTAAAAGGTTTACATTTTCTTTACCTCCCGAAGATTTATTAGCATTAAAAAATTTGGCTAAGTCGGCGGGTGTTACTTGTTTCATCGTGCTTAAAGTTTTATATACTTTTCTGATAGCTTCTTATACCTATCAAAAAAATATTATGTTAATAACAGCTAGTAACGGGAGAGGAGGGCGCCCATCTTTTGACAAAATGGTTGGTTTTTTTGTCAATCTATTGGTTCAACCGTTTGATTTTGAAAAAAATCAAAATTTTGTCGAATACCTTAAGCAGATCAATGAAGAATTTTTAGCTAGCCAAGAGTTTCAGGATATCCCTTTTAATAAATTACAGGAAATTTTATCTGCTCAAGGTGTTAGGGACGTTTTATCAAGCCCGGCATTTATATATCAAGCTTACGGTAATGCTTCCAGATTTGAACTGGGTGACGAAATAGCAGAATTAGAAATACCTAAACAACCGATTATCTTTGATCTTAGAAAGACTTGTCGATTTGGTGCTTTTACACTTTTTGCACAGGAAAATGAACTAGCTCTTAACTTTGTCATTGAATATGCGCAAGATTTGTTTACCCTTCCTTTTATAGAAGGCTTTGCTAAGAATTTTATACATACAATTATGAATGTTAAATCTAATCAAAGTTTGCATGAGATATCGGTGGTTTGTGGTGAACAGCGAGCTAAATTAGCAAAATTGGGAGAAGGGCCAAAGCATCATTATCCTGAAAACCGTACTTTAGTTAGTAAGTTTCAGCAGACTGTTGAGAAACATCCTAATAATGCTGCTCTTTGTTATAATAACGAAAGTCTTACTTATAAAGAAGTCGATCAAAAATCTACAGATTTGGCCTATGCTTTATATCAAAAAGGAGTAAAGCGAGGGGACTTGGTAGGAATTCATCTAACAGCTAATCATTTATTCTTTATAGCTGAGTTAGCGATTTTAAAGCTAGGCGCTGTCTTTGTTCCTCTGTCTCCCGAACACCCTGCCAAATATTTAAAATCAATTATTAATGATAGTAAAATTAATACTTTTGTAATAGATAACAATACAGCAAGTTTATTTGATCAAGAGCTGGCGACGTATAAATTAATATCTATAGAGTCTGAATATAAAAATATTTCAATAGAAAGTTTACCTCCACTTGTAAAAACAATTAACGATAGATTTTGTATATTATATACTTCGGGATCTACAGGTACTCCAAAAGGAGTTATTCTTTTAGAAAAAGGTATTCTTCGTGTAGTTGAATCACCTAACTTTATAAAGGTTTCCCCTGAAAGCAAAATAGCGCAAACTGCTGATCAAGCTTTTGATGCGGCTCAGCTGGAATGTTGGCTTGCCTTGGTTCACGGAGCTTCGCTAGAAGTTTGTGATAAAGAAACCTGTTTAGATTCTAATTTACTACAAAAGAAAATATTAGACAAAAATATTACTCATATATGGTTAACCGCGCCAGTATTTAATGTTCATGTCGAAAAGAAACCAGAAATGTTCAGTAAAGTGGATTGTGTAATGGTAGGTGGAGCCCCTGTTCCAAAGGAAAAGGTACAAGTAGCTTTAAAACAACCAAATCCTCCTATTATTATAAATGGGTATGGACCTACCGAAACCACTGTTTTTGCATTGGTACATCCTTTTGATAAACAAACACTTCCTAGTTTTGTAACCTCTCCGATTGGTCGACCTATTAATAACACTAACGTACAAATATTGACTCCGTTTGGCACCATAGCCCCTTCTGGTGCTATAGGCCAGCTATGTATAGCTGGAGATGGTGTTTCGGAAGGCTATTTAAATTTAGAAGATCTAAACAATGAAAAATTTATTGTCAAACTTAACCAAAAATGGTATTTATCAGGCGATTTAGTCACAATAATGCACGATCAAATGCTTTTTCTGTGCCGTGCCACTAATACTGCAATTAAATGGAGTGGCCATTGGGTCGACCTTGAGGGAGTTCGGATGTGCCTATCCGCACATGAGGCAATTCAAAATGTAGCAATAATACCTATTTTAAAAAGTGAGATGAATGATGAAAATGTGATCGCGGGTGTCGGCGAATTTGCTGCCATAGTAGCTTTTTATACGCTGAAAAAAAGCTTTAAAAAGGAGAATACTAATTCTCCTACTCACCAAGAATTTGTTTCGTATCTTAGAAAGCATTTACCTTTTTATGGCGCAGTGAGTGCCTATTGTAAAGTGGAAGAACTGCCTTTGAAGGTAAATGGTAAGATAGATGAAAATAAGCTTAAAGATGACTATAAATTAATGAGAAATTATAGTAAAGGTCCCGAAAACATCAATGGATTTGAGAAAACGTTATTAAAAAAATTCAAAGAAGTTCTTCCTGATTTTCCAGATAGTTTGGATACTGATTTTTTTGCGTGGGGAGGCAATTCTCTCCAAGCGATGTTACTAATTAATAACATTAATGATAGCTTTGTCGTAGGATTAAAACCCCGGGACTTATATGAAAACCCAACGATTGCCCTTTTATCGAATCTGATTAAAAAACCTAAAAATCATCCAAAAAAATCAAGGTTCCGTTTATTAAAAAAAGGTAATGATAATTTGCCCGCCATTGTATTTATCCACCCCGCTGGAGGAGGAATAAGTTGCTTTAGTAAGTTACTGGAAAAGGTTACATTCGATAATTCTTGCTATGGGATCGAAGACCCAGTCCTGGATAATGAAACTTTTAAACCATTAACGATGGAAGAGATGGCGGCTAATTATTATTGTAAGATTACTAAAGAATTACAACGTCCTATTGTAATAGGTGGGTTTTCTTTCGGAGGTTTATTAGCATGGAAAATTGCTGAATTATTTGAGAAAAAATCAGAAAATAATTTTCTTTCTAAATTATTCCTGTTTGATACATGGGTAGTTTCATGCACAAATCAGTTAATTAAAGATAAATTAATTAAAGAAGTATTAGTACATTGCGCTGAGCAAAGACAAAAAGCTAATATAAATGAAAATTTTACTGAGATCGTGCCTTTGTTAGAGAAGCTATGTGACCATCACCAAAAAATAGGATTTGAGTTTAAACCACCTAAACTTAATTCTACGCCTGTGACGCTATTTCAAGCTGTAGAATTAAATAAGAATTTTTTAGCTATGTCTGCACAAGACGGAGGAAAAAATAATTATTTATTAGAATTTCTACATGATAAATTATTTACCAAACATAAAATTGAAGCAAACCACTATAATTTACTAGAAATTAACAACAGTTCTTTAACTGATTCTTTTTCTAGTTATGTAAACGAAATTAACCTTGAATTAGATTCAAAGCCTTGTAAACAAAATAAAGTCAGCATGGCTCTTTTTCGCCCTTTAGCTGAACTTAATAATGATCCTCAATTTTCGTGTCTAAAACCAAAAATGAAATAATTAATTAAGGATATTATTTTAGGAATTAGTATGGTAAATCTTCAAATTATATTAGATGCATTACCTTTTCCAGTTTACTGGTTAGATAGTAGAAAAAAACTCTTCAGAGGGGGGAATCAACATTTTCTTGCTTCATTAAATATTAAATCTTCGACAGAAATGCTAGGTAAGCCGATATCTAATTTCTTTTTGAGCGATTATCTACGATTAGTAGATGATTTATTTAGTAAAAGTATTAAAAATAAAGGGAAAAAATTTTCAACGGTTTATAATAAATATCTAAATGATCATCAGGAATCTATATTAATTCAGTGTATTTCCATTACATCCAAAAAAGAATCGATAACGATCTTCAGTGAAATTTATCCACCACTAAAAGATTTTAATCAATATTTATGGGAAGAAAATGAAAAATTAAGTGTTTATTTAAATAATATTATTGAAAATGTGCCGGCAAGTATCTATTGGAAAGATATCAATAGCATTATTTTAGGTGGGAGTAGATTACATACCGAGTTAACTGGATTTTCTAATATAAAAACCGTTATCGGAAAGTCCGATTTTGATTTTCCTTGGAAAGAGCAAGCTGAAAGAATTCAAGAAAATGATCGGTTTGTGATGCAAAATAATCAAATGGTTAGTTTTGAGGAAAGAGCTAAATTATCCGATGATGGTATGCATGTTTTCCTGACCCAAAAATCGCCGTTAAAAGGAAAATCTGACGAAATAATTGGCGTGCTAGGAGTCTCGATTGATATCACCGAGCTTAAAAATACTCAGAAAAAATTAACAAAATCCAAAGTATTGGCTGATGCAGCTAATCAAGCTAAAACCGAATTTCTTGCGAATATGAGCCATGATATCCGGACTCCTTTAACGGGTATCATCGGTTTGACCCAGTTGCTTGAGCAACGGTTAAAAATAGCCGAAAACAAAGACGATTTACATATGATGTATAAGGCTAGCCAGCAATTATTAAATTTGCTTAATGATGTGCTTGATGTTGCTTCTTTGGAAAATGCTAACGAATCTCAACTCAAGATAAGTAGTTTTTCTTTACAAGATTTAGCAGAATCCTTAAAGAATTTATTATCACCATCAGTAAAAACTAAAGGTCTTACTCTACAGATTAATTTAGATGTTTCTATCACAGAAAATGTAGCAAGTGATCAAAATAAGCTCGAACGTATTTTACTCAATTTAGCGACTAATGCCATTAAGTTTACCGAAAAAGGCACAGTTATTGTGACGATCAAAGAGTTAGCATTATTACCACATCAAACAGATGGCGTGTACATTGAGTTTACCATCAGTGATACGGGAATAGGTATTCCAGCGGATAAATTGACATCAGTATTTGATCCTTTCTTTCGAATAATACCTAGTTTTGAAAAGACTGATCCCACTCAAGGATATGGTGTTGGCCTTCATATCGTGAAAAAATTTGTTAATTTATTAAGTGGTGAGATACAAGTAAAAAGCGAAGTAGGTGTAGGGACGAGCTTTTCCTTTACTTTGTTTATGAATTTGGCTCAAAAAAATAAGCTTATAAAATTTAAAAACAAAAATTCCGAGCCTTTTATCTTTTTAGAAACCAATAGATTAGTTGAAGCCAAAAAGAGGCAATCGGAACAAACACAACTTTCTAAAGAGCCAATCAAAAAACACATTTTGTTAATTGAAGATGATCTTTTAACGATTAAATTTTCTGAAGAGCTGCTCAAGCAGGCTGGTTACAATCTGACAGTCGTATCCACCATGCAAGAAGCTTTACCGTTTGCCAAAAATCATACTTTTGATTTGATCATTACTGATTTGGGTTTGCCTGGCCTTAGTGGTAATGAAATTGCCGTTTTATATCGTTATTGGGAACGTATAAAGCAAAAACCGATGACTCCTATTATTACTTTAACGGCTCATGGAGAAGGAAAGTTTAAAGACGAATGTATAGCGGCAGGTATCAATGAAATTTGGCTAAAACCTTTGACTAAAGAAAAAATAAAAAAATTAGATAAGTATTTCCAAAATAAAAAAGTCAATGTGATTGAATTTAATCCTAAGCTGAAGCAATCAAAATCTATTCAAAATGAGTATATTGAAGAAAATAACTTAACCATAGAAAAAGCCAATTTACTCGATATTATAAATTCATACCCCATATATGATAAAAGCATTAGTCTTAAAAATTTGAGTGGAAACATAGATTTATTTAATGAAATTATAGAAATGTTCAAACAATCTATTCCTGGGTATCTTAAAGATCTTGAAAAGACTTATCAGGTAAAAGATTGGGAAACCATCGAAACCATAGTGCATAAAATAAAAGGCGGCGCCTGTTATGCGGGTGCAGTTAGATTGAATTATGTTTGTAAAAATTTTTTACGTTGCTATTTGACGGGACAAACACAGCAATCAGAAATTCTATATACGCACTTAATTTTTAGCTTAAAAGAGACCTACAAAGCACTTGAGTCTTAAGATTCAAGTGCTTGAAAAAGAAACCCAATTTTTTCTTGTGAACGCTATAAGCTTATTCAAGCTTTCTTTTCAAATTAACTGTGGCAGAATACATGCTTACCGCGGTACATTGCTCTAGTATGCTCACAACGATTAGGTTTTTTGGCAAATGCCGCGGAGAAACAAGTCCGCCGCAACACAGACAATGTCAAGTGCGAAGTGTATATGCCATCTTTTATTCACCTGCATCTTCATACAGAATACTCTTTAAGTGATGGTCTGATTCGTATTGATAAGCTTGTCTCTAAGGCAGATGAGCTATCGATGCCAGCTATTGCGGTGACCGATCTATCCAATTTATTTGCAACGATTAAATTCTACCAGGCTGCGACTAAAAAAGGCATTAAACCTATAGTGGGCGCGGAATGTCGCGTAAAAAATGATCAACTTCCTGGCCAAGCATTTCAATTAATTTTGCTTTGTCAAAATCAAACAGGCTATCGAAACTTAATTCAATTAATTTCCCGTGCCTATTTAGAAAACCAACTGGAAGGCAAGCCTGTTCTCCAAAAAAGTTGGTTTGCAAATTGTTCTGATGGCTTAATTGCGCTCTCCGGAGCAAGAGAAGGTGATATTACCTCTTGCTTAGTGAAAAATAATAAGCCACTAGCAACAGAAATATTACAGTCTTGGCTAAGATTATTCCCGAATCGTTTTTATTTGCAGCTACAACGTTTAGGCCGTCCCTTAGAGGAAGAATATATCGGGTCGGCTGTAGAACTAGCAAACAAATATAGTGTCCCAGTTGTTGCGACCAATGAAGTTTGTTTTATTTCAGCGGAGGATTTTGAAGCACATGAAGCTAGAGTCTGTATTAATAGTGGCTATACCTTAAATGACCCTAAGCGGCCCAAGATTTATACCGATCAGCAATACCTGCGCTCTATAGATGAAATGGCAGTTTTATTTGCGGACATTCCATCGGCATTGACCAATTCCGTGGAAATTGCCAAGCGTTGTAATTTAGAAATTGAATTAGGCGCATCTTTTTTACCTAATTTTCCTATTCCCGCAGGCATGAGCGCTGAAAATTTCCTGATACAAGAAGCAAAACAAGGTTTGGCGCAATGTTTAGAGAGACATGCTGAAACCTTTTTGTGTTTATCCGAGGTTAAGAATACAGAATCCAAGCTATCTACAATAATTGAGAAGCAAGGTTTGCAGAAACCATGTTCTAACGCCCATGAAGTTGAAAAAATTTATTTTGAGCGATTGCACTCGGAGCTCAAAGTGATCAATTCGATGGGTTTTGCAAGCTACTTTCTTATTGTGGCGGACTTTATTAGTTGGGCCAAGAAAAATCAAATACCTGTCGGGCCTGGTAGAGGTTCTGGAGCGGGATCTTTAGTAGCTTATGCATTGCAAATTACCGGTTTAGATCCTCTGCAATATGACCTGCTTTTCGAACGTTTTTTAAATCCAGAGCGTATTTCTATGCCGGATTTCGATATTGATTTCTGCATGGAAGGACGTGACAGGGTAATTGATTATGTAACAGAACGTTATGGGCGTGATGCGGTTTCTCAAATTATAACTTATGGAAGTATGGCCGCTCGCGCGGTCGTTAGAGATGTGGGGCGTGTTTTGGGTTATCCCTATGGTATGGTGGATAAAATTGCTAAGCTAATTCCTTTTGAATTAGGTATTACGCTCGAAAAAGCCCTCGATCAAGAAGATGAGCTAAAACATCGTTATACAAACGAAGACGAAATAAAAGTATTAATCGACTTGGCAAAGAAATTGGAAGGATTGGTGCGTAACGTCGGTAAACATGCGGGTGGAGTCGTGATTGCCCCCTCTAAACTGACGGACTTCACACCACTTTATTGTGAGCCAGGTGGAATACATTGTATTACTCAATTTGATAAAGATGATATTGAAAAAGTTGGCTTAGTTAAATTTGATTTTCTCGGTCTTCGGACGTTGACCATCATTGATTGGGCGGTACAAGCAATTAATTCAAAAAAACCACCTGGAGAATCCTTATTAGATATCACTGCC
This sequence comes from Rickettsiella endosymbiont of Aleochara curtula, assembly GCF_964030935.1. Lineage (NCBI taxonomy): Bacteria > Pseudomonadati > Pseudomonadota > Gammaproteobacteria > Legionellales > Coxiellaceae > Rickettsiella > Rickettsiella endosymbiont of Aleochara curtula. The sequence continues at coordinate 1,496,630 of NZ_OZ034990.1, forward strand.
ATTCCTATCGATGATGTGAATACCTTTGCTTTATTAAAAGCATGTAAAACAACGGCTGTATTTCAATTAGAGTCTCGAGGAATGCGAGATTTAGTTAAACGATTAGGCCCAGATAGTTTTGATGAAATCATTGCTTTAGTTGCTTTATTTCGCCCCGGGCCTTTGCAGTCCGGTATGGTTGATGACTTTATTAATCGTAAACATGGACGAGCACAGGTTCAGTATGATCACCCTTTTTTAGAGCCGATATTAAGTCCTACGTATGGAATAATCTTGTATCAAGAACAGGTGATGCAAATAGCACAAGTACTAGCAGGTTATACCTTAGGAGCGGCTGATTTATTGCGCCGTGCTATGGGAAAAAAGAAAGCGGAGGAGATGGCGCAACAAAGAACGATTTTTATAAAGGGGGCAGAACAGAAAAGCATAGAGTCTCGTTTAGCAAATCAAATCTTTGATTTAATGGAAAAATTTGCAGACTATGGATTTAATAAATCGCATTCTGCGGCATATGCTTTAGTTTCTTATCAAACAGCGTGGTTAAAGACACATTATCCCGCTGAATTTATGGCAGCCGTATTATCGTCCGATATGGATCATACTGAAAAAGTAGTCACATTTCTTGACGAGTGTCGTTTAATGAAATTGAATATATTGCCACCCGACATCAATCATAGCCACTATAAGTTTACCGTAGACGAATCTGCAAGCTCGATACGCTATGGTATGGGTGCTATTAAGGGCTTAGGCGCCGGCGCCATAGAAATGCTCATAGAACAACGAAAGCAACATGCATTTAGTGATTTATTCGATTTGTGTCATCGCGTTGATTTACAAAAAATAAATCGTCGAAGTTTAGAAGCCTTGATCTTTTCCGGTAGCTTAGATAGTTTTGGTGTAAACAGAGCGAGTCTTTTAGCTAATGTAGAATCCGCTTTGCAAGCAGCCGATCAGAAATCATTGGCGAAAGTTTCTGGCCAGCAAGATTTTTTTGGTCTAGATATGGTTTCCCAGTCGAGTCAAATGGTGAAACATGAAGATTGGCCAAAATTGCAGCGCTTACAGGCTGAAAAGGAAGTCTTAGGATTTTATTTAAGTGGTCATCCTTTAGAAAATTATGCTGAGGAATTATCGCATTTTATCACGACATCTTTAAATGAGTTAACTGCCAAGGCAGGTCATCATATGACCATTGCGGGCTGGGTATTGTCTATTCGTTCATTATGGACTAAGCGCGGTGATCGAATGGCTGTAGTTAATTTGGAGGATGCTAGTGGACGTTTAGAAGTGACCTTATTTAGTGATACCTTTGCTAAATATCGTGAAAAATTGAATAAAGATAAGCTTCTAATCATTGAAGGAGAGATCCAACGCGATGAATATACAGGCAATACGCGAGTTTTAGGAAAAAAAATTTTAGATATCACTGAGGCACGTGAAAGTCACGCAAAAAACTTAACGATTAGACTATCAAAGCCCACCATAAATCCTAGTCTACTGGATGATTTGCAAAAATTAATGATCAATTTTTGTCCAGGACTATGTCCAACACGTATAGCTTATCATCACCCTGAACTAAGCACAGAGGTTTTTTTGAGTTTGGGAAATAGTTGGAGCGTAAAACCTACTGATGATTTATTGAAGGCCTTACGCGAAAACTTTGGCGAGGATTCTATCTGTATTCAGTATTAATTTTAATAATACAGAGAATTAGGCGTTTTGCGAAATGAGCTTAGCAATAGAAAAAAATTTAAGCGTGCTCGGATAATGCTTACTCGTCATTGCGAGCGCTTAGCGTACGGCAATCCTTTAAAAAGCTTAATTTTTTCTGGATAGCCACGGCCTCATTGGCGTTTTGGCCTTGTCATGACGTGGTATTTTTAATTTTTGTACTAGCATAGCTAACCAGTAAAACTGGCAGAAACACACTATATAGATTATTATCCCCTTTGATTTCATGTATTTCTGATGGCTAAGCGATGGTTAAAAATGGGAAAGTAGTTGAAAACCAACGATTCCAACGGCAACGCGATAAACCTAGATTGATTCGTTTAAGTTCTCAATTGCCTTCAAGAAGATGGTTTTTTAAGTTTTCATTGAGCCTATTACTTATATTAAGTTGCGTTTTACTATGGCAAAAATTATCCAATCCTAGTTGTTTTCCCGTCAAAAATATTAAAATTAGTGGTGATTTAACTTATGTTAAGCAAAGTCATCTGCAGCAAATTATTCTGCCGTTTATTGCAAAAGGTTTTTTTCGTTTAGATAGCCAAGGATTAAAAGAACAAATTTTACATGTACCATGGATAGCGAGTGTCAGCGTAAAACGATATTGGCCCGATACACTAGCGGTTAGCTTTATTACTAAAAAACCTATCGCTTTTATTGGAAAGCATGGTCTATTAGATGCTCAGGGTAATATTTTTATCCCAGATGGAGATTCTATAGCATTAGACTTGCCAATTTTTGTGGGGCCGGTAGGCCAACAAAAATATTTATTACAAACCTATAACACACTGAATCCAATGTTTGCACAACTAAATCTAAAAATTAAATTCTTACAACTAATTGATGAACAATATTGGCATTTAAAATTGAATAATGGCTTAACTGTTTATTTAAGTAGAAGTCAACCTTACATACAATTAGAACGTTTGGTAGATGTTTATCCTGATGTTATTGCAAGTAAAGTATCTATGGTAGATTATGTGGATCTCCGTTATGCCCATGGTATGGCCGTAAAATTTAAGAAAAGGATTTCATAGAAAAGTTATTAATGATGCCTACAGCAATTGTATTTTGGACAGATGCAGCGAATTCAGTTTATGGGGAAAGTTTCGGTTCACAAAAAAACAGTAAGAGCTATATCCTAACAATGAAGTCAAGTGATGAAGTTTGAAAAGATTTAGAGAATTTAATTGAAGGTGAAATAATATGGCGAAGAAACCGACTAAGAATTTAATTGTAGGTTTAGATATTGGTACGTCCAAGGTCAATGCCTTAGTGGGTGAAGTGAAACCCAATGGTATCGAAATTATTGGCATGGGAATTTATCCTTCATTAGGATTAAAGCGAGGTGTTGTAGTCAATATCGATGCAACTGTTGATTCGATTCAACGTGCTGTGGGCGAAGCAGAAGCGATGGCTGGATGTCCAGTTCGAAGCGTATATACTGGTATTGCTGGAAATCATATTCGGAGTTTGAATTCTCATGGAATTGTCGCAATTCAAAATCAAGAAGTAACCCATGCGGATGTTGAGCGTGTAATCGATGCAGCCAAAGCGGTTGCAATTCCAGCGGATCAAAAAATATTACATATTTTGCCCCAGGAATTTATTATTGATAGCCAAGAAGGTATCCGTGAACCAATAGGCATGTCAGGCGTGCGTTTAGAAGCTAAAGTTCATATGGTAACAGGTGCAGTGAGTGCTGCACAAAATATCATTAAATGTATTCAACGCTGTGGTTTAGAAGTTTCAGAAATAATTTTAGAGCAACTTGCTTCAAGTCAATCTGTATTAACAGAAGATGAAAAAGAGTTGGGCGTGTGTTTAATAGACATTGGTGGTGGAACAACTGATATTGCTGTATTTACCGAAGGGGCTATACGTTTTACATCCGTTATTCCGATTGCCGGTGATCAAGTTACGAATGATATTGCTGTTGCATTAAGAACCCCCACACAAAGTGCTGAACAGATTAAAAGAAAACATGCTTGTGCTTTGCCAGAATTAGCCGATCCAGATGAACGTGTCGAGGTATCTGGAGTAGGCGATCGTCCCGGACGCACACTGACTAAACGTGCTTTAGCTGAGGTGGTAGGGCCACGCTATGAAGAGCTTTTCCATTTAGTGAAGGCAGAATTATATCGTAGTGGTTTTGAAGAATTTCTTGCTGCAGGAGTGGTATTAACCGGTGGTGCTTCTAATGTCAGTGGTAGCGTCGAGTTAGCAGAAAAGATTTTTAAGCTGCCCGTAAGACTGGGTCATCCTCAATATATTACTGGAAATAACGAAGTAACGACCAATGGCATGTATGCAACCAGTACAGGTTTACTATTATATGGCTATCAACAACAATGCGAACAGAGAAAGCCTAATGTATTATTTGCTAGGAAAATAGTACGTATAAAAAATTGGCTATGCGAAAATTTTTAAAAAATACTGAAATCCTTAGGAGTTAATATGAGTGCCAAATTTGATTCGCACAATCCACCATTACAAAATGCTGTCATAAAAGTTGTTGGTGTTGGAGGTGGTGGTGGTAATACACTTGAACATATGTTGGCACAAGATATTCCAGGAGTAGAGTTTATCTGTGCAAATACCGATGCCCAAGCGTTAAAAAACTCTTCTGCTAATTGTTTATTACAATTGGGTCAACAAATCACTAAAGGTTTAGGTGCAGGAGCAAATCCTGAGATAGGCCGTCTTGCTGCTGAAGCAGATAGGGAAAGAGTGAGGTCGGCTTTGGAGGGAGCAGATATGGTTTTTATCACCGCAGGGATGGGTGGAGGTACGGGAACGGGTGCTGCACCGGTTATTGCAGAAATTGCCAAGCAGATGAAAATTTTAACGGTAGCAGTAGTTACTAAACCATTTGAGATTGAAGGAAAGAAACGCCTGCGTTTAGCTGAAGAGGGAATTAAGCAACTTAGCCAGCATGTTGATTCTCTTATTACTATTCCTAATGAAAAATTAATGAACGTTTTAGGCGATGACGTTAGTTTTCTAGATGCATTTAAAGCAGTAGATGATGTATTATTTGGCGCCGTTAAAGGAATTGCTGCATTAATTACACGTGCAGGATTAATTAATGTGGATTTTGCAGATGTAAAAACGGTAATGTCGGAGATGGGAACCACCATGATGGGGACAGGTGTAGGATTAGGTTCGGACAGAGCGCTATCAGCAGCAAATGCCGCAATAGGCAGTCCATTATTAAAAGATATAAATTTAAAAGGTGCACGTGGTGTATTAGTGAATATAACAGCGGGACCGGATTTATCGATGAAGGAATTTGGAATAGTTGGAGGAGTGATTAAAGAAATTGCATCAGAAGATGCTAACGTGGTTATTGGTACAGTAATAGATCCTGGAATGAACGATGAATTACGTGTGACAATAGTGATAACGGGTCTCGGACATCAACTTGCTACGGGTGCTCCTATGCATGAGGTAGAAGACTCAGGCCTCATCAGAGCAGCTGATGGTAGTTTAGATTACCATCAGTTAGAACGTCCTACGGTATTACGCAAACAAGGTGTTGTTACATCGAGTAAGTCCACGGTAGATAGTAACGTTACCGATATTGAATATTTTGATATTCCAGCTTTTTTACGAAGACAAGAAGAGGTTTCTTAAGGGTGTCCAGAAAAAACAATTCAATTCAAACTTCACGTGCGCTAAAACAACGTACTTTAAAAAACGTTATTAAAGCCGCAGGAATTACCTTACATAGCGGTGAAACGGCTATTTTAACTTTGCGACCGGCTCCGATTAATACCGGAATTATTTTTCGACGGATAGATTTTAATCCTATAGTTGAGGTTCAAGCTCGGGCTGAGCATGTGGGTGAAACTACCTTACAAACTACTTTACTCAAAAATGGTGTCAGAGTAGCTACCATAGAGCATTTAATGTCGGCTATGGCCGGTTTGGGTATTGATAATGCGTATGTCGATATTACCGCTTCAGAAATTCCTATTATGGATGGAAGCGCAGGACCCTTTATTTTTTTGATTCAGTCGGCGGGTATTGAAGAGCAAAGCGCTTCAAAACGCTTTATCCGTATCAAACAAGCGATTAAAGTAACTGAAGGGGATAAATGGGCTTGTTTTGAACCCTTCGACGGATTTAAGGTTTCGTTTGAAATTGATTTTAATCATCCGCTTTTTCAAAATCGTAGTCAAAAAGCCAGTATTGATTTTTCTACGACTTCCTATATTAAAGAGGTTAGTCGCGCACGAACATTTGGGTTTATGGCAGATTACGAAAAATTGCGCGAGGTTCGACTCGCTTTAGGCGGGAGCCTTGATAATGCAGTTGTGGTAGATGAATACAGAGTACTGAATGAAGACGGTTTACGTTACGAAGACGAATTTGTGCGCCATAAAATTCTTGATGCAGTCGGAGATCTCTATTTATTAGGCCACAGTCTGATTGGAGCATTTAGTGGTTATAAATCTGGTCATGCACTGAATAATCTATTATTGCGTCGCTTGCTGTGTAATGCAGAGGCTTGGGAATACGTGGAATTTGAAGATGAAGTAAAAGCACCGCTGGTTTATCGACGTGCTTTGCTAGATGCATATAGGACTGAATAAACCCTAATCTAAGAGCAAAGGTTTCGTCATTGCGAGCGCGCAGCGCGAGCCAATCTCAGTGCTCAACTTTTTCTGGATGGCCATGGCCTCACTGACGTTTCGGCCTCGCCATGACGGCTCAAAGTGTTTGTTCTGTGGTGACCTAATCAAGAGTTTATATTTCCTGTTTGTATATAAAGTATAAGTTGCTATTTCAACAGTTCATCTAAGGCAGCATTAGCTAAGCTGTCGACGCGATCGTTTTCTGGATGGCCGCTATGTCCTTTTACCCACTCCCAGCGAATTTGATGGCGTTCTGCTTGAGTGGCTAATTCTTTCCATAAATCAGAATTTTTAACCGGCTTTTTATTGGTGGTGAGCCAATTTCGCCGTTTCCATTGTGGCAGCCATTCGGTAATCCCTTTTTGGACATATTGTGAATCGGTACTAAGTGATATTTGACAGGGTTTTTTTACCGCCATTAAAGCTTGGATGGCCGCCATTAACTCCATACGATTATTCGTAGTGGTAGTTTCTGTGCCGGAAATGGTTTTTTCTTTGCCCTGATACCGTAGTAGGGCTGCCCAGGCCCCAGGACCTGGATTCCCTCGGCAGGCCCCATCAGTAAAAATCTCTATTTTCGGAATTTTAGGCATGGTGCGGCCCTCGAGCATTAGGAGCTAAGACCTTATTATTGAGTACTGGCGGAAATTGCCAAACTAAGCCTAAGCCATTGGGTCTTTTTATTCGTTTTTCTGCAATAATCAAATAAATTCCCCCCATATAAGGTATCAGCCAAGGTGATACCCGTTCTAGCCATGCTAATTTCTTAAATACCCACAAACCAGGGGTGCTGGTTAAAGGGGGGCGGTATAGAAAGCTCTCAGTATGCTGAATTTCACCTCCCAAAAAGTGTATCCATTGACAAAGCGTTTGAATGGTGTGAAAACGACCATCCCAGGCAGGCTGTTTATTGAATGAAAATAGCCGATATAGGCCCCATAAACTGGTAGGATTGATCCCTAATATAATCAAATGGCCGCTGGGGGCGAGTACTCGCCAGGCTTCTGTTAGTATGGCTAATGCGGTGCTTTTGTTCGTTTCTAAGGTATGGGGCATCAGGACTAGATTAATGCTGTCATTGGCAAAGGGTAAATGAGTGTATAGACTTTCCAAGTCAGGGCAATCTATTTTATCAGCAATAAGCTGACTTTTATAACTCCAAGAAACCTTAATTTTATGAATAATAGGGCTAGTAGATAAGCTTGAAAATGCATGGGGGCTCAACTGCAATAAGTGTCGGCCTGCATAATCGGGGATTAGACTTGCTAAACGGCGATCTTCAATATCTAGGTAATGCTGTTTCAAAGAGGTTATCCAGCTAACAAACAGTTAGAAATAAGTTAAACGATGAATCTTAACACCTATTTCATTATCGCATAGGTTCGGCCTGGCTAAAAATACCCTTAAAAAGCCAAGATTTAACCTTCACTTATACCTAAAAACAATGCAAAAATGTAGGTATTTAAGTAAGAATTACCTCAGAAAAATGTAGGTTAAAATCCTACAAAAAAGGGGTTTAATTTGGCAGTTGTAAGCCCTTTGTCTTGACCTACCTAAGGGGTCCCCGTAAGATCTTTAGTATGACTTATAAAATGCTTAAAATTTATTCATTATTACTTACCGTACTATTCATTCTAGCAGTGGGTATCACCGCATGTGTGCAGTTTCCTAGCTCTGAAGAAGGTGGGAAGGGCCTCGGCGGTGCGGGTAACGATACTGATAGTAAAACCTATCAAACCGTTATTATGAAATCGACCGGTAGTAGTTTAGCGCCTAAAAATGCTAAAGCGCTTTATAGCGCTGTAGATAAGGGTACGCTTTGGGAGCCTATTCGAGCCCACTTACAATTGTCGGCTCGTGAGGAAAACCAACCTCAGGTTCAAGAGCAGATCCGATGGTTTGCTAAAAACCCAGTCTATTTAAAAGACGCGGTAAATCGAGCTGCACCTTATATATACTATGTATATTCGCAGGTGAGACTTCGTGATTTGCCTACTGAGTTGGTTTTATTGCCTATTATTGAGAGTGGTTATAATCCGTCAGCGACTAACTCGTCCTCAGGCGCGGCTGGTTTATGGCAGTTAATGACGAGTACCGCTAAAGGCTATGGTGTCCACCAAGACAGAGGTTTTGATGGTCGTCGAGATATTAGTAGCTCGACCAATGCGGCCTTAAATTACCTTACCTATTTAAGAAGCTTCTTCGGGGGCGACTGGTTGTTAGCTATAGCGGCTTATGACACGGGTGAAGGTAACGTACAGAATGCGATCCGTCATAATACGCAGCAAGATAAGAATACCCATTTCTGGGCATTGCCATTGGCATCTGAGACACGTTCTTATATTCCGCGTTTATTGGCTTTAGCTGCGATTGTTAAAAACCCAGCTAAGTATGGCGTGAGCTTACCTCCGGTCAGTGCTAAGCCTTATTTAGAGCTAGTTGATGCAAATAGCATGAGTTTAACTCATGTAGCTAAATTAGCAGGTATGAGCGTTGCGGAATTAAAGGAATTGAATCCGGGAATGAAAAGTAGTTCTGCTGCGATTAAACGTGGTCAGGTTGCTTTGCCTATCGATAGGGTAGCTTTGTATAAACAACAATTAGTTACCGCTACAAGCTCGAACTCTAAGGTTCAAGCTGATGATAGTAGGCTTGCTTTAAAACAAGCTGGAACAAAAGCTAAGCATAGCCCTGTTCAGTTAGTGAGTAACCAAACTAAGCCGAGTCCGGCTACTTTGGTGAAGTCTAACCCAAGTTCGCAGCAAATCCACTTGGTAAAAAGTGGGGATACGCTGGCGGGTATTGCTAAGCACTACCACGTATCGGTTAAGAAAATACAGGCTTGGAATAAGCTGGATAGCGACTTTCTCAAGCCAGGTGAAAAACTAAAAATTATGCTTTCATAAAAGTATAACTTTAAACGAAGAGGTACCCATACTTCTTCGTTTTTTTTTGCCAAAAAAACTAGCGATGATTTTCACTCAGAGCTCTTAAATATTTAAGGAACAAATTTTTAGTTTCTGGATGCTTTAACGCATAAGCTATCGTTGCTTTTAAATAACCAAATTTACTTCCACAATCGTAACGTATTCCTTCAAATTCCCAAGCATGCATCATCTCATCTTTTAGCTGGCTAGCGATGGCATCTGTCAGTTGAATTTCGCCATTTTTTCCCATAGGAGTTTTGGAAAGATAAGGGAAAATAGTTGAAGTAAGAATATAACGACCCACCACCGCTAAATTGGAAGGCGCTTCCTTGTGACTGGGTTTTTCTACGATAGTATTAATCTGACTGAGTCTGCCTGCTTTAGTTTTATAACCGACGATCCCGTATTGCTCAGTTTCTTCGGGAGTTACGCTTTGAACGGCAATGACAGTATTTTGTTTTTCTTGATAGATAGCTAACATTTGTTTTAAACAAGGGGTAGCAGAATCAATTAAATCATCGGCAAGTAAAACAGCAAATGCTTCATCATCCATCAGAGGTCGTGCACATAAAACAGCATGTCCTAAACCTAAAGTGTCTGGTTGACGTAGATACACACAACTTACACCTTTTGGTAAGATATTTTTCACAATATCTAACAGATCTTTTTTGCCTGCTTCATTGAGCTTGGCTTCTAATTCATAATTTGAATCGAAATGATCTTCGATAGCCCGTTTACTACTACTCGTTATAAAAATGAGTTCGGTTATTCCCGCAGCAATGGCTTCTTCTACTGCATATTGAATTAAAGGTTTATCCACGATAGGCAACATTTCTTTAGGACTGGCTTTTGTTGCAGGTAAAAAACGAGTCCCTAAACCGGCAACTGGAAAAATTGCTTTAGTAATTTTTTTATTCTTTTTCATCTTAGAAATGCTCTCCACGACCAATGGCATAGTATTTAATTCCCAATTGCTTTAAACAATCTGGATCATAAAGATTTCTTCCGTCAAAGATAGCGGCCTGTTTTAAACGTTCTTTGATGAGTTGGAAATCCGGATTAAAGAATATATTCCATTCGGTGACTATCACTAAGACATCGGCATTAATTAACGCCTCTTCAGGACTGCTGCAGCAACTAAAATTAGCTTGATCCTTATAAAAACGCATTGCTTCGGGCATGGCGACAGGATCATAGGCTTGAATTTTCATGCCTGCAGCTAAAGCAGCGGCAATAAACACCTTGCTAGGCGCTTCGCGCATATCGTCGGTGTTGGGTTTAAAAGATAAACCCCACAAGGCGACTATTTTACCGCGTAATTCATTTTGGAAAAATTGGGAAAGCTTGCTAAATAAAAGTTTTTTTTGTGTATCATTTACTTGATGTACGGCATTTAATAGCTTAGGTTGGTAATGAACAGTTTTAGCGGTGGCTTCTAAAGCGAGTACATCTTTAGGGAAACAAGAGCCGCCATAACCACATCCAGGATTAATAAAGTGATAACCAATACGCGGGTCAGAACCGATGCCAATCCGCACTTGCTCAATATCTGCATTTAAGCGATCGGCCAGTTGACTGATTTCATTTATAAAACTTATTTTGGTAGCTAAAAAGGCATTGGCAGCATATTTGGTTAGTTCTGCAGAGCGGATATCCATAGCGATTAAACGATCATTATTACGATTAAACGGTCTATATAAATGTCGTAAATGTGATTCTGCTGCCTCATTATCGGTGCCAATAATAATTCTGTCAGAACGCATAAAGTCACTGACTGCTGCGCCTTCGCGTAAAAACTCAGGATTCGAAGCGACATCAAATGCAATGTTGACATTGCGCTGATGTAATTGTTTTTGAATAATTGTCTTTACTTGATCGGCAGTACCTACGGGCACAGTCGACTTATTGATAATCAGCTTAGGTTCAACCAGTGCTTTCCCTATGTATTCGGCAACCTCTAAAACATAGCTCAAATCCGCAGAGCCATCTTCATCTTGAGGTGTGCCTACGGTAATAAATTGGTAAAAGCCATGTTCAACCCCTTGTTGCGGATCGGTACTAAACTCAAGCCGGCCAGCACTTAAGTTTTTTTGTAGTAAAGCAGGCAAATCAGGTTCATGAATAGGGCATTCACCTGATTGTAAACGTTTTACTTTTTCTTGATCAACATCAATACAAAGTACTTTATTTCCATGCTCGGCTAAACAGGCGGCTGTGACCAAACCTACATAACCTGCACCAAAGAGATTAATTCGCATAATTTTAATAAGGGCTAGAAAATACTTGGGTGAATATAGATTACCTTTAAGAGACGAAATTACGTCTTTAACATCGAGCGGCAACATAGACAAAAACCCATGTGCGGCGAGTATAGTATCGCAGAATAGTGATTGCTTCAATTTTGGCTAAACATAAGCTAGACTTTGATGTTTTAGAGAGTAACTCTGATGCGACCCTATTTGGATTTTTTACAGCACATTCTTAATAATGGACAAGCTAAAACCGATAGGACGGGCACGGGTACACTCAGTACCTTTGCTTATCAAATGCGTTTTGATTTGAGTGTCGGTTTTCCACTTGTAACAACAAAAAAATTACATTTAAAAAGTATTATTTATGAATTGCTGTGGTTTTTACGCGGTGATACCAATATTCGTTACTTAAATGAACATCAAGTCACTATTTGGGATGAATGGGCTGATGCAGCGGGCGACTTAGGGCCTGTTTATGGTAAGCAATGGCGTTCTTGGTCAACAACCGATCATCAAGCTATTGATCAGATAAGTCAGCTTATTCAACAAATAAAAACTAATCCGGATTCGCGGCGCTTAATTGTTAGCGCTTGGAATGTCGGTGAGCTGGCAAAAATGGCTTTGCCGCCTTGTCATTTGTTATTTCAATTTTATGTAGCTAATTCACGTCTTTCTTGTCAGCTCTATCAACGTAGTGCCGATGCATTTTTAGGCGTACCGTTTAATATTGCTTCTTACGCTTTATTAACACACATGATTGCGCAACAGTGTAACTTAGAAGTCGGTGAATTTATTTGGACCGGTGGTGATTGTCATATCTATAGTAATCATCTCGAACAAGTGCATACGCAATTGTCGCGACAGCCCTATGCCTCACCACAATTAAACATTTTACGCAAACCAGAATCATTATTTGATTATGCGTTTGATGATTTTTCTTTAGTAGATTATGAATATCATCCCACAATTAAAGCAGCCATTGCGGTTTAATTAAATGCCCGTCATGGCGAGGCCGAAACGTCAGTGAGGCCGTAGCCATCCATGGATTGCCGCGCGCTACGCGCTCGCAATGACGAGTAGCGAGACGTCAATTCTATTTCTGATTCTTTTTTAAAAATAATAATTAATAGTTAAATAAATTTCTTTCATTCCTTAAGGAAACCTTAAGACTAAATCGTTAGCCTGGTACCTTGTTTTTTTGATAAAAATTTAGAGGTATTTATGATTGTCGAGGAAAAAAAGATACCCAAAGATGAAAGTTTAAAAAATTCAACTTATAATGGAACAGATAAATGGATGAAATCAACGGAAGTTATTAAACTCACGACTCGTAATGGTGGTGCATCAATTACCGATGAGATTCCCGGTGGCGGCATGGTGCAACAAAGAATCGCAGCTCAGGAAAAGCAAATACAAAGCAATAAGCTTCAGTTAATCAATAGCATATCTAATTCTTCTACTATAACATCAAGCTCTTCTGAATTTTCTATTCCATCACAGTCGTCTTCAGAAAATGGTTCTGTTCGACAAGAGAAATTAAGAGAATATAAAATACCAACATTGAGCCGAAGGAATACGAAAGCTTCATTATTTAGTAACAATTCAAGAAACGAAAATCCTAAAATATTTAAATTTGATATAGAAGGGAGACTAATCATCTTGTCACAAGCTCATCCTTTCTTAAAAAATATTGATCCAAAAAGAAGAAAGGTTCCCCAAAGTTATCGAAATGCATTCCGAATTGATAATTTAACCGATAAAGAACTGCAAGATTTAACTGACAATTATTTGAATAAAGCAATAGCGGTTGGTAAACCGAATTTTAGGGCTTAACAATATTTAATGCAAAAATAAAGAAAGTTTTTTTAAATATATTCTACTTTATCAATCTCTAAGTTAAGCAAACCGGCTGGAGTTTGTACATCGACAGTGTCGCCTTCTTCTTTGCCAATTAATGCACGGGCAATCGGGGAGGCGACCGATATTTTCGAATGTTTGATATCGGCTTCGTCTTCACCGACGATTTGATAAGTTACTTGTTCATCAGTGTGAGAGTTGATCAGATGTATCGTAGAACCAAAAATGACTTTGCCATGATTATTTATTTTGGTGACATCAATCACTTGTGCAGTGGCTAATTTGGTTTCGATTTCGTTAATACGACCTTCAATAAAGCCTTGCATTTCTTTGGCAGCATGATATTCGGCATTTTCCTTGAGATCTCCATGTGCACGCGCTTCCGCAATAGCGGCAATCACTTGCGGCCGCTTCAAGGTTTTTAGCTGGTGGAGTTCTTCTTTTAAATGTTCAGCACCGCTGATAGTCATAGGAAATTTTTTCATGATTTCTCTCTAGCTTGCTTCATATTTTTCTTCAGCGTCCATACTGAATCATTGATATACTCTTCGCACTTGACACTGCCTGGGTTGCCGCTCAATTCGCAATCCTCATGTATATTAGATATACCATGATTACTGCATGGACGCGGCACTTGTCAAAAATCCAATTCCTTAGAGCATAAGACCGATAATCATACCTTTTTTGATTCAATTTTTCGAGTTTCAGTTTTGTTTACTGAAAAATTTTCTGACACTTTCAAACCATAATCGTGCTTTTGGGTAGTGATTCCCATTTTGCAATTCTTTTTCCAATGCAACGACAAATTCTTTTTGCGCTTTGCTCAGGTTGACCGGTGTTTCCACAAAAACACGACAGAGTAAATCGCCGGTTACGCCAGGGCGTCCAGGAACGCCTTTGCCACGCAAGCGTAATACTTTTCCACTTTGCGTTTCTGGCGGTATATGTAAGTTTACCACACCGGTTAAGGTAGGAATCTGTATGTCTCCACCTAGTAATGCAAGTGTTAAGTTAATAGGAACATCACAATATAAGTGATTACCTTCACGCTTAAATAAAGGATGTGGTTTAAGGTGAATTTGCACATACAGATCACCGGCAGGTGCACCATGACTACCTGCTTCTCCTTCACCACTTAAGCGAATGCGGTTGCCTTCGTCTATACCTGCTGGGATTTTTACTGATAAGGTCTTAGTTTCTTGAACTTGGCCTTGACCATGACACTCTGGACAAGGATGGGTGATAATGCGGCCCTCGCCATGACATTCGGGACAGGTTTGTTGAATAGTAAAAAAGCCTTGTTGGATGCGAACCTGACCTTGACCTTCGCAAGTTTTACAAATAGTTGGCTTAGTTCCCTTGCGCGCACCTGATCCTTGACAACTTTTACAAGTAACCAGACGCGGAATACGAATTTGTACGGTCGTGCCATGAATTGCGGATTCTAAATCCAATTCCAATGTATAACGTAAATCGGCACCACGTTGCGTGCGCTGACTTTGTTGACCGCCCCGGTTGCCAAAAATATTTCCAAAGACATCACCAATATCGCCAAAAACATCATTAAAGTTAAACCCGTGTGCACCCTGTGCGCCACCCATGCCAGCAGCATCTACACCAGCATGACCAAACTGATCATAGGCAGCACGTTTTTTAGGATCGGATAAAACTTCATAAGCTTCACTAATCTCTTTAAATTTTTCTTCAGCGGCTGCTGCTGATTTATCCTCAGCAGCATGATGTTTATCGGGATGATATTTCATCGCTAATTTACGATAAGCTTTTTTTAGATCGGTATCATCGGCATTGCGTGATACACCTAATGCTTCATAGTAGTCAGTTTTTTTTGCCATAGTTAGAGAACCAAAGATAGAAAATCCCCTGTGAGTAAACTACACAACAAGGGATTTTGAGATTTTTAATGGATATAGGTGTATACGGTCGATCTAGTTACTGGTGTGACCACCAGTAACTAGAAGGCGAGCGGTTATTCTTTATCTTTATCCTTATCGTTATCTTTTTTATCCTTGTCTTTATCTTTGTCTTTCACTTCTTCGAATACCGCATCAACAACATCGTCTTTGTTGTCTTTAGTACTGTCCTGATCAGCGCTACCCGTTTGAGTTCCTGCATCACTCGTTTCAGTACCCGGTTGCGCATAAAGTCGATCAGCCATTTTTCCGGATAGCTCTGTAAGCTCTTTAAGTTTAGCTTCTATTCTTTCTTTATCAGTGCCTTTTAGCACTTCTTTCAATTCCTCTATTACTTTCTCTAATTGAGCTTTTTCATCAGCACTAATTTTATCGCCAACGTCGGTTAGTGCTTTGCTAGTGGTATGAATTAAATTGTCTGCTTCATTACGCGTTTTGGTGAGTTCGCGGAACTTGCGATCATCATCCGCATGTACTTCAGCATCTTTGACCATTTGTTGAATTTCCTCTTCAGACAAACCACTCCCTGACTTGATAATGATTTTTTGTTCTTTTCCGGTGGTTTTATTTTTAGCAGATACGTTAATAATACCGTTTGCATCGATATCAAAGGTGACTTCGATCTGTGGTGTACCACGCGGGCCTGGTGGAATGTCTGTCAGATCAAAACGCCCCAATGTTCTATTGTCCCTGGCTTGCTCACGTTCACCTTGTAATACATGAATCGTAACTGCCGGTTGATTGTTTTCTGCAGTTGAAAACACTTGGCTTTTCTTGGTAGGAATAGTGGTATTTCTTTCAATCAGCGGAGTCATTACACCACCTAAGGTTTCTATTCCTAAAGAAAGTGGAGTGACGTCTAACAATAGGACGTCTTTAACATCACCACCTAATACCCCACCTTGAATAGCAGCACCAATCGCGACTGCTTCATCTGGATTGACGTCATGACGGGCATCTTTTTTAAAATAAGCTTTAACTACTTCTTGTACTTTAGGCATACGGGTTTGCCCACCAACCAAGATAACTTGTGATATTTCACTGAGGGAAATTTTGGCATCTGAAATAGCTTTTTTACAAGGCTCAATAGTGCGCTCAATCAAATCTTCTACCAGTGACTCTAGTTTGGCACGCGTTAATTTAATATGTAGATGCTTAGGGCCACTGCTATCAGCGGTAATATAAGGAAGATTGATCTCTGTTTCTTCGGTAGAAGAGAGCTCAATTTTTGCTTTTTCAGCGGCTTCTTTCAGACGCTGTAAAGCAAGTGGATCCTTATGCAAATCAATCCCTTGATCTTTTTTAAATTCATCCGCTAAATAATTAATAACGCGTAGATCGAAGTCTTCACCACCAAGAAAGGTATCGCCATTAGTAGCCAACACTTCGAATTGATGTTCACCTTCAATTTCAGCGATCTCAATAATAGAGATATCGAAAGTACCTCCTCCTAAGTCATAAACGGCTATCTTGGAATCACCACGATTTTTGGCTAAACCGTAGGCAAGTGCAGCGGCTGTTGGTTCATTGATAATACGTTTAACTTCAAGTCCCGCAATGCGGCCTGCATCTTTAGTCGCTTGACGTTGTGAGTCATTAAAATAGGCGGGTACCGTAATAACGGCTTCTTTTACTTCATATCCTAAATAAGCTTCCGCATCTCTTTTTAATTTCATTAAGATTTGTGCAGAAACTTCCTGGGACGATAATTTTTTACCATTTACCTCTACCCAAGCATCCCCATTCTTGGCGGGGATGATTTTATAGGGGACCATCTTGATATCTTTTTGTACTGCCTCATCGTCGAATTTCCGACCTATCAAACGTTTTACTGCATAAATGGTTTCTGCAGGCTTGGTGACGGATTGTCGTTTAGCCACTTCGCCCACTTTTATTTCATTGCCATCATAGCTAACGACAGAAGGGGTAGTGCGCCGACCTTCTTTATTTTCGATGACTTTCGGTTTACCTCCTTCCATAATGGCGACACAGGAGTTTGTGGTACCTAGGTCGATGCCGATTATCTTTGCACTTGCCATAAATTTCTCCGCGTTAATTAGCTTAATTTTTTATTGGTATAAATTATGTTGAAAAACGGTTTGTTAATGGAAAATTAACAACTCCTACTAAAATTGGGTTGAGATGTTTAATTTTCAAGGTGTAGTCTTACGAAGTTTTTTCTTTGACTTTCGCGACTACCACTAAAGCGGGACGCATCAGTCTTTCATGAAGTAAATAGCCTTTTTGTAGGACCTTAATGATGGTATTCGGTGGAAACTCATCATTTTCTTCGGCTAACATGGCTTCATGAAAGTGAGGATCAAACTGCTTACCGGCTGGTTCTATCGGTTTCACGCCATTTTTTTCCAAGAGATTTTCTAACTGTTTCAGTGTGAGCTGGATGCCTGATAAAGCAAGGTCATGTTCTTTAGCGATGGCAAGTTCGAGTGCCTTTTCTAAACTATCCTTTATAGGCAGCAATTCTTTGATAAATTTTTCTAATGAAAATTTATAAGCGTTGTCAATATCGCGCTTAGTGCGACGTTGGATATTCTCCATTTCAGCCAGCTGGTAAATTTTTTGCTCTTCAACCTTCACTAATTGGCTTTTATAGTCATTGACTCGTTTTTCCGTCTCAAGTAGCTGTGCTTCTAGCGCTGCATAGTCAGGATGGGTTAGTTGTTTTTCCTGTTCAGGTTTTTCCTTTTCTGTAGAAGGGATTTTTTTCTCGTTAGCAGTAGGGGAAACTTGTTTTGCTGCAATATTGAGCTTTTCCCAAGTGGATTTTTTTGATGGTTCTTTTTCAGTCATTTCTGACAGGGCTCCCATTTTTTAAAGAAAGAGATAACTACTCTATATTAGATAGAGGCACATGCATAAATTATGGAGACTCGACCGCTTGGATTCAAGAGTAGGGTGCTCGCAGGATGAAAATTTAACTAAAAAATCTAATCACGACTAATATAAAAAGTATCCCAGTTGACTAGAGTGACAGTTTCGAACAGGATATCGGCAATCTTTAACGTATGAAATAACCGCTTATGAGCAAGATTTTTACAACCATTGGTTTGATCGGCAGGCAAGGCATGAAGGATGTCAGTGATACACTGATCTCTGTCTTAGATTATTTACAATCTCATGATTATGAAGTATTGGTGGAAGAAGGAACGGCACATTGTTTTAAAAATCGCCAATTTACTTCCTGCACTCGTGATCAATTAGCTCAAAAAGTTGATTTGTTGATTGTGGTGGGTGGCGATGGAAGTCTTATCAATGCGGCGCATAGTGCGGTAAAACATAATACTCCGGTGCTAGGCGTCAATCGCGGTCGTCTTGGTTTTCTTACCGATATTCATCCTCAAGATTTAGAAAAGAGAATAGGTGAAGTATTAGGAGGAAGTTATCAAGAAGAGAAACGTTTTCTACTAAATGCCACAATAGCCATGCAATTAGATAAGCAACAGGCGGGGATCGCTTTAAATGAAGTGGTGTTAATGCCGGGCAATGTGGCACGTATGATCGAATTTTCTATCATGATTGATGACCAATTTGTCTGCGCTCAACAAGCCGATGGGTTAATAGTGGCGACACCGACCGGATCAACAGCTTATGCTCTATCTGGTGGAGGCCCGATTTTATACCCACAGCTTGATGCTATTGTGCTTGTCCCGATGTTTCCGCATACACTGAGCGCGAGACCTATCGTTGTTTCGGCAGAAAGTCGTATTGTGATTCACATTGATACTCATAGTACAGCCGCACCCTGGTTAAGCTGTGATGGGCAAGAACGCATTTCAGTTCCTGTCGGTGCTAATATTAGCATTCAAAAAAATGCTAAAGCACTGCGCCTAATTCATCCTTTAGATTATAATTATTTTGAAACTTTACGGTCAAAATTACATTGGCATAAACATAATAATACTAAATAAATAAAAATTAATTTGTTAATTTTAAATTGGTATTTAGCTACTTAAACTAAAAATAAAGTTTCTTATTAGTTGATTTTTTTTATTTTTTTTTGTACTCTATTATCATTAAAATAATTATAACAATAATAAGGTTTTTATGCCTGATCCTTATGCCAAATTGTCAGTTTTTCATAATACATTAGATGAGCTTGAACCTTTTAAAGACAAGAAAGCTGCGCAAGATTTTCAAAAAATCAATCCTACTACCGATAGCAATATCCTAATTCCTTATTTTGAAAATGCACGAATTGAATTATTGCTGCCTGGTTCGGCATGTTTTAAATCCTCAGATTTAAATAAAAATGTAAGAGTTATCGGCGCTAGAAATCCTAGTAAGAGAAAAAAATTTTCGGTTAGAATTAAGCATTTTTTTTATCAAAAACTAGGTATACATTATGTTCGTAATATAAATGACCTCATTGGAGATAGTATTAATTTAGATGAAGGTAGATTTATTATCACTTATAATCAAATTAACAATAATGATAATGACAGTGCATTCGAAAAATTTATTGAAAAAGAAAATCAAGAAAGTTCTAAACAATTTAAAGAAAATCTTTTTGCTGGAAAACCATTTATTGACGATGCTGAATTTTTAGAAAATCTTTCTAAATTAGCTGCAGATTTAAAGTTAGAAGGAGGAATGACTTATTTTATTTTTAAAGAAAAGGATGGCAGTAAAAAAATATTACGCCAGACCTTTAAACAAGATGATAATGAAAATGTAACAAAATTTTTAAAGAATGAAAAAAAAATTGGATTATCCAAATCTGCTGAGTTAAAACCACATAAATATAAAAATTACCACTTACTTGGATTTGCGCGGGATTGGATAAAATGGACAATGTTTGCCGGGGTGACTGGGATAGGAGCAGGATTGATTTTAGGGCTCTTTGTTACTCCTCCATTAGGTACAATTCTAGCTGCGTTGGCAGCGGTAATTACTTTTGTAGGGATTAGTAGCTTAGGTTTTTCAAAAGCAATTCAAAATAACCAAACCACGATTGAATTTGGAACATCTGAGTTGGTCGATGAACAGCAGATTGGCTTTGTTTCTAGAATGAAAAAATTTTTACATAGTCTTTTTAGTGGAAAATCAAACAAAACTGCCATTTTTCGTACTAAGAATGCCGAGTCTGAAATATTCACTACCATGGTCGATTCACCTATTGAATCTGATGCTGTTGCAAATTTGAATCGATCTGGCGCAAGCTTGGTAATGTCAAGTTTAGCATTAAGCTTATTATTTAAGTTTCGGCAAGAAAATGACTCTTCTATTACTGAAGATAATCAGTTGCATAGCATTCACACAATATTAAAAAAATAATGTTATCCTATTAATGTTATCTGATTTTTTGATGCAAGTGTGCAAAAAAATCTGTGCTCAGTTAGTATGCCTTAAAGAAAATAACAAGGAGTGTTATGTTGCTAAGTCGATTACACAATCAAAAAGGCACACGGAAAATATTAGTCGATTTACTTTTTAAAAAAGGCTATTGTCTCTGTATTCCCGATCCAGGAATTATTAAATCACACCTCGAACAGGTACATCCAAGCTGGATACAAAGCTTCTTGTTAAGTAAAAATGAGCTTGAACTTTCAGTGATCCCGATGTTTATGTTCATTTTTATTAAAAATAAGAGTTTGACGACCGATCAAAGCAAATGCTTACTTGAATTATTGCAAATATTAATGGCGCGAGCGGAATTCGATACTATCGATCAAATATTTTTTGATAATAAAATTAATCAAATGGCTTGGGCCTATTATATAGTAAGTGAGTTGATAAAATTTAGGTTAAGCGATTTTGTTATTTCGGATAAAAATAGCAAAAGAATAACGGCGCTAGCGGCGTGTATCGATTTTTTTTTTGACCAGGCCAGCGCGCTTACCATAACAAAATTAAGTTTAAATAATGAAAATACCGGTTTTTATATTATTCAAAAACTTATGTTTCTTATAGCCCACAAGACTTTACATCCCAGCCAAGTTATTTATTTAAACGATATTGGTAAGAAAATAATTGATAAGACCACAAACTTCGGTATAGAAACATTAGTTTTCCGGACACAACGTAATGGATTTAGTTTCATTTGGTGCGTTTTAGGGACATGGTTACAGATGGTGTTTGAGAATGAAAAATCAAATCAATTTAAAATTAATTATTACGCCCAGCTAACTAATGGTTTATTGGAAAAAATCAGTGCTGAAAAATTGCCCACCATTTTGTTAGAAAATGAAACAAAAGGTTATATAATAATTTTACGTTATATTTTTTTTAAACG
The DNA here is from genome assembly GCF_964030935.1 of Rickettsiella endosymbiont of Aleochara curtula. NCBI lineage: Bacteria > Pseudomonadati > Pseudomonadota > Gammaproteobacteria > Legionellales > Coxiellaceae > Rickettsiella > Rickettsiella endosymbiont of Aleochara curtula. The sequence continues at coordinate 1,518,218 of NZ_OZ034990.1, forward strand.
CTTGAGGCTTAGCTCCTCGCAGCAGGACTTAAGCGAAACCTTCAGTTTCTTTAATCGATGGTGTAAAAAAATATTTTCTACGCTTACTTTTCAACAAATTGAATTAATTTTAGATAATTTCCCTTCATTACTCATTAATGATCGAAACCTTTCCTATACGGATCGACAGCAATTAATACAAGATTTCTTTGTTTATTTGTTTGAGTTTTCTAGATTGCAACCCAAAGAGATTGTCCAGTTAAAAGATTTAAAACAACGACTAGAAGATCGTTGTTCACCTAGTAATAAAATAATAAGATTTTTTAACCAGATAAAAACGCATTGCCGATTTTTTAACAGGTCTAATTTTCGAAATGCTATCCAAAAGGAGGATGAAATTTCTCTTGATGAAAGCAGTGATCTGCTGAGTGTTGAGTATGCTAGACTAAACAACAATTATTTGACAGTGAGTAGGTAAGAGGAATCTCGTCATGCGTAAGCAATATATCATCGGCAATTGGAAGATGCACGGCAACAAAGCTTCCGTTGCTGAATTATTAAATAACATTAAGAATTTTGAGCAAAAAGAAAAATCTAATGTAAAGATGATAGTCTGTCCTCCTTATGTTTTTCTCGAACAAACCCAGATTTTACTAAAAAACACCCAGCTGCAATGGGGCGGTCAAAACATGGCGGTGGAGCAAGAAGGTCCTTACACCGGGGAGATCTCGGCGCGCATGTTGTATGAATTTGGTTGTCGATATGTTTTGCTCGGCCACTCAGAACGCCGGCATTTGTTTGCGGAAACGGATGCACAAATCGCAAAAAAATTTGATTTAGCTATAAAATCGGGCCTTACACCCATCCTTTGTGTCGGAGAGACCTTAGCTGAACGTGAGGCAAAACTAACCTACAGCGTATTGCAAACTCAATTAGAAAAAATAGTAGATTATGGTAGCGAAGTTTTTAAACGAGCTATTATCGCCTACGAACCTGTTTGGGCTATTGGTACAGGGCTGTCAGCCCAACCCGAGCAAGCGCAAGAGGTGCACCAATTCTTACGTGAACAAATTAAATTTTTGGGCTCGGATCTTGCACAAGAATTACCTATCCTGTATGGTGGCAGCGTTAAAGCCAGCAATGCTGAGGCTTTGTTTCGGATGCCCGATATTGACGGCGGCTTGATTGGCGGAGCATCATTAGATGCCATAGAGTTTTCACGTATTTATGGAATACTTGCTTCAATAGCATGTGATAAAATTTAATTTTTAGTATTCTAGTCTAACGCACAAGATTTATGTTACAGCAGTTTTTAGTTTTAATGCACGTTATTATTTCAATCGCATTGATTGCTTTGGTTCTAATACAACAAGGTAAAGGTGCTGAATTAGGTGCGACTTTTGGAAGCGCAGCTTCGCAGACAGTCTTTGGTAGTCAAGGATCAGGTTCCTTTTTACTTAAATTAACCGGTCTACTTGCATTATTATTTTTTGTCACCAGTCTTAGTTTAGGTTATTTAGCTGGACACACAGTTAGAAAAGACCCCATTCAAAACTTAGCTAGCATGGCTCAGCAATTACCATCCAAAGGTAATAAAACTCATGATGTAGAAAATAAAAATTTATCTTTGAATAAAAGTAGAGGAAAAACAACTTTAGACCATCAACAATCGTATCCTCTGCCGTCTGAATTTTCTTAATTTATTTGTATCGTTGCCGAAATGGTGGAATTGGTAGACACGCCGTCTTGAGGGGGCGGTGGCGCAAGCTGTGCCGGTTCGAGTCCGGCTTTCGGCACCAACTGTTTGTTATACTCACAGCAATGTAAAATGCGAAGAGTATTTTTACACTTCAAGCTACTAGTCGATATCTTGAAGTGTTTATCTCAGTTTTTTGTTCTTCCTAAAAGCATTTTTATTTAACTTCTTCTGGTAACACAGAAGAATGATGTGATGAAATCAACCATTTGTGCCCATCCCAACGATAGGTGAATGTATAACGTGCATGAACCTTTTTTCCACCTTTTAAAGTAAATGTATATAAACCGGTATCAATTGCTTTGTTACATCCTATCTTTATGGTGCGTGAATCGATTTTGCCCACCGGATGTTTACTTAAAAAGTCTTTAAAATAAGCTATCCGTTCAGCACTATTCACTCTGGGTTTGTTAGCAATTGTTGCCAATAATATCGCGTTATCCGTGTAATTAGCATTTACTCTAACAGGATTTCTGCTTTTAAGAGAGGCGTTCCAGCGATCAAATAGTGCGGCAATCTCTTGTTCGTTAGTTTTAACACACGCTATATGGTTACTTGAGCTCATCGCCATGATAGCGGGGGTTGATAATAAACTGCTTAATAAAACAGCTGTAATGATAGTTTTTTTACGCATAGAAAATCCTTAAAAAATTAGAACTTAATACCAATAATAGTAGGTTAGTTATCTGATGTCTGCAATTATACTCTTCGTGCTTGAATTGTTGCCAGTGTTGCCATTTAATTCTCAATCCTTTCGCGGGACTTGCTAAAAATCTAATTGCAGTGAGTATGCATTAACTATCTCTAAGTAATTCATTAATCGCAACTTTGGTTCGAGTTCGGTCGTCGATTTGTTTGATAATGACCGCACAGTTGAGATGACAATGCCCTGTTTTAGAGGGCATACTGCCTGCGAGTACTACTGAACCTGCAGGTACGCGACCATACACCACTTCATCGGTTTTACGATTATAAATAGGCGTATTACTCCCTATAAAAACTCCCATACCAATGACACTATTTTCTTCAACTACTACGCCTTCTACCACCTCTGAGCGCGCGCCTATAAAACAGTTATCTTCAATAATGGTTGGCTTGGCTTGTAACGGCTCGAGTACACCACCAATGCCTACACCGCCAGATAAATGTACATTTTTACCAATTTGTGCACAGGAACCCACCGTCGCCCAAGTATCTATCATAGTTCCTTCGTCAATATACGCGCCTATGTTAACGAATGAGGGCATAAATATCGTATTTTTTGCTACGAAGGAACCTTGGCGAATGCAAGCATTGGGTACAATACGTGGTGAACCATCTCTTGCAAAATCTTCGGCATTATAATGAGCATACTTTAATGGGATTTTGTCAAAATAATGCGTATATCCCGCATCAAATAATTTATTGGTATGAATTCGAAAGGACAATAAAATAGCTTGTTTTAACCATTCATGGACCTTCCAAGCATCGTTTATTTTTTCGGCAACGCGTAGTTTTCCTTGATCGAGTAATTCAATTGCTTCTAAAATTGCTGATTTACTAGAGTTATCTATAGTCTCAGCATTAATCTCGTTGATATGTGGGTAAGCTTTTTCGATAATCGTTTTTAATGGTGTCATGGAGGAGAACTCATTTGGGTTTAAAAAAATAATTACTCGGCTATAGTGACTGTTTCAGTTTTACCTTCAAGTTCATTAAGGTTATCAGGACTCAGTTTAGAATGATAAATCAAAGTATAGACTACCGGCAAAATAAATAAGGTAAAAAGTGTACCGATAGACATTCCTCCCAAAATAACCCAAGCTAATTGGTTGCGTGCATGTGCCCCTGGACCGTTGGCCAATGCCAATGGAACGGCTGCTAACAACATGGTTGCTGTGGTCATGAAAATAGGACGTAAACGTAATGCAGCGGCTTCAATGACGGCTTCTTGTACAGAAATATGCAGATTTTTTTGTAATTGTCTGGCGAATTCTACAATTAAGATCCCATGTTTAGTAATCAGCCCAATTAAGGTAATTAATCCAATTTGTGTGTAAATATTTAAACTTCCACCCACACAATACAGTGCAAATAGTGCCCCGGTTAAGGATAAAGGGACAGCAATAAGGATAATAAAGGGCGCACGAAAGCTTTCAAATTGCGCAGCAAGAACAAGAAAAATAAATAACAATGCAAACAAAAAGGTTTGTTGCATATTATTTCCGCCTTGTATGAATTGACGCGTTTCTCCTGAAAAATCAATTTGCACGTTATGAGGAAGAATTTTATTCGTTAATTGTGTTAAATACTTAACAGCATCACCGATGGTATAACCAGGAGTAAGATTAGCACTAAAAGTAACAGCGCGTAATTGCTGAAAATGATTAAGGCTTAAAGGCGTAAATGAATTTTGTACATTGACGAAATTAGCTAGAGGAATCAGTTTGTTATTTTCGCCGCGCACATTAATCAGTTTTAGCTGCTGGTCAGTCGTCATATAATTTCTATTGAGTTGTGGGATCACTTGATAACTACGACCATCCCAATTAACCAGACTTGCTTGTGGTGCGCCGATGAGACTATTCAAGCTATTCGCGATGTCACTCATACTAATGCCTAGTGAATTAGCTTTATCTCTATCAATATTAATTTGGATTTGATTAGCATCAATTTTGAGATCGGATTGTAGACCTAAAATATGTGGATTATTTTGTGTAATGGCTAACTGTAATTTTTTGCTAAATTGATTCAAGACCTCATAGCTGTCAGTACTTTTAAGAACAAACATAAGCGGGGCATGCCCAGTAGCGCCAGGCAGTGCATGCGGGCTAAATGGAAATGCTTGTAGACCAGTAATTCCCCAAAATCGCTTAAATAAAGTTTGAATAATATCGGTAGTTGTTTTATTTCGTTCTTGCCAGGGCTTTAAAATTAAAAAAGAGAGCGCGTTATTGGTGATAGGCATTCCTATTAAAGTAATATATGTCTCTATCTCGGGAGTGGATTTATAGATTGCTTGAATTTTTGCCATATACTTTTCCATATAGGCTAGGTTAGCCGACGTCGGTCCAGTTGCGGCACTGATAATAAGACCTTGATCTTCTTGTGGTGCCAACTCGCTAGGTAAGATTTTAAATAATCCAAAACACACAAAATAAATCGTCAGGCCGATAGCTAACATAATTTTTCGATGGCTTATTGCCAGAAGTAAATATTTTTTATAAGCAGCTATCGCTACATGAAAAAAATGATCGACTTTTAGGCTAAAGCGTGAGGATTGCTGTTCTTGTTTTAAAAGCTTAGCGCACATCATCGGTGAAAGTGTTAAAGCAATGAAGCCTGAAATAATAACTGCTGCCGCCAAAGTAAAAGCAAATTCACGAAATAGTAAACCGGTCATATCGTTGATAAAACCAATCGGTGTATAAACAGCAGCTAAGGTTAATGTCATGGCAATGATGGCGAATCCAATTTCTTTAGTGCCGATAATGGCGGCGTTTTCCGGCGTTTTTCCTAAACCGATATGACGATGGATATTTTCTAACACTACAATCGCATCATCGACGACTAAACCAATACCCAACACCCAGGCTAAAAACGTTAATACATTTAATGTATAACCTAAGGCCAGCATGGCAGCGCATACGCCCATTAAGGATAAAGGAATGGTGACAAACGGAATTAAACCCGCACGAAAATTAGCTAGGAATAAAAAGATGATGGTAAATACAAATAGACACGCTTCAAAAATAGTCTTTTTTACATCATGTAAGGACGCAGCAATAAATTTTGCAGCATTCCAGACTAAATGAATTTTTATATCTCCCGGAGCCGCTTTCTCTAATTCGGGTAACACCGCTATGACTGCCTTGGAAACGTCTAAAGGATTAGCGGTACTAAGAGATACGATACCCATAATGACTGATTTTTTGTTGCCATTAACCGTGGCACTGCTATCGTCCGACTCTACACCGAGTACCGCATGGCCCACATCCGATAAACGTACTAAATAATTATTTTGCTTATGAATAACTAAATGATTTAATTCGGCTGCTGTATGTATATCGGTATTGGTGTTGATATTAATGATTTGATTGGGAGTAATCAGTGACCCAGAGGCTGATTGAATATTATTTTGCTGTAGGGCTGTCATAATGTCGCTAGCAGTTATTTGATGAGCAGCCATTTTTATCGGGTCAAGCCAAATCCGTAAAGCATACTGATTGTCACCAAATATTTGTGCTTGGCTAACGCCAGGAATAGTTTGTAAATGTGGTTGGATAACTCGAATGAGGTAATCTGTAATTGCAGGAGGACTTAGTGTGTTACTAGAAAATGAAATGAAAAGCGTTGGATCTGCGTCCGGATCTTTGGTATTAATAACCGGATCTAAAACTGCTTTAGGTAATTGTTTGCGTACAGACGCAATTGCGTTACTGACATTGGTCATAGCTTTGGTTAGATCATAACCTAGCTTAAATTGTAAAGTGATCCGGCTAGTACTTTGCTTGCTTGAGGAATGCATCAGATCGATGCCTTCAATACCGCCTAAAGCATTTTCTAGGGGCGTAGTAACAAAACTTTCCATTAAATGTGCAGGTGCGCCCGGATAACTGGTTTGTATGTTAATGACAGAAGGAGATATGGAAGGATATAAGCGTATCGGTAAGGATAAAAATGCCTTAACTCCGACTAGCAAAATGAACAAGCTTAAAACAATACTTAATACGGGTTTGCGGATAAACAGCTCAGTGAATTGCATCGGTTTACTTCTCAACTATCACGACTGAATTTCCCTCTACTTTAAAACCGCCCACGCTAATAATTTGATCTCCCGGATGAATAGCACTGCTCACCAACCCTATTTTTCCATCCTCATGAAAACGAATCTTGACGGGTGTTTTAATCGCTTTATGCTGAATGATGCGATACACAAAGCTGCCGTTATCATCGGTATTGACTGCGGTTTCTGGGACGATAATCAATGTTTGGGGTGAACCGATTTCAATTTTGATATCAACAAAAGCACCGGGGAGTAATGCTTGGTCGGGATTATTAAGACTGGCGCGCACTCCTAAACTACGTGTGTCATTATCAATGTGTGAATCTATTGCATAAATAGTGCCAACAAATGTCTTGTTTGGGTAAGCACTCGCATGAATCAATATCTTGCTACCAATAATTACTTTGCTTGCTTCAGTTCCAGGTATATTAAAATTTACCAATAAGGGATTAATGGCCTCCAAGTTGGTAATAGGCGTACTCGGATCAATAATATCCCCTAAATTGACCTGACGGAGACCTAATCGTCCACTGAACGGCGCGCGTAGGAGTGTTTGATCGAAAGCGGCTTGACTTTGCGCTTGTTTGGCGAGATCTACTTGATAAGTTGCCGAAATTTTATCTAGGTCTGCTTTTGCAAATACCTTCTTTTTATACAAGGTTAAACCACGCTCATAGTCGGCTTTACTTAATTGTGTTTGCGCTTTAGCGGCAGCTAACTGAGCGCTTAAAATATCCGGATTAAGTTGTAGTAAAGGGGCTCCGACTTTAACATTTTCACCTGAACGGAAAAAAATGCCGGTAATGCGGCCAGATGTTTCCGCCTTGATGACGGTGCCTTGGCTGGCAGATAGACTCCCAACAGCCTCTAGCGTTTTTTGCCAAGATCCTAGGCATGCAGGAACAGCTTCCACCATTACTGGAGACGTGAGTTGAGGGCCTTTTTTATTATAAAAGGCGATGCTAATAGCGCTTGCAGCTATTAATATACTTAGAAGAACAGCGTAAACTAAGCGCATATTGTTATTTTCTTTATTTTTTGACGCTTTTATTTCAGTAAAAATACTGTGGACTAAGGACTATATAGGCTCAATAGCTCGAAATCAACCAAGCTACTTTGGAGTGGTAAATGCCAATGGGGGGGCTTCTATACTAGATGACGTTTTGTTCTTCAGTGCGTTTGGTTAATACTTCATAACCGGTTTCAGTAACCAGTAATGTATGTTCCCATTGCGCCGATAAGCTATGATCTTTGGTCACGACTGTCCATTGATCCGGCATGAGTTTAGTAAAACGTTTGCCGGCATTGATCATAGGTTCTATCGTGAAAGTCATGCCAGGAATTAATTGAATCCCAGTGCCGCTTCGGCCATAGTGTAGTATCTGTAGATCTTCGTGAAACAATCGACCGATACCATGGCCACAATATTCTCGCACTACGGAAAATCCCTCTGATTCCGCGTACGCTTGTATGCACGCGCCTATATCACCCAAATAGGTACCAGGCTTGACCAAACGTATGGATTTATACAAACATTCTTGAGTAATTCTAGATAAACGTTGTGCCAATATCGAAGGTTTACCAACAAAAAACATTTTACTCGTGTCGCCATGGTAACCGTCTTTAATAACAGTGATGTCAATATTAATCAGGTCCCCGTCTTTTAAGACGCGATCGCTGGGAATGCCGTGGCAGACTTGGTGATTAATAGATGTACAAATAGATTTCGGAAAACCACGATAATTTAAGGGGGCAGGAATTGCCTGTTGTTCATTGACGATATAATTGTGACAGATTTTATCGAGTTGATTGGTGGTAATATCCATTTTCACATGCGGCGCAATCATTTCTAAAACTTCTGCCGCTAAGCGCCCGGCAATACGCATTTTGTCGATTTCTTGCGGAGTTTTTATAATAATGGGTGACATAATAAATGGATTTTATAAATTAATTGATTTGACCATGACAATGTTTATATTTTTTTCCAGAACCGCATGGACAAGGATCATTGCGTCCGGTTTTATTTGAATTTCGTTGCGTACTAAGACGAGCGCTTGCAGTTTCATCAGTCAATGACGCTTCATCAGCCGCAAGCAAGTCTTGATGTTGAAAATCCAGTAATTGTGGCATTTGCTGACGTCGTTGCTCTTCTAAGCGTTCGGCATCTTCAGGTGCTCGGATTTGCAAACAGCAGAGCAAACTAATGACTTGATATTTTAGCTGATCTAAAAGTTCAGCAAATAATAAGAAGGATTCGCGCTTGTATTCTTGTTTCGGATTTTTTTGTGCATAGCCACGTAGATGTATTCCTTGGCGCAAATGATCCATGGCCGCCAAGTGATCTTTCCATAAGCTATCGAGTGTTTGTAGCATTAAAGTTTTTTCAACTTGGCGCAGCGTCGGAGAGCCAAATAAATTTTCTTTTTCTGCATAAGCGTTTTGAGCGGCAAGTAATATTTTTTCACGCAGATTTTCTTCAAGACAATTAGGATCTTCCAACCATGTGTCTATGGGTAAATCCAAACAAAAATTTTGTTTCAACTCATTTTTTAAGCCCGGTATATCCCATTGTTCTTCTAAACTTTGCGGTGGAATATAATGTTCTATAGCACTATAGATAACGTCAGCCCATAAATTGTTAATCACCGGTGAAATATCTTCTGTCGCCAATAATTCATTACGTTGTTCATAAATAACTTTACGTTGTTCATTGGCGACGTTATCAAATTCTAATAATTGTTTGCGCACATCAAAATTACGGCCTTCTACTTTTCGTTGCGCGTTTTCTATGGCACGCGTTATCCAGCGATGTTCAATGGCTTCACCGGGTTGCATACCAATCTTTTGCATAATCATAGCAACGCGATCCGATGCAAAAATACGCATTAAATTATCTTGTAAGGATAAATAAAAACGTGAAGAGCCCGGGTCACCCTGTCGTCCAGAACGACCGCGTAATTGATTATCAATACGACGTGATTCATGTCGTTCACTACCGATGATATGTAAACCACCAGCGGCAATTACTGCATCATGTTTTTTTTGCCAGTTGAGTTTATGCTGTGCAATTTCTTCTGCCGAGCTATCACTTGGTAAGACAGCCAGTTCGGTTTTTAAATTACCACCTAAGACAATATCCGTTCCGCGACCCGCCATATTCGTGGCAATGGTTACCGTGCCAGGGCGACCGGCTTCGGCAATAATTTGGGCTTCTTTTTCATGAAACTTAGCATTAAGCACTTGATGCGTAATATTTTCTTTTTCTAGCAGTTGCGATAAATATTCTGATGTTTCTATTGATGCGGTACCGACTAATATCGGTTGCTGACGTGCTTGACACGCTTTAATGTCATCAATGATGGCATTAAATTTTTCATCTTTGGTCAAATAAATTTGATCGGCTAAATCTTGACGCGAAACCGGTAAATGCGTGGGGATTACCACGACTTCTAAGTTATAAATTTGTTGAAATTCATAGGCTTCGGTATCGGCGGTGCCGGTCATCCCTGCCAGTTTATGATACAAGCGAAAGTAATTCTGAAACGTAATCGACGCTAAGGTTTGATTTTCGTTTTGAATGTTGGCTTTTTCTTTGGCTTCAACCGCTTGATGTAAACCATCTGACCAGCGCCGACCCGACATTAAACGGCCGGTGTGTTCATCGACAATAATTACTTGATTATTTTGCACAATATAATCGATGTCACGTTGGAATAAATAATGCGCGCGTAATGCCGCGTAAACATGATGCATCAAACCAATATTAGTCAGATGATATAAGTTTTCGCCTGGATTTAATAAGCCTTGTTTGACTAATAACTCTTCTAGTTTTTGATGTCCTTCTTCGGTTAAATAAGCTTGTTTAGCTTTTTCATCCAGATAAAAATCGCCGGGACCATCTTCTGCTTTTCTTAAAACCAGCTTAGGTATAATTTGGTTGATCTTGATATAAAGTTCCGAGCTTTCTTCGCTGGCACCAGAAATAATTAAGGGAGTACGTGCTTCATCAATCAAGATGGAATCCACTTCATCGACGATGGCAAAATTTAAAATACGTTGTGATTTTTCTGCCAATGAAAAAGCCATATTATCGCGTAGATAATCGAAACCAAATTCATTATTGGTACCGTAAGTAATATCCGCTGCGTAAGACGCTTGTCGTTGAGGAAGAGGGAGATCAGAAACAATCACACCGGTACTTAAGCCTAAAAAAGTATAGACCGGTTTCATCCATTCTGCGTCGCGTTTGGCTAAGTAATCATTGACCGTCACGATGTGCACACCTAAACCGCTGAGCGCATTCAGATAAGCAGGTAAGGTAGCGACTAAGGTTTTACCTTCACCGGTGCGCATTTCAGCAATTTTTCCGCTATGTAAAACCATGCCACCAATTAGTTGTACATCGAAATGACGCAAACCTAACACACGCGTACTGGCTTCACGCACTACAGCAAAAGCCTCTATTAACAATTCATCTAAAGAGCAGCCATCTTGTAAGCGGGCTTTGAATTCTGAGGTTTTTGCTTGCAATTGCGCATCAGATAAATTTTGCATGCTGGGTTCTAGCGCATTTATCACAGCAACAGTTTTTTCAAATTGTTTTAGTACGCGCTGATTGCGGCTAGGAATAAATTTACTTAAAAGCTTAGAAATCATAAATATAAAAAACTCTCAGTGTGCTTTACGCAACAAAAGCCCAGAAAATGTGCTTACTGTACTAAAAAGTAAGTGACACTGCTAGTCGTTGTTCAATAGCAGACAAAATAGTGGTGGCATCTAAATCTACCTGTGCGAGTAATGTGTTCGGATCACCATGTTCGATAAATCGATCCGGAAGTCCTAAGATCAACACATCACAAGCAATGCCTTGTTGATGTAGAAATTCACTCACCGCCGACCCGGCACCACCTACCTTAACATTTTCTTCTAAGCTGACCAATAAACCATGCGTTTTTGCTAGATTACGTAACAGCTTTTCGTCCAAAGGTTTGACGAAGCGCATATTCACCACGGTTGCATCTAATGACTCGCCGACACTGAGAGTCGCGTGTACCATAGAGCCAAAGGCCAACAAGGCTATCGAGTGTCCCTTGCGACAGATTTCAGCTTTACCGATAGGTATGCATGACATTTCTTGTTCAACTAAAGTACCTATGCCGGCACCGCGCGGATAGCGTATCGCGCAAGGCGTACTGAGTTGAAAGCCGGTGTAAAGCATTTGTCTTAATTCATTTTCATTACTGGGTGTCATGAGTGTCAGATTCGGAATACAACGCAGATAGGAGAGATCAAAGCAGCCATGGTGAGTTGCGCCGTCTCCCCCTACGATCCCGGCCCTATCCAAAGCAAATAATACCGGTAGATTTTGCAATGCAACGTCATGTATCAATTGATCATAAGCACGTTGTAAAAAGGTAGAATAAATGGCGACTACCGGTTTTTGGCCTGCGCAGGCTAAACCTGCAGCGAAAGTGACGGCATGTTGTTCCGCGATACCCACGTCAAAGTAGCGATCCGGATAACGTTCGGAAAACTCTATTAGATCCGATCCTTCACGCATCGCCGGTGTAATCGCGATTAAGCGTTCATCGATAGCCGCCATATCACAAATCCACTGGCCGAAAATATTGGCGTAGGTCTTAGGTTTGGGCTTATTCGAAGTGGGTAATACCGGCGCTAAAAAATGTGGATTGACGGCATGATAAGCAATAGGATTTTGCTCGGCAGCGGTATAACCTTTACCCTTGGTAGTGATGACATGCACCAGTTGCGGGCCGGATAATTGGCGTAAATTGCTGAGTGTATTTAACAATAAAGGTAAGTCATGGCCGTCTATCGGGCCGATATAATTAAAGCCTAATTCTTCAAATAAAGTGCCTGGGACTAACATGCCTTTGACGTGTTCTTCAGTCCGCTTAGCGAATTTACGGACACTAGGAATAGATTCCAAAATTCTTTTGCTGCCTTCTCTGACGCTAGAATAAAGTTTGCTGGATAATATACGCGCAAAATAATTAGATAAGGCGCCGACATTGTTGGAAATCGACATGTCGTTATCATTAAGTACCACTAAAAGATCCGCATGGATATCGCCCGCATGATTTAAAGCTTCAAAGGCCATGCCAGCAGTCATCGCGCCATCGCCTATCACCGCTATGGCTTTTTGATCGGTATTATTTTTTTTTGCAGCGACACTAAATCCTAATGCGGCGCTAATCGAAGTGCTCGAATGGCCGACACCAAAACTATCAAATGAACTTTCTTCACGCGAAGGAAAAGGAGCTAAACCATGAGTTTTCCGAATGCTACAGAGTTGTTCGCGGCGACCGGTCAGGATTTTATGTGGATAGGCTTGGTGACCAACATCCCAAACAATGTGATCATACGGCGTGTTGAATATGTAATGCAAAGCAATGGTTAATTCCACGGTTCCTAAATTAGCCGCGAAATGACCTCCACATTGATCCAGCGTTTGAATGAGAAACGCTCTAAGCTCAGCAGCTAATTGTGGCAGTTGCGCAACATTGAGTTTGCGCAACTGTGCGGGAGAATTAATCTGTTCTAGTAAAGAACCTGTGCTGTTGTTGAGGTCCATGTAGTTTATAAAAGAAAATTATCCTGATGTTTGATTAGGGTTATTAATGCTTTGTGCTTGCTGTATCAGTTGCGAGCGTCCTTGATTATTCAGTTCTAACACTAAGACCGACATAGTAGCGAGTAAACGCTCTAATGTCATCCGTGTTTGGTAGCTTTCTGCTAAGTTTTCGGCTAGTAATTCGACTTGTTGACGTTGCAAGGTGGCCGGATTTTCATGGATCAAATCATTTTTGTACCAGTTTTTATCGAGAATTCGTCGCGTCGCCATAAAATTTTCCAATTTTAATAGGCTGATAGGGCCCGATGTTTGATGGCTTAATGCAGCCAACGCAGGCTGGACGGCAGGATCAGCTTTGCTAGGATCGATGGGTTGTCGTTCTGCATAAAGTTGATAAAGATTACTTACCGCGACACTTTGTGTGGCTAAATAACTGCGTAGGCTGGCGAGATATTCTTGTATGGGTTTTTCATTCAGCTTAACTCTTAAGTTATTGGCTTTATTACCATTTAGATTTGCAACCAGTTGATTGAGATTGACGGTATTGATAGGCGCTAGTGAAGCACTTAAGGCATCAATCACATTTTTAGCTTGAATGGCTTCAGTCGCATTATAGCTAATAGGTTGTAGCAAGCTATTGATATCTATCGATTTTAAAGGATCTTTTTCAACATTAGCGTTGCTTTTGGTATTCGGATTCCAAGTGAAGGCTAAAATATTATTGCTAGTATCATTTAAGTTGGCAGATTGGGTCAGTAATTGTTGTGTCAACGGACTAACCAAAGGCGAACTGGGATATAACAAATAAGCGGCTTGGGCATTATTAATCGCAATGGTTAGATCATCGCCTAGTGGTGCAGAATTCATAGTGTTAGCTTTGATGGCGATCTGGCCATAACCCGCAACTAAATTATCCACACTGATATTACTACCGGTATCGGCATAGCTAGGAAAACTCAAGAAACTTAAGCTGGCTAAACTAATACTTAAAAAACTGCTTTTTAAAGTTTTTATTTTTGATGAGTAAGACATAACAACATCCTCATGGAGTTTGAAAGTAAAATTTCTTAAAAGTTAGCATTGGCTTGCGGTTTATTTGGACTAGGGGTGGGTCGTGAGGGTGCAAAAATATTCGGTGGACTAGGAATAGCTAAATGAGTAGAAGCGTTCGATGGTGGCGTTGGTCCGGGAATAGGTGCATTCGAATAAGGGTTTACTTTAGCGTTTTTTTCCCAAATGTTAGGCGGTTGCTGTGCCCAGGGATTAGGTTGCAGCCAGGGATTTTTATTGGCTGAATTTTCTGTGCTTGCAGATTTACTAGCGGGAGCTGAAAAGGCTTTATCGTTGTTTGAACGCGGAGTCGGTATCGCCGATGCTGCAGAGGTTTCTGGGACTGACTGATTTTGTTGAGCAGAGGGGCTTTCCGGATCGGCATTGGCTTTTAAAGCATCCAAAACTGCTTGCGAGGCATTGGTTTCAGACTGTTTGATTTCATCACGATAGGCCTGTAAAGGGTCACTTTTCGTGGGCTCAGGATACGCATAGGCTACATTGAGCATGGAGCAGCTAAAAAAAATTAAACAGCATCGAGATAGCAGAGGCTTTAGCATAATTATTCACCTTCTAATGCTTTTAAAACTAAGTCCAAACGATCTTGCGAAAACACTCTGGCGAGTAGACGTAAGCGTTCAAAGCTAATATTTCTACGCAGAAATAAGCCCGCTTCGTCTTCAGGACCATTGCTGATTTCTTCGGCATGCATGAGTAATTTAGCGGCAGAACCGGGATGTGTCGTATCTAAGGCTTGGAGTAGACGTAAAGTACGCGACATCCCCAAATGATTGCCTAAACGAATAAACAAAGCTTGCTGAGCAAGCTTATCCAGATCGACTTTATCAATGTCATCCAGCTCTTTTCCTAGTTCATCGATGCTGGCTTCAAGTGCGGTGTCGCCATTTTTAGTCCAGGATTCGACACTTTCCATGAAGCACAGTACCCTATAAATTAAGGGGTCTTGATAGTGTTTCCAATAGAGGTGTGAACCTTTGTGAGTTAAGTCAGGCATAAGTATTGTATTGTTTTATTTGTAATACCCAATCTAATTGGGTATAAACTGCTGCAAAGGAAGCTTGATTATCCAACTTAATGCGGGTGAAATCAAACTCAATCTCAAGCTGCTAGGGGTTTTCTGCTCGTCATGATACTCGATTTAGTCTAGAAACCGAAATTTGCAAGTTTGATAGGGTCAGGATAATATAGGTAATTAAACCGCGGGGTGATACGTGAGTTTTTTTGGTGGTATAAAAAAAATAATTAAGCCAGCTGTTGATGTTCCGAAGTGGATAGACTATCGACAATTGGTTAAAAATAATCGTTCGGTTTTCGGGTTTATTAAAAAGTTTTTTATTCCTGATCAAGCGAAGACACAGGAGTCCTTTGAGGAGGCACTGTTACGTCTAAAGCTAACTCCAGCCGATTTAATTCAACGCAGTAAAGAATTTACGCGTTTGCTGTGGATTTGGATTTTTCTTTTCTTTCTTAGCATTAGCTATAGTGTTTATCTCTTGTACTACCATGCTTTTCGAGGATTTTTTCCTTGTCTAGGCATTAGTTTTATTATTTTAACGCAAATCTTCCGTTATCATTTCTGGCTTTTTCAAATTAAACAACGTCGCTTAGGTTGTGGTTTTCGTGATTGGTTTAATAATCAATTTATTATAGGAAAGAAAAATAATGCGTAAGTTTCTATTAATTAGCTTTCTCTATTTGTTTCCCTCCTTGTTATTAGCAGATACGCTAAGCTTAACACCGCCCACCACCGATCTATCCATGTCGTATTTAGCGACAATTTTCGGCGTGGTAGATGGCGTATTACATGGCACAGGAAGTCAAATTTTAGGAACCATGTTCGGTGCCTTTAATGCCATTATACTAGTGATGGCTTCTACCATATTAACCTATGTCTTATTTATCTCAGTATTAAATACCTCACATGAAGGTGAGTTTCTCGGTAAGAAATGGTCATCGATATGGGTGCCGGTAAGAACGGTTATGGGTGTGGGTTTATTATTACCGAAAGCCACCGGTTATTCTTTTATACAAATCATGGTGATGTGGGTCGTGGTACAAGGAGTAGGCGCGGCGGATGAAGTTTGGAATGTCGCTTTAAATTATATGAATCGTAACGGAACCATCGTCGAACCGATACAATCTCTAGCACCGGATCCAAAATCTGGAAAAGCAAATAATACATTTCTTATCAATGATGCAGGCAATATTCTGAAGTCAGAAACCTGTATGCTGGCCGTGCAAAATGCATTAAACCGCCAAAATGCTGCAAGTTCAGCTTCTTCTGGCACACCTCCTGCTGCTCCTGTTGCTCCGGTTCCCGATTTTATGAGTTCACTGTCTGTGACTGGGAAAGGTCCTGATGGTTTAAATACGCATGCACCGATAAATTATGCCAATGATACCGGTGGGTTTATAAGCTTTCCTGGTAGAGAAGGTTTAGTCAAAACACCTTACGAAAAATATATAGGTATGTGTGGGAACGTTTCTTGGGATTTTATTGGTAAGAGTGATAATGGCCAAGTTTATAACCCAGCACAATTGACAGCCAATGATAGTGCCAGTATTGCGGCTAGACAAATGACTTTAGACATAGGCGGGTTAGCTAAATCCATAGCGAATAAATTAGTTCCTCCTTACGCAGATAAATCAGATAAAACAGTTCCTATAGTCACTTTAAAAGCAGACGATGCAATCTTTGCTCCCAATGCATTAATCGATACCGGTGATGATTATTTTGCAATTGTAAAACCCGCTTTACGATCCTTAGAGGACGATGCCAATAAAAAATATAAAGACTTCATCAAGAATGCTAAAGACACGGGTTGGATATTGGCAGGCAGTTATTATTATAACATGGCACGTTTAAATCAAAATATCAGAAATAATACAGGGACTCTGGCTATTAAAGATAAATTAATACCACAATTTAATCCTAGCTATGATAAAGGTAGTTTTAATGACATCGCGGATGACAATGTTAAACTTAATTTAAAAAATAATTTACCGGTTAATGATGGTGTTATCGACCGGTATATTAGGGATGAGATTGCTCAAGCCGGAAAGAATAATAATCCAGGGCCTGGAGCGGATCCTTCCTTCCCAAAAAATTCAGCAGAAAATGGTTTAGGTTCAGCAGCATCTTGGATAATGAATGTTATTTTCCCACGGGTTTATGACTTTGAAAGTACATTTGCTGATAATTTGAATAACAAAAATATGGATCCTATTTTTGCTTTAGCCTCACTGGGAAATGGTTTAGTAAAGATGGTTGAAACCGTATGGGCTAGTATCATAGGAGTCGCTTTTGCCGGAGGAATTCTTTCAGCTATTGGATCTTTTTTCTTCCCGTCGGTTACGATTATAGCCAACTTGGCTGCTATGTCAGTTATTATGTTAGTGATGCCTATAGTGACGGTTTGGATGGTAATAAACCTAGTTCTAGGTTCTTTATTGTCCTATTACATACCATTAATTCCATTTTTCCTGTTTGCATTTGGTAGCATTACTTGGTTTGCTGTGGTGTTGGAGGCTATTTTAGCCGCACCGTTAGTTGCCCTAGGCATTACGCACCCGGAGGGCCATGACTTTTTAGGTAAAGCTGAACAGTCTGTTATGCTGCTAGCGAGTGTTTTCCTAAGGCCGATGTTGATGATATTTGGATTTATTTTTGGGATCATCCTGTCTTATGTCGCCATTTCTGTTTTTAATCGTGGCTTTAGTATCGCCTCACAGTATTTAACAGAATACAATGGTGATATCTTTAGTATTGTCTATCAATTAGCCATGATGGCTATTTATACGGCTGCCGTATTGGCCATTGTGAATCGGAGCTTTGCGATGATTTATGAAGTGCCGAATAAAGTATTGCGTTGGATCGGTGGTCCCCAAGAAAGTGGTCATGAAGAGTCCATGCTGCAAGGTATTCGTCAACAACATGATGGGGATGTAAGGTCGTTGGCTCAACAAGCGCCTACCAGTGAAACTATCAGTGGCGCACTTACGAGTGGGCAAAAAGCCGGTCAAGCCTTATCATCAGGTAATCAAACCTCAGCGAGTGCTAGCGGAAGTGATGATGGCGGCGGCGCTGCTGGTGGTGGTCCAGGTGGTGGAGCAGCAGGCGGCGGTGCAGCGGGAGGCGGCGGCGGTGCTAATGCCGCGGCTGAAGCAGCTTTGTTATAGTCTCACCATTAGTAATTCGATATTTTAAGCTATGAAAGATGATGCTGAATTCAATTTAAATTTAGATGAGCTCTTCGCTCAGCTGGCTGAAATTACGCAAAGTTCTGATATTAATCAGCAAGCGTATTTATATTTATTGCTTTTGTGGGCTTATTTTGAAGTTTCTATGGATGAGGGTAACGAAGGAGGGGATGCTTCTGGAAGAATTGCATGCTCTAAACCTCATATCATTCAAATTGAACAAGCCTATCAAATCTTTGACTACGGCACGCATCTAAAAACATCGGCTGGAAAAAATTATGGTAGTTATTCTACAGGACGCTTACTAGTAACAGTACGCGAGATGATTAAATTAATGAGTGAGCGTGGCGCCAAAAAGCTGAAGTTTGCTGGACTGGACGCAGCTCAGCGATTTGCTAGTCTTGAATGTGAAAAGTATAAAATAAAAGTAACTAACTTTACGCCGGATAATAAGACCCAAATACTACATGATCGTTTGCCGCGCCTAGACAGCTTACGCACTAGCATCGCTTATACAGCTAGCAAATAAAACTTTTCCACGTTTGAATTTTTGAAGGAAACTAAGGCCCTCTTCTAGGTCTTAAGATTTCTTCTTCTTCAGTCTCTGAATTATAACCAGATTCCACAAAGGGGGGTGTTGATAACGGATTCTTGTTTTTATTTTGCAAGGTATGATGTTCTTGCAATTTCTTTTTAACTTCATCATTACTCAATTGTAATTCCTTTATCTGCTCTGCATTTAAAGCTGCTTTTTCCCTAATGACGACGGGTTTGCCATTATTATCCAAACGTTTGATGGTAAGCGTTATATCTTCAAGATTTATTATAATACCTTTTTCTTCAATGACTTTTTTAATCGCAGCCACAACCCTTTTTTCATTGTTAAATATCGCGGCCGCAAAATAAAAAATCAGCACTATAAGAAGAACAATAGCTGGATTTCTATAATGAGATGCGATCTCGGCGAGTTGCCTAAAAATAGCGTCCCAATCAGAAAGAATAAGTTCCATATCTAATTTCCGTCCGCTAGCTGAAGCATGCATTATTTGCTCAGAAAGATTATCTTTATGAACTTTAAGGCCAGTGACGGGGGCAGGCGCAGCGCCGATTGATAGCTTATCAAGATCGGTTTCTTTTAAAGCAAACGTGGCATCTGGATTTTTTGCTTTAAATTCTGATTCTTCGTTATTTATATGTAATTGAAGCTTAGCTACTTCAGGCCAAACTCCGTTAATTTTTCCTAAAAAGATATTAGGATTTTTTCCACAATTATCAAGATATTCGTTTAATACATTAATTAGTTCTTTTTTATCTTCTTCATCGAAGATTTGCCCATTTGCAGTGAGTTCATGCTTTAAGGTATCGCAAAGTATAATTTTTAATTCATCTAATTTCGACAGCAAAAGGTTTTTTGCTTTCTCTACAGTTGCATGCGGATCAAAAGTTGCTAATGCATCTTTCTCAGCTAAATCTAATATTTTTACATATTCTGATTTTAATTCTTCATCCATTTTTTTATAAGTTGCTGCTAATGCATCTTTATTTAAACCCGCAGCATAAATATTTTTTCCGGATTCGGAAAGATTATTTTTAAATTTTTCACCAAATAAATTAAAAAATTCTTCCTTATCATAATTAGGTAAATTAACTAATTTATTTTTAATGTGTGTGAAGGCAATCTTATATTGTTCTAAATTTATTGGCATAGTTTTATAATCCTGTTGGTCTATTACGATTGAGAGTATTACTGATTCGTATAGCCGCATTGCCAAGTTCTACAGAATGAGAATTTGCTTTATGGAATTTATTATAAATTGTTTTTTTATCATCTGAATGTACTTTGAGCTTATCCTTAGCATTTACCACTAGTATGGTTTTTTTGTTACTTAGGTTTGGGTCAGCATTGATTTTTTCTGCAAAAAAACAAATAAATATTGCTTTTTCATTAGAGCATTTTTTACCTAGCATAATCGTATGAGTTGGACCTTTAGAGCTATTAACAGCATGCGTTAATAGTGTGAAAAGAGTTTCTTCTTCGGTATTGAATTGCTTGGAGCTATTTGTATTTGATCTAGCATAAGTCATTTTATTTGCAACTCCATCTTTGATCTTATTAACAATATTTAGCCAAGGAGTATGAATTTTATAAGCTAAGCATGTTTCATTGCGAGTAACAGAGCATTTCTGTTCTTCACCATTGTGTAAGTTTAATGCAAAAGTAATAGTTTGGCCTATTTGGAGCGGATCTTGTTTATAAAAAGCACCATCTAATAGTTCAAAATCGGCAGGAAGAGGTTTTGCTACATTGGGATCTAATGAATTGGCAATAATCGTATGCCTATGAGGAAGATACACAGCATCTTCTATTTTCTTGGCTACGGGCTCTTCCAGCTGATTGATATCCTCTTCCTTGCGAACTCTTAAATCTTCAAATTTAGCGATATTTTCTTTTATTTTTGGACTAAATAGGGCCAATTTTTTGGTGATAGCATGAAGGAGTGCAATATCTTTTAGCCAATGCTCTCTTTTTTTCATAGTATCTTTTAGGGCTTGTTCTCTTTTTTCTAGCGTAAGCTTTAGCCATTGCTTTATTTTTTTCAGATCATCACTAGGATTTTTACATAATACTTTCCAAGCAAGTACGATTAGTTCTTTGCTTTCATCCTTAGTAAAGTTGAAAATTTCTTGTTGACTGATATTAACTAAACTATCAGAAATAATTTCTTTTTCAGTTTTATTATAAGCGAAAGCCCATTTGTTTTTTGCTAATTCTTGATTGATTCGCATTAAAAGAATGGTAGCTTGGTCGGCATTAATTTTTGGTAAAGCCTTATCTTGTTCTTCAAGAGGCTGATTAAAGTCACCTACAAAGTCGACAAGTTCCCGGTCATCTTTTAGTTCAGGATATGCAGCTTGTTTTGTGTCGATCTCCTGAAAAATCTGACTTACTTGCTCAGCAACAGACAATTGGATTTTACTAACTTTTTCTATTTCTTGGATAAGATCGGGAATGGATTTACCGGTAATCGCTATATCATAGAAAGTTGATATATGGAGTGAGGAACTGAGTTCGTTTAATAAATTTTTTTGTTCTTTTTCTAGCTGAACTAGTTTTAAATTAACAGATTTACCCGTTATTAATTGAAGCTTTTTTTCTAGCCAAGCTTCATTATCATGATGATTTATTTCTTCAAGTAACTCTTCGGGATTAATTTGCGCTAAATGATCTAAAGCTTTTATGCGTAGCAATGAACGAGCGGTTCGAAAGCACTTTTCACGAAGAGCCGCAGATGCGTTAAAATAATTTAAATTAGGCCATTCCGATTTCAAGCCTAACTCAAAATCGTTTACTGTATCGGCATATTGCAGTTGCGGTGGTAGTTTCTGTATTTCATCAGCAGACAATTCCACACCATTATTAATTTTTTCTAAAATGCCATCGATAAAAATGTGAGCAAAATTATCTTCAATAATAGATTTAATTTTTGCATCACATTGCTTAGACAGTATATCTTTTGTAGTTTGTAGCAAATTACTTGAGTTAGGTAAGCTAACTTTTGCTGCTTCTAAGGCATCAAGCATATTCCTTGGATTTAATATTTCATTAACAAATTCGGAAGCTGTGTTTATTATCCACGCTCTATATTCTTCAGGATTTATATTAATTGCGGTTAAACCATTTGCCAATTGAGTTTGAATATAAATCGAAGCAGATTGTTTCATTTGTGGGCTTAAGATCTGCTCATCACAAAGTTTTAATAGCGCAACATATGCTTGGGCATTGGCTTTATTAGCATTAAGAGAGTTTAATAATCTATCATGACATTCCGGATAGTCTGCTGGGGCATTAGTAAATGAATTCAGCTTAAAAAAGATATCTAAAAATTCTTTTGCTGCATTTTCAGGATAAAGTAGATTTTCTTCTTCAGATTCAGAAACTATTTGAGTAAGCGCTGTTTTAATTTCTTGTTTTGCATCTTCGATACTGAGCAGATGATCTACAGTACCATCGGCTAATAACTGACGCTTGCTTACCTCACTAGGTTCTAGCAATAAGCTATCTAAATTTTCCATAGAGAGATTCAGTTCATGTGTAAGAGCTTTTTTATAATAGTTATTTAGTCGTGCAGCTAAGTCCCTTGTTAGTTGATTTTTAAACTCAGGACCTGATATTAAATTATCTATCTGTTGTTCTAGTGTAGGCATGGATGTACCCGTATTTACGGGAGTTATTTTTGTTGATACAGTTGGATCTGTAATACCGCCAGTACTTCCAAGGGTTGTCAAACTCTCCCTAGAATTAGCTCCGATAAATGCTCCGTTTCTTTCTTCATTTGCCTTGTTCAAAGCGGGAGAGCTTTGTGATCGATGTAAATATGGGGGAGACGAAAAAGGAGAGGTTCTTACTGGTTGCTTTAAATTCGGATTATTTATAATTGGTTCCGAAGAGTACGTATTTGGGTTTGATGACAAAGGATGAAATAGACCTGAATCGCCTTGATCCACAGATGAATTATGATTTGGAAGTTGCAAATTAAGTGAGGAGCTTGATGTTTGAGGTGAAGAAGGAGTAGGGGATGAACTTAATGCCGAGTCAGCATTGGTCTCACTTACTCTCTGAGGGGTTTTATCATCCTCGCTTGTACTGAGATCGATGAGAGGTGCTTCGACGGGTACATTTTGATTTGGCATAACTTTATTCTCCTTATCCTTTTTTAATTCCTGTAATTGTTCTTTCAAACTTTGCGTATTTTGTTCAGCTTCTTCTAATCGTGTAGCTAAGCTTTCTACTTTCTGTTTGCCATTTTGAGGTTGTTGATTAATTTCGGTAATTTGATCATTTGAATTCTTTATTTCTTCATTTTTATCTTTTAATCTCTTTTTAAGCCTATCACATTTATTTTGTAGATCGCCATGGGTTTTTTGGAGAGTTTCAACGTCTTTTTTTAATTTATTATTATCATCAGATAATTTGTGTGTACTAACTTGTGATTGTGTAAGCTCTTCATTAGCTTTATCTAACTCGCTTTGGATTTGAGTCAAATTTTCTTTAGTTTTTTCGAATTCGACTTTAAGCGCTTCGAAAGCTTCATTCGTAGTATTTATATTTTTCGTAAGTTGATTTTTTTCTTTATCAAGTTTTTCAATATTTCCTTTTTTTTCTGCTGCTAACTCATTTTGTAATTCTAATACTTGAGCCCCTGAATCTTGTTTTAACTTTTCTAAATTAACTTTTATTTGACTTGTTAGGTCCTTAATAGAAATTTCTTGGCCTTTAGTTTTTTCTTCAAGCAAGCTAATCTTGCCTGTAAGCTCAGATATTTTATCTTTATTAGTCGAATCATTTTCAATTAGAGCAACTCGTTTATCTTGGAGATTAGTTATTTCATTCTTAGATTCTTCTAAAGCTTCCTGCATATTCTTTAGATTAGTATCTAATTTTAGTTTTTCAACTTCAAGATCAGATATAGTTTCTGCAGCTTTTTTGGAGGATTCTTTTAGAGTATCTATTTCATTTTGAAGTTCAGTTTTTCTTGCTTTTAATTTATTTG
This sequence comes from Rickettsiella endosymbiont of Aleochara curtula, assembly GCF_964030935.1. Lineage (NCBI taxonomy): Bacteria > Pseudomonadati > Pseudomonadota > Gammaproteobacteria > Legionellales > Coxiellaceae > Rickettsiella > Rickettsiella endosymbiont of Aleochara curtula. The sequence continues at coordinate 1,542,136 of NZ_OZ034990.1, forward strand.
ATAATTCTCTTGATTTTGTAAGATTTTCATTAGCTAGCTTTAAGTCACTTTCGAATTTTTCTGAATTTGCTTTTGTGGCGATTAATTTTTCTGAAAGTTTTTCATGATCTGTATTAAGAGAATTAATCCGTTGTTCTAGAAGTTTTATTTTTTCATCGTATGTTCGTGTAATCTGTTCAATTACTACTTGTTGTTCACTGTCTTTAACAGTTACTTGATCTACAAGTTTGTTTTTATCATCTTCAATTAGTTTTTTTTGTTTTTCAAACAGAAGAATTTGTTCTTGATGTTTACGTGTTAACTGATTTATTTCTTCTTCTTTTGATTTTAGTTGAGATTGGAGTTTAAATTCTAAAGCTTTATTTTGAGTTAATTCTGTTTCATAACTTTGAACTAATCTATTGGTGTCGCTGTTAAATTTTTCGAGTTTCGTTCTTAATGCTTTTAACTTGGACTCTTTGTCTAGTAATTCTTTTTTAAGAGCACCGATTTCTGGGAGTTTTAGATTGTGTAATGTAGTTAATATTTTAGCGTGGGAGTTGTCACGTTTTTCTTTATTTACAAAATTTATTTCTAGCCTTTGAAGCCTTACAACTTCGTTCTGGAGTTCATTTTTTTCATTATGAAGTATATCGTAGTCTTTTTTAAAAAATTTAAAAGATGCTTCCAAAGCGGCAAGCTGCGTTTCTTTTTCAGTAAGTGCATCTAGTAAACTTAAAAATGGTAAGTTTTCTGTAATAGTTTCTTCAGAAGTATTTGGGTTTTGCAAAGTGTCGTTAAGGTTTTTAGTTTCTGATAAATTTTCTTCAATGCTAGAGGTTTCAGCAGGTAGTTGGGTTTGTAAAAAAATTATTTTTTCATTAAGTGTAATTATTTCTGCAGATAATTTTTGATTTTCTTCCTGCAATTCCTTTAAAACTTTCATTGAGTGAGTAATATCAGGATTAGCAGAGGTGTTAGCAGCATTTTGCGCTTGTAATTTTCGTTTTTTATTTTGTTCCAATTTTGTATTTAATGAAAGCTTAAATGCTGACCAGTTAGGTATTTTTTCTAAATTTGATAGATTAATAGCTTCGTCGGTAGCTAGATTAAGTTGTGTTTTAATTGAATCGAAGAAAATATTTAAATTTTCACGATTAACATCGCTGCTATCAATTTCATTTTTAAGGGAAAGAGCTCTAGCTAAGCCAAGAATATTCGGATTTACTAATTTATATAATGCAGCAATATTTTTTTCACTTATATCTTTTTGTATCTCGATTTTTACTAATTCAATATCTGCTAAACATAGTGCATTCTTAGCGTCGGTATAAGCTTGGTTTCGCATTTCATCAGACATCATATTTTGCTGTTGTTTAATAAAACCAATTATTTTTGCTTCGACTTTTTTTAGATTTTCAAGGATAGAATCTTTTGCTTGAGAATTTAATTTTCCAATTGTTAATTTTTTTTCTGAAATTTTACGTTTTATTACTTCTAAATCTTCCTTGCTGGGATTTTCTTTTGTAGTAGCATGCGACTCAAGAGTTTTTTTCAATTCGGTTAGAATGGGATTGTCATTTAATGTTTTTTCATCTTCATTAAGCAAATCTTTTAGAGGGCTAACTTTAAATTTTTTATAGTAATTTTCGATTTGTTCAATATGTTGCTTTATATTTTTTTTAACGTTTAAAGTAGTTAAGATTTCAATGATAGACGGCTTCATTTTTATTCCTTATATCGAATTATTTTTATTATTAATAACAAAGGTTTTTTACTTATTTAATTCTACGCGATGAAGCTTAAGAAACTCTTAAGGTTTCCTTAATGAAAGGTTATGTGCAGATTAAGAATAAAAATGAAGGTATTCATGAGCGCTGTTAAGGGAGGGTGAAACCTCAGTGAGGCCGAGTGGATTGCCACGCACCTGCGGTGCTCGCAATGACGATTATATGTTACGGGCTCGGCGATGACGATGAATATTTTAGGGCTTGGCAATGACGATTATATGTTACGCGCTCAGCAATGACGATAAATATTTTAGTGCTCGCAATATAATGAGTAATTGCCCATCATTTACGGCGCGCGCGGAGAAATATGCTTGTTAACTGGAAATAGATAACTAAAATCGCTTCCTAAAGTCAAATATAAATGGGTTGTTTTTTGCGGTTTATTATATTGAAATGACTAGTGAGACTAGATTTTTTTGATAATGGGGTGGATATGCATGCTTGGCAATTACAAGATGCTAAGGCTAGATTGAGTGAAGTGGTCAAAGCGGCGAGTTTGCATGGCCCACAAGAGATTACTTTACATGGTAAACCGGCTGTAGTGGTAATTTCGAAACAGGGATCGTATTTTTAGTCATAAATCATGAGGTGGCTGATAGATGGGTTAGGTTACTATCATCAGTAAACAAACCACTTCCTGCTATTGATAATCTTATAGCGGCAACGGTGCGTTTTCATGATTTGCGTTTAGTCACACGAAATAAAAAAGACTTTATTTTTGATTCTTTACAAGTAGTCTGTCCCTGGGATTACAATCGCTAAAGGATCGCATATTAACCTACTTGTTCCCGTCTTGATGAGCTGACGGGCATCATGATCGATCTTCGCGGCTGTAAATACGCCGCGCATGACTCGATATAAATTAATGAAGCGCTAGGTGTCTACTAGAAGTTAAGCTTTCTCTAGTTCATTTAAATCCAAATCAGATAATTTGGTTACTTTTTTTACTAAATCTAATGCAAAACCTTCTGCTAAAAGGCTTTTAGCCAATTCATACCGCGCTTCTTGACGGCCTTCTTGTCGGCCTTCCTGTAATCCCTGTTGTAGTCCTTTTTCTCGACCTAATCGCTCAAAGCTGGTTATATAACTCATATTTTTTCTCTCCTCTAATTCATTAATCTTTGTTTTAAATTTTAACTCCAGATGTTCAGGTATGACTAATACCCAGTCTATCACTTTGATCAAATTTATTACATAATCTCGATTATAACCCTTCTCATATAAACGGCGAGTTAGCTGAAATTTCATTTGCGATCGTGCTTTAGGATCTTTTTTAGTTTCTAAGAAAATAAGGTGGACTAAAACAACTACTGCAAAAGGGTTGTTAGAAATCGCTAACTCTTGTTTTTTGTCATAATAATCAAGTAATTTATGAGTTTTAAAATTAAAGTTTACTACTGAAAAGCCAAAAACATTTCTTTGATAACTATTTGGATGCCAGCTTTGGTTATTATCGGTCAGAATAGCTAATGTTAGAATAGATTGATCGTATTTTGTAAAAAGTTTGCAGTAATACTGGAATAGTCGTTTAGAAAATTCTGCTTCTTTTTGTCCTTGGACTTCGATATGGATTAATACAACTTCTTCTTTCCCTGCTAACGATTTAACTTTTATTAATTTATCAACAACCGTTTTACCTAGCATAGCGTCCGTCGTAATAGACTGAAGTTCATTATCTAAAGCTATATACGGCGCTAACCAGTCAATTTTTGTAGCAATCTCAGGATAAAAAAATTCTATAAACTCTTTAAAATAGGCATCTAATATATCTTTCCATGCTGAGTCGTGGTTTGCTCGTTGCTTATTTTCAGCCATTTTTTATTCTTGTTTATTTGTGTAAAAACTTTTTAGATTCTAATCTAGTAAATGTCTAAAAAGATACTATACAGTCAAATAGATTGATGGAATAAATTTAGCTAAAGCTTATTTATAATAAAAATTGATATCAGTGTTTTATTTATTTTCTCGGCAAATCATAAAATTCAGCGATGATTTTCCAAGCCTGCTCGGCGGTTTCGACATAATGAAATAATTTCAAATCGTTGGCATCGACCATGCCTTCACTAACTAAAAAATTAAAATCGATCAGTTTGGACCAATATTTTTTGCCGAATAATAGTAACGGAATCGGTTTGATTTTTTTGGTTTGTAACAGCGTTAAAGCTTCAAAGAGTTCATCTAAAGTACCATAGCCGCCTGGGAAGCAGACTAAGGCTCTGGCACGGATCAGAAAGTGCATTTTGCGTATCGCAAAATAATGGAATTGAAAGCACAGTTCAGGCGAGATATAGGGATTAGGATTTTGTTCGTGCGGTAACACGATATTTAAACCGATACTTTTAGCTTTGACATCTTGTGCACCGCGATTAGCGGCTTCCATGATGCCGGGTCCACCGCCGGTGACGATGACGAAATGACGACGTCGATTTTTTTGACAGCGCTCCGAGACAATTTGACTGAAACGTTGCGATTCTTGGTAGTATTTGCCTTTTTCGAGTTGGTTTTTAAGCAATTTTTCTGTTTTTTTGGCGGAAGCACTATTGGGAGTCTGTTTTAATTTCTTTTGTACTTGCTTTAATTCCTGCTTGGTTACTTCAGGATCGACGACTCGCGCACTGCCAAACACAACAATGGTGGATTCGATCTTTAGCTTTTGTTGCGAGAGTTCTGGTTTTAACAACTCTAATTGCAAACGCACTGAACGTAAGGATTTGTGCAGCAAAAAATCATGATCTAAAAAAGCCAGTTCATAGGCTGGCCAGGCCACTTTTTGCCGGCTACGCTTTTTAACTTCGACTTTTGCGGATGAAAACGGCTTAGAATCTGCAATATCCATTCATTAACCTTGATGGGTATAAATGATAAGTATATCAGTGCTATTCGAGTGTGCCTAATATAAATAAATGATAGTAAAAGCAATACAGACGGTCTTTAATATCAATTAAGATTCGTTCTGGATAAAATTCTTACTTGCACTATTTTAGGTGTATAATTCCTAGTGTCTGAGAGAAAATGAAGAAAAATAATAAGGAAATCTAAATATGGCGGCACTGATGAAATTCGACACCTTAAGTTGGGCAAAAAAATTAGAGCAGGCGGGGGTTCCGCCCCAGCAAGCTGAGATTCAAGTCGACCTTATTTTCCGCGCCATTGATGACAACATTTGTACTAAACAAGATCTACGCGAGCTAGAAGGTAATATCAATATTAAATTAAAAGAGTTAGAGCTTAAAATAGAAGGTTTAAGAAGAGAAAGTCTAGGAATAAAAAACGATCTTGAAGTAAAAATGGAAGGAATAAAGGGAAATCTTGAATTGAAAATAGGAGAAATCAAAAGCGATCTTGAATTAAAAATAGAAAAAGTTTATGCGAATCTTAGTAAGCAGATCGCTAAATGGGTGCTGAGTGTTTCAGCAATCCAGACCGTGGTATTACTCACCTTAATTCGTTTTATGTATTAGGTTGGTCCATGATTTGGTGCATAGTTTACTTTATGAGCTATTAATCTCTTGATAGCGTTCGATTAAGCCCTGGGTGGAGGAATCAAAGTTTTCAGTAGTTTGCTTGCTAGGGTTATTTAAACTTTGGTAAATCTGTTTATTTAATTGTTTGCCATATTCAACTCCCCATTGATCAAATGGATTAATCTGCCAAATAACGCTTTGTACAAACACTTTATGTTCATAAAGCGCAATCATCAATCCTAAACTAAATGGATTAAGTTCATCGACTGCCAGCATATTATTGGCATGATTTCCCCGCAGATTTTTGTATTGGATATCGCTATGACAACCTTCCATAAAAGCCTTACTTTGACTTAAAGCACTGGCGATGACATGTTGATGATGCCGAATATTAAGTTTGGGATGGCGTAAGCTGCAAATAAAATCCGCAGAAAAATGCGCCGTACCTTGATGAAACAGTTGATTAAAGGCATGTTGCGCATTTAAACCTATGTCTCCGAAAATAATCGGGCAGGTGTCATAATCTACTGCCTCACCATCAATACGCGTCGATTTACCATTACTTTCCATCTCTAACTGTTGTAAATAAGCTGGAAAATACTTTAGTCCTGCATCATAGGCTAATATCGCATGAGCGGAAGATTGAAAGAAATTGACTTGCCATATGCCTAACAGACCTAATAACACTGGCATATTTGCTCGCCAGGGTTGATGGAAAAAATGGCGATCCATAGCATGCGCACCGCTAAGCAGTTCACGGAAATTTGACATACCGATGGCTAAGGCAATCGGTAAACCCACCGCTGACCATAATGAATAACGACCGCCGACCCAATCCCAAAGTGGAAATACGCACTCAGGATCGATACCAAATGCAATGGCTTTCTCGATTTCGCTGGTGACGGTTATGAAATGTTGTTTAATGGCTGCTGAGCTAAATTTTTCTTGAAATAGTTTTAGGATGCTTTTGGCATTCAAAAGCGTTTCGCAAGTGGTAAAGGATTTGCTAGTAATAATAAATAAGCTGCTTTCTAAGTTTATTTTTTCTAATAAGCTTCGTAATGTTCTGTCATCGATCGATGAGATAAAATGAAAGCGTAAGGAGTTTTTTTGCCAGAGTTGCAAGGCATGAACGGCCATTAAAGGTCCTAAATCTGAGCCGCCTATCCCTAAATTAACAATGTCAGTTATTTTTTTGTTGCTAAAGCCGCGCCATTGTTGCCGATGTATTTGTTCCACGAAGTGTTGCATTTTATCTAAACAGGCATGAATTTTTACTAAGACATCTTCGCCATTCACGATTAATCCGGATTTTCGTGGGTCGCGTAATGCGGTATGCAAGGCAGGAAGTTGTTGTGTAGTATTTACACAAGCACCTGAAAATAAAGCGTGGATATGCTGCTTCAGATGAGCATTATCGGCTAATTGAGCGAATAGTGTTAGCGTTTTATCAAGTACCGGATTTTTTGAATAATCAAAATATAAGTTTTTTTCAGTTAAGCTAAATTTTTTAGCACGTAATGGATCATTATGAAATAATTCTGCGAGGCTGATTTTTTCAATTTGTAAAAAATGCTGTTTTAAATTCTTCCAGCTCGCCGACTGAGTCAGTTCGGCTTCGATTCCATTCATATTGTTCTTCCTCGTTTTTTGGGACGTTTGGCTCCTCGGGGCGCTTGCGTTGCGATTAGGATTAATTGTTTTCTGGTTTCATCATCGGCTTCTAAAAATTCAGTCCACCATGTCGCAATGTCGGGATCAATTTCCTTGATTTCGGCGCGTAATAATAAAAAATCATAAGCAGCACGAAAGCGCGGATGATTCATTAAGCGGTGCAACATAAAAGGACGTCGTTGCAACAATCGATGTTGTAAATCCCATATTTCACGAATAGCGGTACTATACCGACGCGGAATAGTAATCAGTTTTTGTTGTTTGCTCAGTGCATAACTTACTGCATGTTGATAGGCAACAAATATGGGTGTGTGTTGGGCTATGAGTTGTTGAGCTTTAGCTTGTACGGTAGGCCATAAAAACACGGCAAATAAAAATGCCGGTGAAACGGTTTTGCCTTGTTGAATACGTTTATCAGTATTTTCACAGGCAAGTTCTAGTAGTTTGTCGTTGGTATCATCTAGAGAATCTTGCTTAGCGTATGGGAATAATTCGTTGAGTAGATGATATTGCTGTAGTAATTGGTAGGTTTTTAAGGCTTGTCCATGATGAAAAAGTTTAAGTACTTCTTCAAATAAGCGAGCGGGTGGCACATGACGCAGTAAAGGCGCAAGTTCTTGTATCGGTTCGGCAGTAGCGGGATCTAACTGGAAACCTAATTTTCCGGCAAAGCGTATCGCGCGTAAAAGCCGAACCGGATCTTCTTGATAACGAGTTCGTGGTTCGCCAATAATGCGTACGATTTTATTTTGTATATCCGTGAGTCCGCCACAATAGTCGACCAAGGAAAAATCTGCAATATTGTAGTAGAGGGCGTTCATGGTAAAATCTCGTCGCCATACATCTTCTTCAATAGTTCCATAGACATTATCACGTAATAACATACCGTGCGTGGCAATCTTGCGATGTTTAAGCGATTTTTTTTTGCTTTGCGCTCTAAAGGTACTGACCTCGATGATTTCCCGACCAAAGCGAATATGTGCGAGACGAAAGCGGCGGCCTATTAATAAACAATTACGAAAAAGCTTTTTGATGTTTTCAGGACTAGCATTGGTGGCGATGTCAAAGTCCTTAGGCTTTTGCTTAAGTAAAATATCCCGTAAACAACCACCTACTAAATAAGCACTATACTTATGTTGATTCAGTCGGTAAAGAACCTTAAGCGCATTATCACTAATATCTTTGCGGGAAATAGTATGTTCAGCCCTAGGGATGATGTTGGCTGGTACGTGCGCTATTTTTTTGGGGAATAGTCGATGGAAAAACTGCTTAATAATGGGGATCTTCCTCTTTTGTATAATTCATTAATGGGTAGGTTTGACAAATTGATAGACAATTTTTTGCTCAAAAACCTATGAAAACCCACTTCTAGGCAGGTATGCTACCAAAATTCTTTCATAATAGTATAAAAAAATCACGGTCATGGCGAGCGAATGTCTAGATTGCCGCGCGCCTGCGGCGCTCGCAATGACGAACAATAAGCTGCGGCGATCGTAATGCCGTCAACACGCTAACCCTCGCAATGAAGAACAATTGCTGCGGCGCTCGCAATGGCGTTCATGTTCGTAAGACATCAACGCGCTAGAAACCTTGCAATGACGTTCAACATAGCTATGGTGCTTGTAATGACAAAGTTGCTTATGAGCTCGCAATGATGATTAAGCCTAGTGTCACTAAGTTGAAGCTTTATAGACTAACAAGATCAACAGATCTTCCTTACGTAAAATTGTATCTTTACTTGGATTAATTTTCCTGACACCTTTGCGCTCCATGCCTAATACGATTCCATCGATATGATTTTTTTGCATGGCTTCTTCTATAGTAAGCCCAACAAACGTATGGCTTTTATCAAGTAAAAAAGTTTTTAGCTCCAGATGATTAAATAATTCCAGTTCTTCTTGATAGATGTTTACCTGTAATAGCTGACTAAAGGTGTCGATTTGTTCGTCACTACCTAAAATAAACAGTTTATCATACAGCCTAATTTTTTCATGATGTGGCGGAGTCAAAATGATTTTGGGGCCACGATACAGCGCAACCACATGGATGCCAAATTGTTGCGCCAAGTCTAATTCTTGTATGGTTTTATTAATAAAATAATAATTATTCTGGATGTCAGTGCCTTTTAAATTGACACCCCAAGCGCTTAATTCATCTTTGGAAGTTTCTTGTATGCTCGGCGTTTTAATATTGGCTAGAAATCTTTTTTCTAACCAAGGATAAAATTTTTGTAAAGGTTTATGTAATAAACTAAATAAGGTAAACGCAATAAGGATGAGCAGTAAAATAATTGACCAAGTATGAAAATAAGTGACGGCTAACGTCGTGATGACGGTTAAAGTAAAAATCCATCCTATGGCAATAATAGGTTTAATGGCTGCCAGGCGTCGATGCGGGAAAGCACGGTAGGCAAAAATCATGCCCCAGATAAATGGCGAAGCTAATAATAAGGCAATCAGACAACTTAAGGTGTTTACCCAATAAGTTGCAGTGATCCATTCACTAATTTTTGGAAATATCCATTTTTCACTTAAGCTAAAAATAATAGCCACCATGACGCTATTAATCAGCAAGCGCGTGATGTATTGACTGTAAACCGCACGTTTTTTCTTCAATCTTAGGTAACGATGGATGAGTATCGTGTAATGACTGAGTAGCTGTCTCACGCGCGTGGGAAGATTTTTTTCTAAAAGTTTACTCAATGCCGCCGAGGACATAATGAGATAAGGCGTGGTAAACGTGGTTACGGCCGATACGGCAATAATAATAGGAAATAGCGCAGGGCGCGTCACTTGTAATGTCAGTCCTAAGCCGGCAATAATAAAAGAAAACTCACCGATTTGCGCCATACTAAAGCCGGCGCGCACCGACGTGGTTAAACTTTGTCCCGATGCTAAGGCGCCGGTGCCGGTAGCAAGAATTTTAGCGATGATGGTGATGATGGAAATGAGTAATACTATCCAAATATTTTGCAAGATCATACTCGGATCGATCAGCATACCCACCGAAATGAAAAACACTGCCGCAAAAATATCACGGATCGGCCGCATATATTGTTCAATAAATTGAATTAAATCGGTTTCAGCGAGTATGGAACCCATAATAAAGGCGCCTAATGCCGTGGAATAACCAAAATACGCGGCAATGCAGACCAATATTAGACACATCGCTACGGAAACAATCGTTAAAGTTTCTTGATTGGCGACGTCGACTAGTTTTCGAATCAGTGTGGGAATTAAAAAATAACCGATCAAAAACCAACTACCAACCACGATAAAAAGTTTAATCGCGGAGTCTGCGAGTGTGGCAGAAATAACCGCATGTGTGCCAACTACGATAGAGAGTCCGGCGAGTAATAAAATCGCGAGTAGATCTTCGACGATCAACACACCAAAGACCAGTTCAGCAAAGTGTTTGCTTTTCAAACCCAATTCTTCCATGGCTTTGATGATAATAGTGGTCGATGAGATGGATAGTGCCGCGCCTAAAAAAATACAATCATACGTCGACCAGCCCAATATTTTGCCTAGCACGAAGCCTATGGCTAAAACTATCAGTACTTCAAACAAGCCAGTAATGATAGCCGGTGTGCCAACGCGTTTCAGTTTATGAAAACTGAAATCTAAACCGAGTGAAAACATCAAAAAGATAACGCCCAATTCGGAGAGCGTATGTAAGCTGGGTACGTCAGTCACCAGATCATAGGGCGGCACATGCGGGCCGACAATAATTCCGGATAATAGATAACCCAATACGACCGGTTGTCTTATTTTTTGAAATAGCAGTGTGACTAAGCTGGCGACGCCTAGTATGACAGCGAGATCTTTAATCAGTGGAGCAAGGGGTTGCATAGATGTATTGTTAGTCTTCTTTTAGGATATATCAAGTTTTTGCATGACTTTGTATTGCAGCTTTAGTGAAAACGATTCATTGCTTGCATAGTTTAATTTTTTAAGATTTTTTGTTTAAACAAAACTTAAGGCAATCTTATTTACTGAAACGAGTCTTTGTAATTGATTAGTAAAAAGTAAATGCAATGTTTGTATCATAAAAGTCAGTCATTGATCTGCAGCGCAATAGCTGACGAAACTTTTCTTAGAACTTAATATTTCATTAATATTTTTTCTTTACTCTTCGATAACAACGTATGATCCTTATCAACATCATAAATAAAAATTTAGCGATATTGTTTAGTATGATGGAAATAAACGATCATGAAACCTATTAACACAATAAAATTAAGGTAAGATATGACAAAATTACAAGCAGTGGGTCTGCAGAATAGAACCTTAGAGATTAAGGATAATTTTTTCCCTAAGATTAAGAGACTTGATATCAACGATGGAACTAATTATCAAATGGATCTGGCTCGTTGTGTTAAAACATTTTTTGAAGAGATGAACCAAGTAGGGGAGCAAGAGTTTGCATCCTTCCTAAAAAAACATCAATTTGAGAATACTGATGCTGGTCAACAACAAAAATACACCGATGCTTTTAATTGTTTAGTTGCTTTTATCGTCGCTGAATATAGTGAGTCAGATCTTTTACGTTATTTTTTGGCCAAAAACTCCTCTCCTGAGGCTAAACCGACATCAGATTCACATTCATGGCGTATTGTTTATTGGGCGCAACTCTTGGGTTATTGGGCAAGAAAATTATTTAACACACAAAGGTTTGTGGTTAACGCAGAGATTGAGAATGAATCTCTAGGGTCTGCTATAGATGCAATCAGGATAGCTTTGAAGGAGAAGAAAGCTAATTATTTTGATTTACATCAAAATTCAGCTTTTAATGAAAATTTAGAAATAGTGGTTGGTAAATTTGTTGAAAACCGTCATTCAGTTCTTAATAACAGTTTAGAAGATTCTGGTTCAGTAATTGGAGAACCCCTCCCTTTTCTTCAGAAAAACGAAACATCGGAAAGTGCAGCTTCTTCAAGTTCTTATAATCAAGTAACAACATCTTCAGAAGAAAAAAAAGAACCTGTGGTACCACCCCCACCTCCATTACCTATGAATATTAGTAAAGGTGATTTAATCAAGGATATCGTACAAATTGTCAAAGAGAATAAACAAAAAAACGAAAGTGGAAAATCAAGCGGGCCCAACTCTAGTAATGGTATTGATTTTATGAGGGCATTAAAAAATGCTCTTGATATACGCCGCGCAGCTATAAAGTCCGATGAAAAGTTAGATGATCAGAATACCAATGATTATGAATCTACGGATGAGTGGGACGGTAAACCTTCCAATGTGATTTTTCATATAGTCGATGCTAACGAAAATACAGGTGAAGATCAGGTAGACGGACTGTCACCTAAGGTGAACTGTGTTTTTATGTTTGAAGAATTAAATGACGAAAAGCTTGGAATATTTAAGAACCGCTTAAATGATTTACTTCCTGATGGTTCGGAGTCTATTTCATTAGTAACTATAGTAAATAACATAGTCATAGCTTTTGAAACTCTTACTAAGCTTACTGAAATTAACGTAACTGACCTACAAAACCAAAAGGCTGAAAGTCAAGATTCTCAAAATGCTAATACAATTGGGCGATTTTTTAGGGGATTTTTTAATACAACCAAAACTGATAAAAACAATCTACCACCTATTACGGATGGTTTTACTCTAAGATGATCTTAACTATTAAAATTAGCATTTGATTTGCTAGTTTAAGATACATCATTAAAGGACATTGCTCATCACAATGTCCTTTTCTTTTTGTCCGTTGCTTGCTTATGTGAGTCCGATATATATAGGTATATAATGTGCCAATTAATAGGGTCAATATCCATGACAACATCACTATCTCTGATTGGTTATGCATCGGGCATCGCTGCGAATGAAGCTGGCTGTGCCGAAGGTCCGCTGCAGCTACAAAAGCATGTCTTAGAGCAACAATTATCCGAACAGCATTTGCGTGCTCATTGGCAAGCCATGCTAGTGCCGCGTAGTGGCGACAAAAGCGATAAATTGCAGCGCGTGGTGGAACTCAATACCGAATTGGCTGCCATAACTTTTGATTTAGTCCAACAACAACAACGCTTTGCGGTGTTGGGAGGCGATCATTCTTGTGCAATCGGTACGTGGAGTGGTGTCGCCGCTGCGCTCGAGCAACAACCTGAGAGTGAGTTGGGGTTGATCTGGATCGATGCACACATGGATAGTCATACCTTTGAAACGACGGCTACGGGTAATGTTCATGGTATGCCCTTGGCAGCGCTGTTAGGTTATGGCGATCCAGCGCTAACACAAATCGCTATACCTCGTCCTAAAATCGATCCAAAACGCTTGGTGTTAATCGGCATCCGTAGTTTTGAGGAGGAAGAAGAAAAATTATTACAGCGTTTAGGCGTACGTGTTTATAACATGCAAGCGATTGCAAAGCGTGGTTTGGATAGCGTTTTTTCGGAAGCGATAGCTTATGTTAAAGCAAATAGCTCAGGATTTGGCGTTAGTTTGGATTTAGATGCCATTGATCCTTTTGATGCGCCCGGCGTCGGTGTGCCAGAAGCTAACGGTATTGCAGGGGAGAGTTTATGCCAAGTATTGACTCTATTACGCCAAGAAACATCGCTTATTGGAGTTGAAGTGGTGGAATACAACCCTTATCATGATAAGGATCTTAAAACCGAAAGATTAATTAAAGAAATATTGCTGGGTATTTTTGGAGTTTAAACTAAATGAGTAAGCAAAGCGCCATCGCCGATCAACAGTCAGAATCTTCTAACGATCTAAGACTGAATAATCCCATCGAGTTGGAGCAACGGTATGGCGCGGCCAATTATGATCCTTTGCCGGTGGTGCTTACACGTGGTTTGGGTGCCGAAGTGTGGGATACCGCCGGTAAGCGTTATATCGATATGATGAGTGCTTATTCAGCAGTGAGTCACGGACATAGTCATCCGCGGTTAGTGCAGGTTTTAACGCAGCAAGCACAACGCTTGTCGGTGTGTTCACGCGCTTTTCATAGCGATAGGTTGGGCGCTTTTTTAAAGCAGGTCTGCGACTTAACGCAGATGGATCGTGCTTTACCGATGAACACCGGTGTTGAAGCGGTAGAAACAGCGATTAAAGCTGCTAGAAAATGGGCTTATACCGTTAAAAAAGTGGCACAAAATCAAGCCGAGATTGTTGTTTGTCGTGGCAACTTTCATGGCCGTACCACCACCGTGGTGGGCATGTCATCAAAACCACAGTATCAGTTGGGTTTTGGGCCTTTTGCTCCAGGATTTAAAACCATAGAATATGGTGATGCCGAGGCATTATCAGCTGCAATCACGCCTAATACCGCGGCATTTTTAGTCGAACCTATTCAAGGTGAGCGAGGCATAGTTGTGCCACCCTCAGGATATTTGCAAGCCATTGCCAAAATTTGTCGAGAAAATAATGTGTTACTCATTTTTGATGAAATACAAACCGGTTTAGGTAGAACAGGAAAATTTTTGGCATGCGAACATGAGCATACTAAACCAGATGCTTTGATTCTAGGTAAAGCATTAGGTGGCGGCTTACTACCGGTGTCTTTATTTTTAAGTCGTCGTGAAGTGATGGATGTTTTTACACCGGGCGATCATGGCAGTACTTTTGGCGGGAATCCCTTAGCGGCTACAGTCGCATTAGAAGCTTTAAACATACTATTTGATGAAAACCTAATCCAACGTTCAGCAGAGTTAGGCGATTATTTGCATCAAAACCTATTAAAAATAGCATCACCACTCATCAAAGAAATTCGCGGTAAAGGTTTATTTATCGGTGTCGAACTGGATGGACGCTATGCAAAAGGGCGTGATATTGTTTTACAGTTGTTAGAGCAGGGTTTATTAAGCTATGAAACCCACGATACCGTTATTCGCTTAGCGCCGCCTTTAGTCATTAGCAAGGAACAGTTAGATGAAGCCTTAAGCATCTTAAAAAAAGTATTGTTAGCGAATACCGTTCAGCAAAATTAAAAGCATATTGATCAAAGATACTCATAGCAATTGGATTTTTGGCAAGTGCCGCGTCCATGCAAGAATCTGGTTTATACAATAACCATGAGGATTGCGAGTTGAGCGGAAACGCAGAAAAAAATTCAAGTGCGAAGAGTGCTAAGGTAGGTACCTAAGCCGGTTAAAAACATTTGTACCGCAATGGTGGTCAATATCATTCCCATTAAACGTTCTAATGCAGCGATAACTTTAACGCCTAATAATTTTTGTAAAGGTACAGCAATTAAAAGTAGTAAGGTCGCTATCAATGAAGCGGCTGCTAAGGCTGCAAACCATTTACTCATTTGATGCGGAGCTTGGCTGGCGAATAAGATGACAGTGGTCATGGAGGAAGGGCCAGCAAGCAAAGGAATGGCCATAGGAACGATAAAGGGTTCTCCGTGAGTTTGCTCGGCCAACTTATTTTGTCCCATAGGAAATAACATTTTGATCGCAATAAGAAATAAAATAATTCCGCCTGCAATACCTAATGCTTCTTCAGTAATATGTAAACTATCTAAGATAGGCTTTCCGCAAAATAAAAAAAGTGTCAGGATGGCAAATGCAATTAAACTTTCACGCAAAATAATTCTGGTACGTCGCTTTGGATCAACTTGTTTGAGTAACGATAGGAAAACGGGGATATTTCCGAGCGGATCCATGACTAAAAAAAGTGTCACTGCAGCGGAATAAATGTTCATTTGAAAATGCATAATAAAAAGCGCGAAGCGTACACGGAAAATATTTATGTATTGTAATTGAGATAGTGGTTGACATCTAGCCTTGACTTTCGCAAAATAGCCCCTCAATTTTGAGGAGGGGTTCCCGAGCGGCCAAAGGGAGCAGACTGTAAATCTGCCGGCTCAGCCTTCGAAGGTTCGAATCCTTCCCCCTCCACCAGTTAATTTTAAATATTATACATGCGGGTGTAGTTCAACGGTTAGAATTCCAGCCTTCCAAGCTGGCTATGTGGGTTCGATTCCCATCACCCGCTCCAGAAATGCAGGACGAACAAACTGGACAAATAACCTTAAATCCAGAATGGGAAAAAAGGACAAAGAAATCATACAGTCACAGCAATTGGATTTTTGGCAAGGCGACGCGAAAATGAAGCAACCGGAATGTGTTCATGATACATGAGGATTGCGATCCGCGCGATACACAGACAATGTCAAGTGCGAAGAGTGTGATATGCAGAGGCCCACATGGCTCAGTGGTAGAGCACTTCCTTGGTAAGGAAGAGGTCACCGGTTCGATCCCGGTTGTGGGCTCCATGAGATGTTTAGGCCAGTAGCTCAATTGGCAGAGCGGCGGTCTCCAAAACCGCAGGTTGGGGGTTCGATTCCCTCCTGGCCTGCCAAAAAATCCAAGTTTGGCAGGGTTAAATGACTAAACTAAAGGTATTTGATATCGAATGCTGCGGTTTAAGATGTGGCATGCAGGAAATCAAGTGACTCAGTTTTTACAGAAAATATAGAAATAGGCGAAATGAAGAACGCAAAGCTTGAAAGCAAGGCTACTAGTAGAGACTCCATACTCTGGATAGCGATGGGAGTCGTTCTTCTATTGGCTATTTACGCCAATAATTATTTCTCTCATCAGGCCATTGCTATTCGCTTGATAGGCTGGATAATAGATGCGCTGGTGCTAGCATCATTATTTTTTTATACGACTCTAGGGCGGCGATTTTGGGTGTTTGCACAAGCTTCACGTGCTGAACTGCGCAAAGTTGTGTGGCCAACACGCGAAGAAACCGTGCGCACTACTTTGATTGTGATGGCGATGGTTGTTGTCGCGGGCTTGTTTTTATGGGGTATAGATACACTCCTGTTATGGGCAGTTGCTTTTTTAACAGCGTAAATGAAGAGGATAGTTAACGTATGACAGAAAAAAAATCAGAACTTCATTCCGATGTTTCAGAGCAATCGTCAAACGATCCTGTTTCAACTGAAAAATCATCTATAGCAGAAGAAAAAACCACGCATGGACCTATGCAGTGGTATGTCGTACAAGCACGCTCAGGATATGAGCGCAAGGTTTTAGATGCTTTAAATGAACGAATTAAACAACAAGGCCTAACAGAGAAATTTGGTCAAATTATTGTACCGACTGAAGAAGTGGTCGAAATTCACCAAGGTCGGAAGCGCAAAACAGCACGCAAATTTTATCCAGGCTATGTCTTAGTCGAAATGGATATGGATGAAGATAGTTGGTATCTTGTTCAAAAAACACCAGGAGTGATCAAATTTATTGGCGGAACCAGCGACAAGCCAGTGCCTCTGAGCAGTAAAGAGGTTGATAAGATTTTACAACGTATGCAAGAAGGCGTAGATAAGCCTCGGCCTAAAGTCTTGTTCGAAGTAGGTGAAGTGGTACGAGTCGTGGATGGACCTTTCGCTGACTTTAATGGTGAAGTTGAAGAAGTAAACTATGAAAAAAACCGTATGCGTGTTTCGGTCATCATTTTTGGTCGCTCCACGCCGGTTGAATTAGAGTTTGGTCAAGTTAAAAAAGCTTGATGCATTTGGCCCCTTTTCTAATGAGAAGGGATAGAAACATACTCATAGCAATGGGATTTTTGACAAGGCGCCGGGAAAATGAGCAACCGGAGTGTAGGTTCTATACATGAGGATTGCGAGTTGAACGGCAACACAGTCAAAAATTAAAGTGCGAAGAGTATAAATAAACGATGGGAAGCTTAGTGACAGAGCTAAGCGCTAGACCCGGAGGTAAAAATGGCAAAGAAAGTACAAGCCTATGTGAAATTACAGGTAAAAGCCGGCGAGGCTAATCCTGCGCCACCTATTGGCCCTGCTTTGGGACAACAAGGTGTGAATATTATGGAGTTTTGCAAGGCCTTTAATGCGCGTACGCAAAATGTCGAAAAAGGCATGCCAATGCCGGTAGTGATTACGGTGCATACCGATCGTAGCTTTACCTTTATTATCAAAACTCCGCCTGCTTCTTATTTAATTATGAAGGCAGCCGGGATCAGCAAAGCGAGTAGTATCCCCAACAAAAATAAAGTCGGTAAAATTACTCGCAAACAACTGGCTGAGATTGCAACAGTTAAAATGCCCGATCTAACCGCAGGTGATTTAGAAGCTGCTATGCGCACAATAGCGGGTACGGCGCGTAATATGGGTGTTGAAGTCGAGGGGGAAGCTAAAAATGGCTAAGTTAAGTAAACGTTTCCGTGTGATTAATGAAAAGCTGCAAGCCGGGAAGATATATACGGTAGCAGAAGCCATCACCTTACTCAAAGAATTTCCAGTTAAATTCAACCAAAGCATCGATGTTAGTATCAATTTAGGTATTGACCCACGTAAATCCGACCAAACTGTTCGCGGTGCGGTAGTATTGCCTCATGGAACAGGTAAAACACCGCGTGTTGCCGTGTTTGCTCAGGCAGCTAATGCCGAAGCCGCAAAGGCAGCCGGTGCTGATATCGTAGGTTCTGAGGATTTGGCTGAAAGCATCAAAGCCGGTAATTTAGATTTTGATGTACTCATTGCAACGCCAGATGCGATGCGCTTGGTTGGTCAGCTGGGTCAGATATTAGGACCAAGAGGCTTGATGCCTAATCCTAAGATAGGCACCGTAACCATGGATGTAACTACGGCAGTTGCTAACGCGAAGTCAGGACAGGTGCGTTACCGTGCTGACAAAGGCGGAATAATCCACTGTACTATTGGTAAGTTGAACTTTGAGACTCAGCAATTGCTACAGAATTTAGAGGTGCTAGTAGGGGCGGTTAAAAAAGCCAAACCAGCCACGGCTAAAGGCATTTATTTTAAAAAGCTGAGTCTATCCAGCACGATGGGACCCGGCCTATTAATTAATTTAGCATCCTTAGAAGCAAGTTAAGCAGAGTATCCGGAATAACGTAAAATTGGCGTTTACGGCTTGACTATTTAGCGTATTTAGGATAGAAGAGCTACCCCCACTTGATATAATAGTGGGAATGAATTCGCAGTTAAAGGGCTTTCCCTCTAACTGTCGGAGACCGTAGGTGTGCCGGCATTAAAAAGATAGATTTCAAAGTCCCTCTTGATAATTTGGCGCTTAATTTATTACCTACGCAGACGGTGAACCTTTATGGCCACCGAGCCTTTAACCATCATCCAGTAATAGTCGATGGTTGAACAATACATGAGGAGAAAACCAACGTGACATTAAGACTTGAAGATAAACAGGCCATTGTTGCGGAAGTTGGAGAGGTTGCAAAAAATGCGTTATCAGCAGTCACTGCTGAATATCGTGGTTTAAGTGTGGGGGAAATGAGTCAATTACGCTTACAAGCACGCAGTTCTGGAGTGTATTTACGTGTCGTGCGTAATACCTTGGCGCGTCGTGCTTTAGAAGGTACAGGCTTTGCGTGTTTACAAGACACGCTGGTAGGCCCTTTACTTTTGGCATTTTCCCAACAAGAGCCAGGTGCAGCAGCGCGGCTTATTCGAACATTTACTAAGCAAAATGAAAAATTGGTCGTTAAGGCAGTTGCCTTTGATGGTCAATTATTGGCGGTGAATGAACTCGAAAAACTCGCGAATCTTCCAACCCGTAATGAAGCAATTGCGACATTAATGGCAGTTATGAAAGCACCGATTACTAAGTTAGTACGTACACTGGCTGAACCACAAGCCAAACTGGTACGTACGTTGGCTGCTGTGCGTGAAAAGCAACAAGCAGCCGCATAATGCGCTGTATATACTCACAGCAATGGGATTTTTGGCAAGGCGTCGCGAAAATGAGCAACCGGAGTGTATGTAATATACATGAGGATTGGGAGTTGAGCGTCAACACAGACAAAAATTCAAGCGCGAAGAGTATAAGTTAAAGTTATTTTTTTGGAGTGATTAATATGAATGCTAAAGCAAAAGAAGATGTATTAGATACAATTTCTAACATGAGTGTCATGGAAGTTGTTGATCTTATTAAGAATATGGAAGATAAATTTGGTGTTTCTGCAGCTGCCGCTACAGTCGCCGTGGCAGCAGCACCGGGTGCAGCAGCAGCAGCGGTTGAAGAAAAGACCGAATTCAATGTTGAGTTGAAAGAAGTGGGTCCTAATAAGATCAATGTGATTAAAGTAGTGCGCGAAGAGACTGGTCTTGGCTTAAAAGAAGCTAAGGATTTAGTTGAATCAGCACCTAAAGCAGTCATTAAAGAAGGTATGTCTAAAGCAGATGCCGAAAAGCTTATCGCTAAGCTTACAGAAGCTAAAGCTGTAGGCGAAATGAAATAAGTTTTATAACACTAAAAGAATGCTCAGATTTATGCTGGGCATTCTTTATGTTATGAAACTCGTTTCTAAGCATATACTTTTAATCTTTAAACGTGCAGCACATTATATAAGATTCAGGTTTAAGACGATGTTGATCGTAAGGACTTAGGCTAAAAAGGGACTTAGAACGAGAGTAAAGCGCTATTCTAAATAATAGGCTTTATAGGCTTAAGCATTACTAGCCAACACTAATATAGGCCCAGATATAATGGGCGCGATTTTTCTTTATTTATTCTGTTCTCTAACTAGGTGAACTTTAGATGGTAATTCGGACATCCCCAGCAACTGAGCAAACAAATACCCCTTATTCGTTTACTGAAAAAAAACGTATTCGTAAAAATTTTGGTAAACAAGCGACTATAATGGAAGCGCCCTATTTATTAGCGACGCAAATTGAGTCGTATCATCGATTTTTACAAACAGGTACCTCGTCGGATGCGCTGGAAGATGTGGGGCTTAATGCCGCTTTTAAATCTATATTTCCTATTTCTTCTTATTCCGGTGGCGAAGCTACGTTAGAATATATTAATTATCGTATAGGACAACCACCTTTTGATGTTAAAGAATGCCAAGCACGCGGTTTAACTTATGGTGCTCCTTTACGTGTGAAAATGCGTTTAATTATTTATGATAAAGAAGCAGCGCCAGGCTCAACTAAGCTCAAATATATTAAAGAGCAAGAAGTTTACATGGGTGAATTGCCCTTGATGACCGATACCGGAAGTTTTGTAATTAATGGAACGGATCGTGTGGTTGTTTCACAATTACATCGTTCGCCCGGTGTGTTTTTCGAACATGATAAAGGTAAAACTCATTCTTCAGGTAAGTTGTTGTACGCGGCGAGAATTATTCCGTATCGTGGTTCTTGGTTAGATTTTGAATTTGATCCTAAGGATAATTTGTTTGTTCGTATCGATAGACGACGTAAATTAGCCGCAACCATATTATTACGCGCATTAGGATACACTTCAGAAGAGATATTAGAGTTATTTTTTAGTAATAATGTTTTTCATCTAAAGGGTGAGAAGATTGTTTTAGATTTAGTGCCCGAGCGTTTGCGTGGTGAAATAGCCAGCTTTGATATTAAAGATGCCAGTGGCAAAGTCATTGTTGAGCAAGGTCGACGTATTGCTGTAAGACAAATTCGCGAAATAGAAAAGGCTAAAATTAAACACTTAGAGTTACCGCTAGATTATTTGATTGGCAAAACATTGGCTAAGCCTATTATTAATGCTGAAACTGGCGAAATTCTGTTTGAAGCCAACACAGAACTAAGCGCAGATATTGTCAAAAAATTGATAGAAGCCCAGATAGAAAAAATAGAAACCTTATATACCAACGATTTGGATTCAGGCGCTTATATCTCTACTACTTTGCGTATTGATCCAAGTCACAGTCAGCAAGAAGCCTTAGTCGAAATTTACCGTATGATGCGTCCGGGTGAGCCACCCACTAAAGAAGCCGCAGAAGCTTTATTTAAAAATTTATTTTTTGTTTTGGATCGTTACGATTTATCTGCAGTAGGACGGATGAAATTTAATCGTCGCTTAGGTCGTGAAGAAATTACTGGGTCTGGTACCTTGACCAAAGATGATATTGTGGCTGTGTTACGCGCATTGATCGAAATACGCAATGGTAAAGGTGAGGTAGATGATATCGATCATTTGGGTAATCGTCGCGTACGTAGTGTCGGTGAAATGGCCGAAAACCAATTCCGTATTGGTTTAGTGCGTGTTGAACGAGCCGTCAGAGATCGTTTAAGCGTGGCTGAATCTGAAAATTTAATGCCACAAGATCTGATTAATGCTAAGCCTATCTCAGCGGCAATTAAAGAGTTTTTTGGTTCCAGTCAATTATCGCAGTTCATGGATCAGGTGAATCCTCTCTCAGAAATTACGCATAAACGCCGCGTATCTGCCTTAGGGCCCGGCGGTTTAACCCGTGAGCGAGCAGGTTTTGAAGTTCGTGACGTACACCCAACCCACTACGGTCGGGTTTGTCCGATTGAAACACCTGAAGGACCCAATATTGGTTTGATCAATTCCTTGGCGGTGTATGCTCGAACCAACCATTATGGTTTTCTTGAAACACCGTACCGTAAAGTTGAAAATGGTAAAGTAACCAAAGAGATTCAATATTTATCTGCCATTGAAGAAGGTAAATATGTCATTGCGCAGGCCAACACACGGCTTGACGGTCATGGTAAGTTGATCGATGATTTAATTCCTTCTCGACACCGTAATGAGTCGATGCTGACAACAGCGGACAAAGTCAATTATATGGATATTTCACCGGCTCAAGTTGTTTCGGTGGCCGCTTCCTTGATTCCCTTTTTAGAGCATGACGATGCGAACCGTGCGTTGATGGGTTCGAACATGCAACGTCAAGCCGTGCCTACCTTGCGTACCGAAAAACCTTTAGTGGGTACCGGTATGGAACGTAAAGTAGCGGTCGACTCAGGCGTAGTCGTAGTGGCAAAGCGTGGTGGTTTCATTGATTCAGTGGATGCCGGTCGTATCGTTGTGCGTGTTGATGATGAAGAAGCGACAGCAGGCACCGCGGGTGTGGATATTTATAATCTGACAAAATATACGCGCTCTAATCAGAACACCTGTATTAATCAACGACCTTTAGTAAAGAAAGGCGATATGATTAAGAAAGGCGACGTGATGGCGGATGGCCCTTCTACCGATTTAGGTGAGTTAGCTTTAGGGCGTAATCTACTGGTCGCCTTTATGCCTTGGAATGGGTATAACTTTGAAGATTCTATTTTGATTTCTGAACGCGTCGTTTCGGAAGATCGTTTCACCACGATACATATCGAAGAGTTAACCTGTACCGCACGTGACACTAAATTAGGCACCGAAGAAGTCTCATCGGATATTCCCAATGTCGGAGAGAGTGCACTCTCTAAATTGGATGAGTCAGGTATTGTGCATTTAGGCGCTTGGGTAGAAGCGGGTGACATACTGGTTGGAAAAGTGACACCAAAAGGTGAAACACAGTTGACACCCGAAGAAAAACTCTTACGCGCTATATTTGGTGAAAAAGCATCGGATGTAAAAGACAGTTCGTTACGTGTTCCTTCTGGAATGCGTGGTACCGTCATTGATGTTCAAGTATTTACGCGAGATGGTTTAGAAAAAGATAAACGTGCGTTAAGTATCGAAGAAATGGCTCTAGATCAAGTTAAGAAAGACTTATACGACGAGTTTAGAATTTTAGAAAATGATTGTTATCAACGTCTAGAGACCTTATTAGTCGGTGCTACGGCAAGTAGTGGGCCAAATAAATTAAAGTCCGGTAGTAAAGTTACATTGGAATATTTACAACAACTGGCTAAAGATCAATGGTTCTCTGTCAGCTTGCGTGATGAAGCGGCTAACCAGCAATTGGAAGCGGTTGCCAAACAGTTAGAAGCAGCGCGTCTTGCCCTAGATGAAAAGTTTGAGAATAAACGCAAAAAATTAACTCAAGGCGATGATTTACCGCCAGGCGTACTTAAGATCGTTAAAGTTCATTTAGCCATCAAACGCTGTATTCAGCCGGGAGATAAGATGGCTGGTCGACATGGTAATAAAGGGGTTATTTCTACCATTATTCCTGTCGAAGATATGCCTTACATGGAAGATGGTACGCCGGTTGATATCGTTCTTAATCCTTTAGGTGTGCCATCACGTATGAACGTGGGACAGGTGCTGGAAACGCATTTAGGTTGGGCAGCAAAAGGTTTAGGTATCAAAATTGCGGGTATGCTGGATGCGCAAAAAAATATTAAAGAAATTAAACACTTCTTAGGGTCTATTTACAACGATACTAAGGAAACGGCGCAAAAAGTAGATTTAGACAAATTATCGGATGAGTCTGTTGTTGAGCTGGCGCAAAATTTACGTAGTGGCGTACCTATGGCCACACCGGTTTTTGATGGTGTGACCGAAGCGGAAATAAAACGCATGTTACGCTTGGCTGATTTACCAGAGTCAGGGCAAACCACGCTCTACGACGGCAGAACCGGCGAACGTTTTGAACGGCCCGTTACGGTAGGTTATATGTACATGCTCAAATTGAATCATTTAGTCGATGATAAGATGCATGCGCGCTCTACCGGATCGTATAGTTTAGTCACTCAACAACCACTGGGCGGTAAAGCGCAATTTGGTGGTCAGCGATTTGGTGAAATGGAAGTTTGGGCGTTAGAAGCTTATGGAGCGGCTTATACCTTACAAGAAATGTTAACAGTCAAATCGGATGACGTTGCCGGCCGAACCAAGATGTACAAGAATATTGTGGATGGTGACCATCAAATGGAAGCGGGTATGCCAGAATCATTTAACGTATTAGTCAAGGAAATACGCTCCTTGGCGATTAATGCAGAATTAGAAACCAAAGATTAATCTGAAGTGGAGTATTACCTTGGCAACGTCTAAACCTAGATCAGACCTTTTTATAAAAGCAGAGGAAGAGAATCACACTATGCCTGAAGAAATTTCATCAACTTCTGATGAAGCTAAAAAAATGCCAAGCCAAGAAAATCTGGCGATTATGGCTGAGGCAATGCAATCTACGTATACCAATAGCGATAGAATAAAGGCGTTATCTGAAATGAAGATGGCTGATAGGCCATTAATGTCAGATTTACTTGGTATTTTGAAGCAAGAAGATTATTTAGATGAGTTTGATAATATTCGTATCTCCTTAGCTTCGCCAGAAATGATTCGCACCTGGTCTTATGGCGAAGTCAAAAAACCTGAGACCATTAATTATCGTACGTTCAAACCGGAAAGAGATGGTTTGTTTTGTGCAAAAATATTTGGGCCGATTAAGGACTATGAGTGTTTATGCGGTAAGTACAAACGGCTTAAACATCGTGGTGTGATTTGTGAAAAATGTGGTGTCGAAGTGGCATTGACCAAAGTACGACGTGAACGTATGGGTCACGTCGAACTGGCCAGCCCAGTCGCCCATATTTGGTTTTTAAAGTCGTTACCGTCACGTATCGGTTTACTACTCGATATGACTTTACGCGATATAGAACGTGTGCTGTATTTTGAAGCATTCGTGGTTATAGAACCCGGTATGACGACGTTAGAACGCGGCCAGCTTTTAACAGATGAACAATACTTAGAAGCTATTGAGGAACATGGTGACGAATTTGATGCGCGTATGGGCGCCGAAGCCATACAGCAACTACTGATCACCTTAAATATGAAGGAAGAGATCAATACTCTACGTGAAGAGATTCCGAATACCAGTTCAGAAACCAAATTAAAGAAATTTTCTAAACGTTTAAAACTGTTGGAAGGATTCGATCAATCCGGCAATAAACCAGAATGGATGGTGTTAACGGTATTACCCGTGTTACCACCTGATTTACGTCCTTTAGTACCTTTAGATGGTGGGCGTTTTGCGACATCGGATCTGAATGATCTTTATCGGCGTGTGATCAATCGTAATAACCGTCTTAAGCGTTTATTAGATCTAAACGCGCCTGACATTATCGTGCGTAACGAAAAACGCATGCTGCAAGAATCAGTGGACGCGTTATTGGATAATGGCCGACGAGGTCGTGCTATTACCGGCAGTAATAAACGACCATTAAAATCTTTGGCGGATATGATCAAAGGTAAACAAGGTCGATTTAGACAAAACTTACTGGGTAAACGTGTCGATTATTCCGGTCGTTCGGTCATCGTAGTCGGTCCTACTTTAAAATTACATCAATGTGGCTTACCGAAAAAAATGGCTTTAGAGTTATTTAAGCCTTTTATTTTAAGTAAATTACAATTCCGTGGTTTAGCGTCTACGATTAAAGCCGCTAAGAAAATGGTAGAAAATGAGTCGCCGGAAGTGTGGGATATCCTCGAAGATGTGATCCGCGAACATCCAGTATTATTAAACCGAGCGCCTACCTTGCATCGTTTAGGTATTCAGGCATTCGAACCTATATTAGTCGAAGGCAAAGCTATCCAATTGCATCCTTTAGTTTGTACAGCGTATAACGCGGACTTTGACGGTGACCAAATGGCGGTACACGTGCCATTAACCATCGAAGCTCAGCTGGAAGCACGTACGTTGATGATGTCGACTAACAACATTTTATCTCCTGCGAATGGCGAGCCAATCATACTGCCAACGCAAGATGTGGTTTTAGGTCTTTATTATTTAACCCGCGACAAAATTAATGCCAAAGGAGAAGGTTTAATTTGTGCCGATGTTAACGACGTGCGTCAATTGTATGATGCAGGCTATGCAGACTTACATGCTAAGATTAAAGTTCGAATAACCGAAGTGTTATTCGATGCAAAAGGTGAGCGTAACGAAACAGTTAAGTTAATTGACTCCACAGTGGGTAGAGCTTTATTACGTGAAACGCTGCCAGATGGTTTACCGTTTTCTTTAATTAATAAGACACTGAATAAAAAAGCGATATTAAGTCTTATCAATGAATGTTATCGACGCTTGGGTTTGAAAGCGACGGTTATTTTTGCGGATAAATTGATGTATACCGGCTTTGGCTACGCCACACGTGCCGGTATTTCGGTCGGGATTGAAGATTTAATCATTCCTGAAAATAAAGCCGCAATTATTGCAGCCGCAGAAACCGAAGTAAAAGAAATTGAAGCACAATATGCATCCGGTTTAGTCACGCAGGGAGAACGTTATAACAAGGTTGTTGATATTTGGTCGCGTACCAATGATCAAGTGGCTAAAGCGATGATGGAAAAATTAGCCACCGAAAATGTTACGGCTGCTGATGGGACTATTGTATCCCAAGAGTCATTTAATCCAGTGTATATGATGGCAGACTCAGGTGCCCGGGGTTCACCCGCGCAAATGCGTCAGTTGGCCGGTATGCGAGGTTTGATGACTAAACCGGACGGTACTATTATTGAGACACCGATTACGGCTAACTTCCGTGAAGGTTTAGACGTATTACAATACTTTATTTCTACGCACGGTGCGCGTAAAGGTTTGGCGGATACCGCGCTTAAGACCGCTAATTCTGGTTATTTGACTCGCCGTCTGGTTGACGTGGCACAAGATATGGTTGTCACTGAAGATGATTGCGGAGCGACCTTAGGCATTGCTATTACTCCCCATGTTGAAGGCGGAGAAATCATGGTGCCATTACGTGAGCGAGTATTAGGCCGTGTATTGGCTGAAGATGTTAGCTTACCGGGCAGTGATGATATTGTAGTGAATAAGGGAACCTTATTAGATGAAGACTGGGTCAATATCTTGGAAGAACGCGCCGTGGACCAAGTGAATGTGCGTTCGCCGATTACCTGTGAAGCTAAATATGGTATCTGTGCGGCCTGTTATGGCCGTGACTTAGCGCGTGGTCATTTAGTGGGTATCGGTGAATCAGTCGGCGTTATCGCCGCTCAGTCGATAGGGGAACCCGGTACACAGTTAACCATGCGTACCTTCCATATTGGTGGTGCGGCTTCGCAGGTGGCTTTGGCTAATCATATCCAAGTAAAGTCTAAGGGCCGCATTAAATTGCATAATATCAAGCTCGTCAAACACAACGATGGGCATTATGTGACGGTCTCACGTTCAGGCGAATTAACGTTATTGGATCCACAAGGTCGCGAAAGAGAGCGTTATAAGCTGCCTTATGGTGCTGCCATTAAAGTTTCTGACGGTACCGAAGTGGTACCAGGACAATTAATCGCGCAATGGGATCCGCATACGCATCCTGTTGTTACTGAAGTAGCCGGTTATGTTAAGTTTATCGACTTAATCGATGGCATTACCATGAATCGACAAACCGATGAACTCACCGGTTTAACCAGTATTGTGGTCATGGATTCCAAACAGCGTGGCTCAGGAGGTAAAGAATTACGTCCTATGGTACGACTGACCGATAAAGAAGGTAATGATCTGTTCTTGCCCGGTACGCGTTTGCCAGCACATTATTTCTTACCGATTAATGCTATTTTGAGCTTGGAAGATGGTGCTGCGGTAGGCGTGGGTGACATCGTTGCACGTATTCCACAAGAAACTTCAAAAACGCGTGATATTACCGGTGGTTTACCGCGTGTCGCGGATCTTTTTGAAGCACGTAAGCCTAAAGAGCCTGCCATCTTGGCGGAAATTTCCGGTATCATTAGTTTTGGTAAAGAAACCAAAGGTAAACGACGTTTAGTGATTACCGGTAGCAACGGCGAAGCGTTTGAGGCGCTCATTCCTAAATGGCGTCACGTGACGGTGTTTGAAGGTGAACATGTCGAGCGCGGTGAAATTGTCGCCGATGGACCTTTGAACCCACATGATATTTTACGTTTGCTAGGGATTAACGCACTGACTAATTACATCGTCAGCGAAGTTCAAGAAGTGTATCGACTACAAGGTGTGAAGATCAATGATAAACACATTGAGGTGATCGTGCGTCAAATGTTACGTAAAGTAAATATTCTTGACTCCGGTGAAAGTCGTTACTTAAAAGGCGAGCAATTGGAAGAATCACGTCTCAAAGAAGAAAACAGGAAGCTGGTTGCGGAAAATAAATTACCGGCACGCTTTGAAGCTGTATTGTTAGGTATTACCAAAGCCTCGTTAGCGACGGATTCCTTTATCTCAGCCGCATCTTTCCAAGAAACCACACGCGTATTAACCGAAGCCGCGGTCACTGGAAAACGTGATGAACTGAAAGGATTGAAAGAAAACGTGATTGTTGGCCGTTTAATTCCTGCAGGAACTGGATTTGCTTATCATGCTGAAGCACGTCGTCAACGGGCGGCTAATGTATTGGCAAAGCAACAACGTTTAACGGCTGCGGCGGCGCCAGCTCAAATGACCGCCAGTGACGTGGAACAAGCGCTGAGTCAGGCCTTATCTGAACCGAAGAAAGATGAGAAATCATAATTAATATGGTTAAGTTTTCTCTAGTTTAGAAAATTTAGAAAAAAATGCACTTTACGGTGCATTTTTTTTGTCTTTGCGCTCAATAATGAGCGTCATGGCGAGGCCGAAATATCAGTGAACGTGGCCATCTATGGATTGCCGCGCGCTACGCGCTCGCAATGACGATTAATATTTTACGCGCTCGCAATGACGATTAATATTTTACGCGCTCGCAATGACGATTAATATTTTACGTGCTCGAAATGTGAGAAAAAATGCTATCCTAATCTCCTTTTCAAAAAGGAAAATAATTATGAACGTTGATTTAATGGATGATAAACAAATGGAAGTGCATCGAATTGAATTTCTAAAACAGGCAGATGACAAAATGGTGGAGTACGCGCCTGATACCTTGTTAGTTATAGTACAGAGAGCCGAGGAAGCCAGGCAAGAGGTGTCAAGGAATGGATTGACACGTAAGAAACAGCTTATTAAAACTGTTGGTACGGATGAATTGCTGGAGGCTGAAAAAGCTGTAAAAGACAATCCTCATGATTCAGATAAATTAACTAAATTGGAAGCTTTGCGGTCCCAAAGCTGCTTGAGGAAAGCTACTACGGCGCTTTCCGATCTTGATAAGGTGTCAAAAATCTTAACTGATCAAGGTAAAGAAGAGAATGTAAGCAAAAGTTATCTCCTCGATAAGCTCGCGAAAATCTCAGAACATGAAATGGGGGAAGGAAATAAGTTCCAGACTTTTGGGGATGATAAAACTTATAAAAAGCTAATAAAAGAAGATAGAACAGTCAATAGCACACTTTCAAAGACGATCGCGAAGACTTTAGGCTCTGCAAGTTCGTTAGCGAATTCTATTCATAAAGCGTATGGGTATCCATTGATACTAGACCATATGAAGGAACAGTGCGAGGAAACAGCAAAGCAAAACCTTCCTCCGCAGGATGAACTAAGCCAGATGGCCGATGATTTAAATCAAATAACTAAAAAAATACCCGCATCTCCAGAAGCGCGCATGATTGAAAAGCATTTACTTGAAAATATTCAACCTACTTTGGAGTCTATAAGCGCAGCGGCTAAAGAAACTATAATGGAAGTTTCAGCTAATGGTATAGGTGCAGACAAGTTAGCTGAGCCCATTAGAAAACTTACTATGAATTTTAATCAAGTTTTTAAAGCTTCACAAGTAATGACTAAATATGTAGATATTAGTAAAGATGCAGAAAAAACATTTCTTTTAGAAACCATCGGTGAATTGTCACGACGTAATTTAACGCAAGATCAAGACTTACAAGACCCAGACTTCGAAGTGTTAACATTGAATAGTCTTACGAGTCCCGATAAATATGTAGAATTATCAAGCGAGGAAAGAGTGGGAAAGGGCACATTATCTCAAAATGTGATTTATATTGCACAGTCTGCCACACTTCTGGCAGACCTTGCTAAAAACAATTACCACAGCTCATCGAATTTAGAAATAATAGCTGAAGAGCTAAAGGGAATGCCATGTGATTTTTTTACTCCCAAAAAGTTACTAGAGCAGCTTCAAACGAGCGATTTACAGAGTAAGGTAGATAAAAGTCAATTAGAGTCTGGTGAGGCTGCTAAACCTGAAAAAAACAAAGTGATAGTTTCTTCTGTTAAGGGGAGTGCTTCTAAAGAAGTTTCATCGACGTTATTTGCTCCAGTGTCAAATACTCTTGCAGTAACAAATGAACCCGTTACGCTTAGAAAAATAAGTGAGGAGAGCAGGCAAGTTGGGGGTAATTTGACTTCCACCAGCTTTACACGCTTTATGGCTGCAAATAGAGAGTCAGATGGGATGAACACGTCTTTTTATCCTGCTGCTGCGGGTAAAAAGATTGAGAAAAAAGAAGAACCGCAAAAGCTAGGGCCAAGCCACAGTTAGTTACATTCCATCATAAAGTTTCTTTAGAATATAAAAATGCACTTGTCGGTGCATTTTTTTTATCTTTTGTACAACCTTGCCAAGCTTGTTTTTTGCATAAACCCTGAAAATCAGCAGTAAAAATTCACTGCGTTCATTTTTTGTTAATAATCATCTGCTTTAATCAGCAGATATATCAATTATTTTGATATTAGATTTTAGCAAAAAAAGAATAATTCCATGACAACGATACTATCTGTAGCGGAAATACACGACCTTCAAGGAAATTTAAAACTACGTGGAAAATCTTTTAAAGCAGGAATGCTTTTGATGGTCGACGCTTTAAAAAACCTGAAAGTTAAAAAAATTGATGATAATAAAGAAAAGAGTCAATTGATAGATAAATATATAGGTACCATCGTTTGTATTGATGAATTTTACGAAAAAAAATATGAGTTGAAGCTGGATGACATCATTTCTCACGAAGAGGGGAATCAAAATTTAAGTGAGTTACTCAGTAAGTATACACAACTAGTGCAAGCAAATATCCCATTAAAAGATTCTTTTCAATCCTTATGCGAGGCAGAACGTTATGCGGTATGGGAAAAGGGACGAAAAGTTCTTGAGACGGCGGGTGAAAGCAGTCAATTTGAAGTAATTGGTGTGACTGTTAAAAGTAGCCAACTTAAAATAACACAGCAAGAAATTCCTTGCCAGGATGTTGAGACTTTGGCTGAGGAGTACAAAAAAATTGATAACAAAACTCCACCATTCTGGTTTCAGTGGTTGTCACTTTGGCAACAAGAGTTTATTGGTAAGAATCGAAACACGCTAATAAAAAACTCAATACCTTCTTCATTACGTTCTGTACCCGGACTAGCAAATTTATCAAAACACGTTTGCACTATTAACGGTGTTGAAAGATTAGCTTATTTTCGGCATGCCACTCAGCGGCCGGTGGATTTGATGAATAATAAAGATGCTCACGATGAAGGATACCGCATAACCTGTTTGAATATGGCCAGTCAGATTAGATTGAGTTTGGAGGATCAAATTAAACGGGCTGGCGTAAAACAAATGGGAGAAGCGGTTATTTTAACGCAATCACTGCTATCACCAGGAACAGTCGCTGATCTTAAAAGTAAGATTTCTGGACCTAGTGACAATGACACTGAGATATACAAAATGAAGGAGGAGATCGTTGAGCTCTTTCAATACGCATTATCTCACCCTAATGAAGCTATAAATGAAAAACATGTTCAACTCAAAGCGCTGTTTTTAAGCGAGTATACGGAGGAGCAACCGATTTTCTATAAAGATTTTTTAGCCAAATGGGGTCTAGAAGCACAACGTGGATTATTTAAATACAAAGACAGTGAACCATTAAAAATTACTTTGCTATCGACTAATCATCCTCTAAACATTTTGCGACGTGGTGGTGTATATACGCCGCAAACTAGCAATAACGATTATAATACTGCGCTTTTGTTAGGCGTCGTGGGTCGATTTCTAATGCCAATGGTTGAAGAGCATAGTGAAAAGATTCATTTAACCCAACAACTTCCTACCTTCAATCAATTGTTAAAGACACTCAGTAAGTGTGAAGAGGAAAAAACCGTTTCAATAAATGATAAACAAAATCTTATAGAAACTTTAGACAGTTTGCTAGGTATTCATCATAAATTGAAATTGCAGCCAAATATCTTACTGTTGTTTCATGCAATTTATATGTTGCTATCTACACCTATAAATCAAGGTGGTTTGATAGATGAGGATATGCGTCACAATCAGCTGCTGATAAGTAGTGCAGAAGCGATTATTTTGAACTGTATCCAGGGTTCGCTATGGGTAGCTTGTAAAAGTGGTAAAGATCGGACTGGAATAGCTTCAATAGCTTATGATGCCGCGCTGTTGTATTTCATGCAATCTGGAAAATTACCTGGACATAAGGATGGACAAAGCGCTAGAGACGCTTATATTTCGCTGCTTAAAAGTCTGTTCGACTCAGGCCACCAGCAAAAGGCGGCTGGAGAAAATGCTCCGGGAGCCAAGGGTATTGTTGAGCCGGGGATGATTTTACCTGCAGATGTCAAGATCGATAAATGGACCAATACCACAAGTACCTTTTTTGCCCGTTTAAATAAGCCATCTGATCCAGATGGAAGGAAAATAAGGGTCCCTTTATTCTCTCTAAAAAATCTAACAAAAAGACTTTTTTTCAAACCCGAAAAAGAGCTAATTCAAGAAATAGAGATCCCAATGACGAACATTTTCAGATCTTCTTAGATTTAGATCCTTCTAGGAGAGTTAAGCTAAAAATAACGGATCATTAAGATAAGAAAAGAAGGCTAAACAAGGAGGTAATTTCAATCGTGTAGGCTTAAAAAAATACAAAAAAAAGAGTAAAAAATAAGTGAATAAGCTGATACCGGCACTTGACATCTTAGAGCGGTCTCTTTACAATCTCGCCCCTCTTCGTTCGATGAAGAAAGTATTTTTTGAGCTTACTGTAACGCCTAAAAAATTTAGTATAAACGCAGCTAAAAGTGTGATTTACACTAAAAAAGAAAGCATTCAGATTAAATTATAAGCCACATTTTTGAGTAAAGAGATTACATGGCCACAATTAACCAGTTAGTACGAAAGCCGCGTGTACAAAGACGCACTAAATCTATGGTGCCTGCGTTAGGTGAATGCCCGCAAAAACGCGGTGTATGCACACGTGTTTATACGGTGACACCGAAAAAGCCAAATTCGGCTTTACGGAAGGTAGCGCGGGTGCGTTTAACCAATGGTATGGAAGTAACCACTTACATCGGTGGTGAAGGCCATAATCTCCAGGAGCACTCGGTTATTCTGATGCGTGGCGGCCGGGTAAAAGACTTACCTGGTGTTCGCTATCACGTGGTTCGTGGTGCTTTAGATACCTCAGGTGTATCGGGCCGAAAACAAGGGCGTTCTAAATATGGTGCTAAAAGGCCTAAAGATAAATAAATTAAATAGCTAGGAATTGAGTTATGCCAAGAAGACGTGTTGCTGCTAAAAGGGTTATTCTCCCTGATCCTAAGTTTAAAAGTGAGTTATTGAGTAAATTCATTAACTCAGTGATGAAAAATGGGAAAAAAGCTGTTGCCGAAAAAATCGTTTATGGCGCTTTAGAACGCTTAGATGCCCGATTAAGAGATAAGTCTAAAAAAGTAGACAGAGATGAAGAAGCGGGCGGGGAAGGCAGTAGTGGAAAGCAAGGCTTCGATGCAGATGCATTACTCGATATTTTTGACCAGGCTTTAGATAATATCCGACCGAACGTTGAGGTAAGAGCAAGACGTGTGGGTGGCTCGACCTATCAGATTCCAGTTGAAGTACGCCCATCGCGGCGTACAGCCTTAGCCATGCGCTGGCTTAAGGTGGCAGCAAGCCAACGTAGCGAAAAGACCATGGCACAACGCCTGTCGGCAGAGATTTTGGATGCTTATGACAATAAAGGCATCGCAGTGAAAAAACGAGAAGATACGCACCGTATGGCTAAAGCTAACCAAGCTTTTGCTCATTTCCGGTTCGGCTGATTTTAAAAAATTTAAAAGGTACTGAGTGTGGATCGACAAACGCCCATAGAACGCTATCGAAATATCGGTATTATTGCCCATATCGATGCGGGGAAGACAACAACAACAGAGCGTATATTATTTTATACTGGGGTATCCCATAAGCTGGGTGAGGTCCATGAAGGAACCGCCATTATGGATTGGATGGCTCAAGAGCAAGAGCGAGGTATTACGATTACCTCCGCTGCGACCACCTGTTTTTGGGATGGTATGGCCCATCAATTTCCTCAGCATCGTATTAATATTATTGATACGCCTGGACACGTTGATTTTACTATTGAAGTAGAACGCTCATTGCGTGTGCTGGATGGTGCTTGTGTCGTTTTTTGTGCGGTCAGTGGTGTTGAGCCACAATCAGAAACGGTATGGCGCCAAGCAAATAAATATCAGGTGCCGCGGCTTGCCTTTGTGAATAAGATGGATAGAGCAGGTGCAAATTTCTTACGCGTCGTTGAGCAAATAGCTAAGCGCTTAGGTGGGCGTCCGATCCCTATTCATATTCCGATAGGCGCAGAAGAAAATTTTGAGGGCGTCGTTGATTTAGTGCAAATGAAGGCTATTTACTGGGACGAAAGTACGCAAGGCATGCGGTTTGAATATCGAGATATCCCTGAAGGCCTCAAAGCTGAGTGTGAAACTTGGCATGAAAAGCTGATTGAGACAGTTGCTGAAGCTACTGAAGAAATGACAGAGCGCTATCTCAATGGTGAAAAATTTACTACCGATGAGCTCAAGCACGCCATTCGTGTGTTGACTTTAGACAACAAGATTGTTCCGGTACTGTGTGGTTCCGCCTTTAAGAATAAGGGTGTGCAAGCGATGTTGGATGCCGTTATTGAGTATTTACCGGCTCCTAATGATGTTGCGGCCATTAAAGGTGTGCTCGATGATGCTAATCAGACCGTCGCTGAAAGACCGCCGGTTGATAACGCACCTTTTGCGGCGCTGGCATTTAAGATAGCAACCGATCCCTTTGTTGGTTCGTTGGTATATTTTCGAGTCTACTCGGGTGTCGTAAAGAGCGGCGACAGTGTTTACAACCCAGTTAAAAGTAAAAAAGAGCGTATAGGGCGTATCGTGCAAATGCACGCTAATACGCGGGAAGAAATAAAAGAAGTCAGAGCGGGCGATATTGCTGCCGCTGTTGGTCTGAAGTACACCACGACCGGTGATACATTGTCAGATCCCAATAACATTATTACGTTAGAGCGCATGGAGTTTCCTGAGCCGGTTATCTCTGTAGCGGTAGAGCCTAAAACCAAGGCCGACCAAGAGAAAATGTCTATTGCGTTGAGTAAGTTAGCGCAAGAAGATCCTTCTTTTCGAGTGCGGGTTGATGAAGAATCAGGTCAAACCATTATTTCTGGTATGGGAGAACTGCATTTAGAAATTATTGTGGACCGCATGAAACGAGAATTTAGTGTCGAAGCGAATGTCGGTAAGCCACAGGTCGCTTATCGAGAAACCATACGTAAAGCCGTAGAACAAGAAGGAAAGTTTGTTCGTCAAAGTGGTGGTCGCGGCCAATATGGTCATGTATGGATAAAGCTAGAACCATTAGAAGCAGGTAAAGGTTACGAATTTGAAAATGCTATTGTCGGTGGTGCTATTCCTAGAGAATATATTCCAGCCGTGGATAAAGGAATAAAAGAGCAATTAGAAAATGGTGTGATAGCCGGTTATCCAGTCGTCGATGTGAAAGTAACCCTTTTCGATGGGACTTATCATGATGTTGATTCCAGCGAAATGGCTTTCAAAATTGCCGGCTCCATGGCGTTTAAAGAAGGTGCACGCAAAGCGTCACCCGTGTTATTAGAGCCGATTATGAAGGTCGAAGTGGTGACCCCTGAAGAATACATGGGTGATGTCATGGGTGATCTGAATCGCCGGCGTGGAATTTTGCAAGGCATGGAAGATTTGCCTGCGGGTGGTGGAAAAATGATACGCGCTGAAGTTCCGCTTTCTGAAATGTTTGGTTATGCCACAGACTTACGTTCAGCGACTCAAGGACGTGCAACCTATACGATGGAGTTTGGTAAATATAACGAAGCTCCCGCTAATGTTGCGGATGGTATTATTCGTAAAAAAGATGATAGTAAATAATTAATAGTTATTGAGGTAAAAATTATGGCCACTGGAAAGTTTGTACGAAATAAGCCCCACTTAAACGTGGGAACTATAGGCCACGTTGATCATGGTAAGACAACATTGACTGCAGCAATTACTAAATGTATGGCTGATAAGTTTGGTGGTGAAGCGATAGCATTTGATAAAATTGATAAAGCACCTGAAGAAAAGGCGCGTGGTATCACTATTTCGACTTCGCACGTAGAGTATGAAAGCGATAAACGTCACTATGCGCACGTTGACTGTCCAGGCCATGCCGATTATGTGAAAAACATGATTACCGGTGCTGCGCAGATGGACGGTGCAATACTTGTAGTGAGTGCGGCAGACGGTCCTATGCCACAAACACGTGAACACATCTTATTAGCGCGACAAGTAGGCGTGCCTAATATCGTTGTATTTATGAATAAATGTGACATGGTAGATGACGCCGAGTTATTAGACTTAGTAGAAATGGAAATCAGAGAATTGCTTTCTAAGTATGAATTTCCTGGCGACGATATTCCTGTTATCCGTGGATCGGCTAAGAAAGCGCTAGAAGGTGATTGTGAAGGCGGCGGTGTTTATGCGTTGGTTAAGGCGATGGATGACTATTTTCCAGAACCCGTTCGTGATACGGATAAGCCTTTCTTAATGCCTATCGAAGATGTATTTACCATTTCAGGTCGTGGAACGGTAGTAACCGGCCGTGTAGAACGTGGAATTGTTAAAGTAGGTGATGCTGTGCAAGTGGTGGGCTTAAGAGCTGTACAAGATACTGCTGTGACTGGCGTGGAAATGTTCCGTAAGTTACTGGATCAAGGTGAAGCAGGCGATAACATTGGTGCGTTAATCCGAGGATTAAAGCGTGAAGATGTGGAACGCGGCCAAGTATTGGCGAAGCCGGGTACTGTAGAAGCTTGGACAGAATTTGAAGCAGAAATTTATGTGCTGACCAAGGAAGAAGGTGGTCGTCATACTGCGTTCATGAATAATTATAAACCACAGTTTTATTTTCGAACCACCGATGTAACCGGAACGATTAAACTTCCTGAAGGATCGGAAATGGTTATGCCAGGAGATAACGTTAAAATTACAGTGACGTTGATGAATGAGTATGGTGTTGCTATGGAGAAAGGTTTACGTTTCGCAATTCGTGAAGGTGGTAAGACCGTAGGATCTGGTGTTGTTTCTAATCTTGTTAAAAAAGGTAAAAAGGCCTAATGGTCAGTAGGAAATAATTATGTCTTTAAAAGTCCCAGATTTTCGTATAGTACTACTTGCGTTTGATCATCGCTTAATCGATGCAACAACGAAAGAGATTGTGAGCTCATTAAAACGAACAGGAGCTATTATCTCTGCGATTCCTTTGCCGATACACAAAAAGAAGTGCACGATTAACACATCGCCACATGTTGATAAAGATGCTCGAGATCAGTATGAGATACGTACTTATAAACGCTTAATTGATGTTTATGCTTCAACTGATAAAACGGTCGATGCTATTAGTAGAGATCTTGCGGCTTTACCTTCTAATGTTGATATTCAGGTAAAAATGAGTGACAAAAAAGATAAGAGCGATAAGAAAGATAAGTAATTTCCTTAAAAATGCTAATTCAGTGAAGGTTTTTTTTTATGACAATGGGTTTAATAGGTCGAAAATGTGGTATGACGCAGATATATGCTGAAAACGGTTCGGCAATACCTGTCACGCTCATTGAAATACTACCTAATCGTGTAGTTCAAATTAAAACTAAAGAACGCGATGGATATGAGTCTGTTCAGGTAACCACAGATAAAAAATCTTCTTCACGGTTAAGTAAAGCCGAAGCGGGTCATTTTGCTAAGGCTAATGTTGAGCCTGGGAAAGGTCTTTGGGAATTTCAGTTAAATGACGAAGATAGTGAATTTATTAAGGACTTATCATTAGGAAAGGAAATTACCGTTGATCAGTTATTTAAACTGGGCACATGCGTTGACGTGACAGGTACTAATAAGGGTAAGGGATTTGCAGGTGTTATTAAGCGATATCATTTCGCTACGCAAGATGCTACGCATGGTAATTCGCTTTCGCATCGCGCACCGGGTTCTATAGGTCAGCGTCAATCGCCAGGCCGTGTGTTTAAAGGTAAGAAAATG
Organism: Rickettsiella endosymbiont of Aleochara curtula; assembly: GCF_964030935.1. Classification (NCBI taxonomy): domain Bacteria; kingdom Pseudomonadati; phylum Pseudomonadota; class Gammaproteobacteria; order Legionellales; family Coxiellaceae; genus Rickettsiella; species Rickettsiella endosymbiont of Aleochara curtula. The sequence goes on from NZ_OZ034990.1 coordinate 1,580,902, forward strand.
TGTGGGCAGTTAGGGAATCATCGTTGCACCATTCAATCTTTAGAAGTAGTTAAGGTCGATCCTGAACGGCATTTACTGCACATAAAAGGGGCGGTACCAGGAGCGCCAGGTGGGCACGTTATTATTAAACCCGCGGTAAGAAAAAAGAATAAACGAAATAAAGGCTGATCCCCTAGTAAAGATTGATTTAAAATATTGAAATATAAATTTTTGGAATGGTGTTATGCAAGTGGCTTTAGTTACAAAGAATGGCGCAAATCAAGAACTGCAGTTGTCAGAAGCTGTTTTCGGTTGTCGTTTTAATGAGCCTTTAGTTCATCAAGTTGTCACGGCTTATTTGGCAGGAGGACGGCAAGGTACGCGCGCGCAGAAGAACCGCGCTGCTGTGAGTGGTGGTGGAAAGAAACCTTGGAAACAAAAAGGCATGGGTCGTGCAAGAGCTGGAACTATCCGTAGCCCGCTGTGGCGTAGTGGTGGAGTTACTTTTGCATCAAGCACGCAAGATTTTTCGCAGAAAGTAAATAAAAAAATGTATCGCGCAGCGATGCGATCCATTTGTTCAGAATTATTACGACAAGGTCGATTTATAGTTTTGGAAGCGTTTGAGCTTGAAAAAGCCAAAACACGGGATTTCGTGGCTAAGCTTCAAGAACTTAATATTGATCAAAAAGTACTTATCGTACTTGAAGAAATTAATGAAAATATTTATTTAGCGGCAAGAAATTTACATAAAGTAGAGTTAACTGACGTGGAAGCTATCAATCCAGTTAACTTAATTAATTATGAAAAAATATTAATTACGGCGCCTGCTTTAAAACAAATTGAGGAACTCTTAGCATGATGAATATTGCCCTAACTCAGCAGTTGCGCCGGTTTAAGATTATTCAACGGCCGCATTTATCAGAAAAGTCTACGATGCTCGCGGATAAGCATCGACAGTTTGTTTTTAAAGTATTAAAGAATGCAAATAAGTCAGAAATCAAACAAGCAGTAGAATCTCTGTTTAATGTAAAAGTAAATGCCGTGCAACTTTTGAATGTGAAAGCTAAAGGTCGACGCTTTAAACAAGTTGAAGGTCAGTTAAAGGGTTGGAAAAAAGCATATGTAAGCTTAAAAGATGGTTACGACATTGATTTTACCGGAACAAAATAGAGAGAAATAAGTTTTATGCCTAGTAAAAAAGCAAATCCTACCTCACCAGGTCGTCGCTTTGTCGTTGAGATCTCCAAAGTAGGTCTACATAAAGGTAAGCCACATAGTAGTTTATTGGCTCCTAAGCCTAAAAAAGGTGGGCGTAATAATCAAGGAAGGATTACCACGCGTCATCAAGGTGGCGGTCATAAACAGCAATATCGATTGATAGACTTTAAGCGAGACAAAGAAGGAATAGCGGGCCGTGCTGAACGTATAGAATACGACCCAAATCGTACAGCACACATTGCTTTAATATTGTATCCGGATGGTGAGCGACGTTACATTTTGGCGCCGAATGACCTTAAGGTAGGGATGCAAGTAACAGCAGGAGCTGAGGCTTTGATACGGCCGGGTAACTCATTGCCTTTACGCAATATTCCGGTTGGAACGGTATTGCATGCCATCGAGCTTAAGCCTGGAAAAGGCGCTCAGTTGGCACGTAGCGCTGGTGCATATGTACAGCTCATTGCGCGCGAAGGAGATTATGCTACTATACGGCTGCGCTCGGGTGAGCTACGAAAAGTACCTGTCGAATGTAAGGCGAGCATAGGTGTTGTCAGCAATAATGATCATAATCTGCGTTCTTTAGGAAAGGCAGGCGCATCACGTTGGCGTGGGATTCGGCCCACCGTTAGAGGTGTGGCGATGAACCCGGTTGATCACCCGCATGGTGGTGGTGAAGGTAAAACTTCAGGTGGACGACATCCTGTGAGCCCTTGGGGTCTTCCAACCAAGGGATATAAGACTCGCCGAAATAAGCGCAATGCAAAAATGATTGTGCAACGGCGTAAAAAGAAATAATTTAATTTGATGAGGTGATCTAGTGCCACGCTCAGTAAAAAAAGGTCCATATATACAGGGACATTTAACGAAAAAAGTACAGGCAGCTCAGGCTGCAAGTGTTAAGCGGCCTATTAAAACATGGTCACGTAGCTCTATGATTTTGCCTGAAATGATAGGTTTGACTATAGCGGTTCATAATGGTCGTGATTTTGTTCCTATATATATTACAGAAAATATGATAGGTCACAAATTAGGAGAGTTCTCTATTACGCGAACTTTTCGTAGCCACAGGGCCGCTGATAAGAAAGCCAAAGGCGCAGATGAAAAAAAATAGTTAATGAGGTATAGAAAGTGGAAGTTGCAGCACATTTAAAATACGCACGGTTGTCACCACAAAAGTGTCGATTAGTGGCGGATCAAGTACGCGGTTTAACCGTGGAAAAGGCACTGCAAGTTTTGACTATGAGTGTCAAAAAAAATGCTAAGGCTATAAAAAAAGTTTTGGAATCAGCCGTAGCGAATGCCGAACATAATGCTGGAGCGGATATCGATACCCTTAAAGTATCGACTATTTTTGTAGACCAAGGTCCTACTTTAAAGCGTATGCATGCTAGAGCTAAGGGCCGGAGTAATCGCATATTAAAACCAACTTGTCACATTACAGTAAAAGTGTCAGATGCTAATGGGGAGAAAAACTAATTATGGGCCATAAGGTTAATCCTGTTGGAATGCGTTTAGGTATAACCCGAACATCGACAGCGAGATGGTATGCAAAAAAGTCTCATGAGTATGCGGATAATCTTTACAGTGATTTATGTGCTCGTAAACTGATAGAAAAAGCGCTATTACAAGCTGGAGTTTCATCCATACAAATAGAACGAGCGGCAAAAAAATCAAAGATAACTATTTCCGTTGCCAAACCCGGCATAGTAATAGGTAAAAAGGGTGAATACATTGATCGTTTAAGGGAACAATTAGAAAAAATAATGCTAGTGCCGGTTCGACTTTCCGTGGTGGAAGTAAAGAAACCTGAATTGGACGCTAAATTAGTGGCAGAAAATATTGCGCAACAATTAGAGCGTCGTGTTATGTTTCGTCGAGCGATGAAACGTGCTGTACAAACTGCGTTACGCTTAGGCGCGCTTGGAATTAAAATTAATGTTTCCGGACGTTTAGGTGGAGCTGAAATTGCACGCAGTGAACGTTATCAAGAAGGAAGCGTTCCATTACATACTTTCCGGGCAGACATCGATTACAGTTTAGCGGAAGCACAAACAACCTATGGAAAATTAGGCGTCAAGGTTTGGATTTATAAGGGTGAAGTTTTTGATCGCTCAAAAATTTCGAGTTTAGAAACTACAGAAGCTAAGACACAATTTCTTGATGATAGAAATCAAAAGCATTATAGTCGCAGACGTCAACCTGCGCCTAAACATGCTGCGAATAAAGAAATTGTTGATGAAGCCACGCGTTAAAATAATAGTGAAGAATAGGTAATTTGGGAAAAGATTATGTTGCAACCCAAGCGAACAAAATATCGTAAGCAATTTAAAGGGCGTAATCGCGGTATTGCTACACGAGGTACAGAAGTTAGTTTTGGACAATATGGCTTGAAAGCAACTGCTGCAGGCTTTATAACTTCGAGACAAATTGAAGCAGCGCGTCGTGCTTTAACGCGACACATAAAACGCGGTGGAAAAGTTTGGATTCGAATATTTCCTGATAAACCGATTACTAAAAAACCTTTAGAAGTCCGTCAAGGAAAAGGTAAGGGTAGCGTTGAATATTGGGTAGCGGTCATACAGCCGGGGCGCGTTTTATTTGAAATGGAAGGTATATCTGCTGAAATGGCTAAAGTAGCTTTAAAATTGGCAGCAGCAAAATTGCCTATGACTACTAACTTTGTAACGCGGACGGTGATTTAATGAATAAAAAAGAGAAAACTGAATTACGTAAATTATCACTAGAAGCACTTAGGGAAGAAAGCTTTAAGTTAGGACAGGAGAAGTTTAAATTAGAAGCGCAACATGCGACACATCAACTAACTGCAACACATAGATTGAAAGCAGTTAGACGTTTGTTAGCAACATCATTAACTATTTTACACGAAAATATAGGCCACAAAGTATGAGCCAAGCAAGTAAAGTCAACCGTACCTTAAAGGGGCGAGTTATTAGTAATAAGATGGATAAAACCATCAACGTTTGTATAGAACGTAAAGTGAAACATCCTAAGTATGGAAAATACTTAAAGCGTAGCAGTAAAATCTTTGCGCATGATGCTGAAAATCAGTGTCAAATAGGTGATACCGTTATTATTCAGGAAGGACGTCCAATTTCCAAACGTAAAGCCTGGACGCTCGTGCAAGTGGTAGTAAAATCGATAAATCAGCAACCCGTTCCAGAAGAAACGACGGGATAGGGGAAGTTTTTTATGATACAAATGCAATCGGTACTTGCTGTAGCAGACAATAGCGGCGCTCGTAGTGTGATGTGTATTAAGGTATTAGGCGGATCAAAACGACGCTACGCCGGAGTGGGAGATGTTATTAGAGTCAGCGTCAAGGAAGCTGTTCCGCGCGGTAAAGTTAAAAAAGGTGAAGTTTGGCATGCTGTCGTTGTGCGTACTAAAAAACGCGTACGTAGAGGGGATGGTAGCGTGATACGTTTTGATAGTAACGCCGTTATTTTATTGACTGCGCAATTACAACCATTAGGCACACGTGTATTTGGTCCTGTTCCTAGAGAATTACGTACCGAACGCTTTATGAAAATTATCTCATTGGCATCTGAAGTATTATAAAGGTAGACCAAAATATGCGTAAAATTAGAAAAGGTGATACCGTCATCGCCTTAACCGGAAAAGACAAGGGTAAACAAGGAAAAGTACTAAATATTAGCGTGACTAAGAATCGTGCGCGCGTAGAAGGCATTAACTTAATAAAAAAACATGTGAAACCCAACCCGCAAAAAAATGTTGCTGGGGGAATAGTCACACAAGAAGCCGCAATTAATTTGACGAATCTGGCTGTGTATAATCCAGTGACGAAAAAAGGCGATAAAGTGGGAATAAAAAAGCTGGAAGATGGAAAGATGGTGCGCATCTTTAAATCTAACGGTGAGCTGGTTGATATCTAATAATTAGGTGAGATTTGATGGCAAGGTTAAAAGAGCATTATTTAAATACGGTTATGGCTAAACTTAAGCAAGAATTTGCTTATGGTAGTATCATGGAAGTTCCACGTATTACTAAAATTACACTCAATATGGGTGTGGGTGAAGCCGCAGCAAATAAGAAGGTTATTGATGCAGCCGCGTCAGATATGACGTTAATCGCTGCACAAAAACCGATTATTACTAAAGCTAAAAAATCTAATGCGGGTTTTAAAATTCGTGAAGATTGGCCTATTGGCTGTAAAGTAACGCTGCGAAAGACTCGTATGTACGAATTTTTAGATCGTTTAATCAGTGTAGCGATACCGCGGATTCGAGATTTTCGTGGATTTAGTCCTCGATCATTTGATGGCCGTGGGAATTATAGTTTAGGAATCCGCGAGCAAATCGTTTTTCCTGAAATTAAATACGATACTATTGATGCTTTAAGAGGTATGGATATCACTATTACTACCACTGCAAAAACAGATCAGGAAGGCCGAGCTTTATTAGCAGCATTTGAGTTTCCGTTTAAAGAGAATTAATATTTATGGCAAAGAAAAGTGTAATTATGCGCCAGAAAAAGCGCGAACTTATCGTTAAAAAATATGCGGTAAAACGTGCTGAGTTAAAAGAAATCATTTACAGTACAACTGCATCTGATGAAGATAAATGGTTGGCGCAACAGAAAATCCAATTAATGCCGCGTGATTCTTCTCCAGTGCGATTACGCAATCGTTGTCGTTTAACAGGGCGACCACGAGGTGTTTATCGGCACTTTGGATTGTCTCGAAATATGCTGCGGCTTTATGCTATGAAAGGTGAGCTCCCAGGATTAGTCAAATCAAGCTGGTAAGGTAAAAAATATGAGTATGCAAGATCCTATCGCAGATATGCTCTGCCGAATAAAAAATGCCCAAGCTATTGAAAAGCCAACGGTATCGATGCCTTCGTCAAAAATAAAATTAGCTATTGCTAAATTGTTAAAAGAAGAAGGCTATATTACTGATTTTCAATGTGAAGAAAAAGGATTCAGATCCTCGCTCACAATATTTTTAAAATATTATTTAGATAAACCCGTTATTGCTGCATTAAAGCGTGTAAGTCGTCCGGGTTTGCGGATATATCGCTCAGCGACTGAGTTACCTAAAGTGGTAGCTGGTTTAGGGGTCGCTATTATTTCCACTCCCAAAGGGTTGATGACAGATAGGGCGGCTCGAGCTTTAGGTCAAGGCGGCGAAGTAATTGCTATCGTTGAATAAACGTTAAGATAAAGGTTGGTATGTCAAGAGTTGCAAAAAATCCAATAAATTTCGGCGATGCACAAGTCACGCTGGACGGTGAAACCTTAGTTGTTAAAGGCAGCAAGGGCGTATTAAATTTAAAGCTGGCTAAGCAGGTTAACATAGAGATTAAAGATAAATCTTTACAAGTTAGCCCTATCGATGAGACTACTATGGCCGATGCTTTAGCCGGGACTACACGTGCCAATATTGCTAATGCGATTGTAGGTGTGGTTGATGGCTTTAAAAAAGTTTTACAACTCGTTGGTGTAGGTTATCGAGCCAATGTACAGGGCAATAAAATTAACCTTACATTAGGATTTTCACACCCTAGAGATTATGAGATTCCGGATGGAATTACTATAACAACCCCGACACCGACTGAAATAGTCATACAGGGATTTAATAAGCAATTAGTAGGACAGGTTGCGGCAGAAATACGTCAGTATCGCCCACCTGAATCTTATAAAGGTAAAGGTGTTCGTTATGCGAATGAACGCATTAAATTGAAAGAAACCAAGAAAAAATAGCGACTAGAGGTAGGCATGTTAGACAAGAAGTTAAAGCGAAAACGTAGGGCAACCAAGACACGTGCTAAGATACGCCAACTAGGTGTTCCGCGCCTTTGTGTCGGACGTACCACTAAGCATATTTATGCGCAAATTATTGTTTCTTCGGATGGAGGAGACAAAGTATTAGCAAGTGCTTCTACGCTAGATAAAGAAATCAAGACCTTAGGTACTACGACTGGAAATAATATTAAGTCAGCGGCAGTGATCGGTGATTTTATAGCAAAACGAGCATTAGCCGCTGGAATAAATCAAGTGGCTTTTGATCGTTCAGGTTTTAGGTATCATGGTTGTATCAAGGCATTGGCAGAGGCAGCCCGGGAAGCCGGATTGCCCTTTTAATTAAAAGGTTATTCATCGATGAGTTTTGATCAATCAACGAAAAGTGATGGTTTACAAGAAAAGTTAATTGCAGTTAATCGTCACGCTAAAGTCGTCAAAGGCGGGCGTATTTTTAGTTTTGCAGCGGGAGTTGTAGTAGGCGATGGTAAAGGACGTATTGGCTTTAGCAAACGTCCGGCGAGAGAAGTGTCTGTTGCTATGCAAAAAGCACTAGAAAAAGCACGACGAGACATGCTTTATATCGAACTGAATAATCACACGCTATTCCACCCGTTGGTGGGTCGTCACGGGGCAACTAAAGTTATTATACTTCCTGCCGTTGAAGGAACAGGTATTATTGCCGGTGGTCCTATGCGTGCTATCTTTGAAGTATTGGGCATTAAAAATGTCATAGCAAAAATTATTGGATCCTCAAATCGAATCAATGTCGTACGTGCCACTTTAAAAGCGTTGTCGAGCATGTCTACACCTGAAATGATTGCGGATAAACGTGGAAAATCGATTAAAGAAATTTACGAATAATTAAGGTAAGTAAATATGTCAGAAAAAAAATTGCGCTTGACTCTCCTCCGAAGTATTTCCGGTCGGTTGCCGCATCATACTGCGACAGTACTTTCGTTGGGTTTAAAGCGATTAAATCAGATCGTTGAAGTAAAAGATAACTTGCCTATGCGTGGAATGATCGATCAAGTATCTTACTTACTTAAAGTAGAGGAAATTTAACCATGTATCTTAATACATTGAAGCCTGCTCCGGGCTCAAAGCCTACTGCAAAGCGCGTAGGGAGAGGAATAGGTTCTGGTTTGGGGAAAACTTGTGGGCGTGGTCATAAAGGCCAGCGCGCACGTGCGGGCGGCTTTCATAAACTGGGTTTTGAAGGTGGACAAACGCCATTACAACGTCGTTTGCCTAAGTTCGGATTTACCGCCCTTAAATCATTACCATTACAAGTGCTACGTATTGATGCCTTAAATAAGATTAAGGCTGAGGTCGTTGACATACAAGTACTAAAAGATTGTCGATTGATTCCTGCTCTGACAAAAGAAGTTAAATTCATTGCAACAGGTAAACTTGAAAAATCAGTGACTGTAAAAGGTATAAAGTTAACTAAAGGAGCTGAGGCCTTAATTAAAGCAGCCGGTGGCAGTGTAGAGGCTTAAATAGATGGATAAAATTAGCCATCTAGCAGCTGCAGCTTCTGCAAAAGCGCGAGCTCCTAATAGCGGTTTTAGCGAACTTAAAAGACGTTTACTATTTGTCTTATTAGCATTGGTTATATATCGTATTGGCGCTCACATTCCGGTGCCGGGTTTGGACCCACATCGCTTAGCAGATTTATTTAGTCATCAAAGCAATAGCATTTTAGGTTTGTTTAACATGTTTTCGGGAGGTGCTCTTTCCCGATTTACGGTTTTTGCTTTAGGCCTTTTACCTTATATTTCTGTTTCAATTATCGTGCAGCTTTTAACAGCCGTAACGCCAGCATTAGAGGAACTTAAGAAAGAGGGTGAGGCAGGGCGTCGTAAACTTAACCAGTATACGCGTTATGGAACCGCGTTGCTGGCATTAATACAAGCCGTGGGCATGGCAAAATGGTTGGTAGGCAATCAAGTTGTTCTAAATCCTAGCTTTTTCTTTTATTTTGTTGCGACGGTTACGTTGGTTACCGGTACGATGTTTTTGATGTGGTTAGGTGAGCAAATTACCGAGCACGGTATCGGTAACGGTATTTCTTTGATAATTTTTTCGGGAATTGTGTCAGGACTGCCGGTGGCGATGGCTAAATCCTTGGAGCAGTTTAGACAGGGGCAGGTACAGTTTTTAACCTTACTCTGTATTTTGGCGGTTATTGTTTTGGTGACGGCATTTGTTGTATTTATGGAGCGAGGACAACGTCGTATCACGGTTAATTATCCACAACGTCAGCAAGGTCGAAAAATTTATAGTGCACAAACCAGTCATTTGCCTTTAAAGATCAACATGGCAGGAGTTATTCCACCGATATTTGCTTCTAGCATCATGTTGTTGCCCGGAACCTTTGCGAATTGGTTTGCTAACGTGAAAGGCTTAGGTTGGTTAGGGAAGCTTAGTTTTTGGTTAGCGCCGGGACAACCCCTATATATTTTGTTATTCGCTGCTGCAATCATATTTTTTTCTTTTTTTTATACGGCGTTGGTTTTTAATCCTAGAGAAACGGCGGACAATTTAAAGAAATCTGGGGCATTTATTCCTGGTATTAGACCGGGCGAGCAAAGCGCGAAGTACATTGATACAACGATGACTAGACTTACTTTAATTGGCTGTATATATCTGGTTTTGGTTGCTTTATTACCTGAGTTTATGATATTTACTTGGCATGTCCCTTTTTACTTTGGGGGCACCTCCCTATTAATTATTGTAGTGGTCATTATGGACTTTATGGTCCAGGTTCAATCCTTATTGATGTCGCATCAATATGAATCACTACTTAAAAAGGCCAATTTGAAGGGTTTGTCTGGCGGACCAGGCAGTGCCTATTAGTTGGCTGAAGGAATATAAGCTTCATCTTTAGAGGTTATTATGAAAGTTAGAGCGTCGATTAAAAAAATTTGCCGAAACTGTAAGGTTATCAAGCGTAAAGGTAAATTACGCGTTATTTGTTCGGCTGAAGCGCGCCATAAGCAGCGCCAGGGCTAGTATTGGCTTGTTGTTGAGCATTTTTCGTCATTGCGAGTGCACGGCGCGCGGCAATCCAGTTGAAAAACTTAGATTTTTTTGGATGGCAGCAGTCTCACTGGCGTTTTGGTCTTGTCATGACGGGCATTTTTGTAGCGTGCAAAGATATTTTTCCAGTGAGCGTTGTTGATTTTTTTTCAGGAGTGAGATACCCTACTGCGCCTTCTGAAATATCTTAAATTTAAGGGTTTGGAGTGAAAAATGGCTAGAATAGCCGGTGTCAATATACCAATAAATAAACATGTCGTTATAGGCTTAACCGCCATCTATGGTGTTGGTCGGTCCCGCGCAAGGAAAATATGCCAAGACTTGGCTATAGCGCCTGAGACTAAAGTTAAGGACCTTGTAGATGCCCAATTAGATGCTATACGGCAGAAGATTCTTACTTATAAAGTGGAAGGCGATTTACGGCGAGAAGTTTCCATCAGCATCAAGCGTTTGATGGATTTAGGCTGTTATAGAGGTATCCGCCATCGTCGTGGTTTACCTGTCCGTGGCCAACGTACTCGCACTAACGCACGTACGCGTAAGGGTCCTCGTAAAATGATTCGCAAGGATTAATGGCCATGTCACTCATAAAATGTATAAGCGTAGGTATTCATTAATATGTCAGATTACAATTCACATGCTTCTCAGCCGCCCTTAACTATGGCCGATAAAGCTTTAGCAGGCGCTCACCGTAAGCGTAAAGAGGTTATACCGGATGCTATCGTTCATCTGAGTACTTCGTTTAACAATACGATTATTTGTATACGCAAAGGCGGTGATACCTTAGGTATATCATCTGCCGGAGCTTGTGACTTTAAGGGTACTAAAAAGGGTACTGCTTTCGCTGCTCGGGTAGCTTTCGAAAAGGCCATAGAAAAAGCCTACGATAAATATAGAGCTAAATATAAACATAACCTGGGACGTGTTGAAGTTAGGATAAAGGGTCCTGGCCAAGGGTCGGAACAAGCGATTATGGCATTGAAGAACAAAGATATAGAGGTCACACAAATACTTAATGTTACAGGTATTCCTTTCAATGGTTGTCGGCCTCCTAAACGCCGTCGAGTTTAGAGAAAAACATACTCATAATGATAAGAATTCGAAGAGTATACATATTAATAATTTGGAGTAAATAATTTAATGGCTAGATACCGAGGTCCTACTTGTAAATTAGCACGCAGACTTGGGACTGATTTACAGTTAAAAAGTGGTATACGTGCACTTGATAGCAAATGTAAGTTAGCTACGCCTCCAGGTATGCATGGCGCCAAACGCGGCAGATTATCTGAATTTGGTGTATTGTTTCGCCAAAAACAATTAATTAGACGTACTTATGGTGTATTGGAAAGACAATTTCGACTTTATTATGCTAAAGCTGCTAAGCGTAAAGGGATCACCGGCGAAAATCTACTCAAATTGTTAGAATGCCGTTTAGACAATGTCATATTTCGGATGGGATTTTCTGCGACGCGCGCTGAAGCAAGACAGTTAGTCTCACATCGCTCCGTAAAAGTGAATGGAAATATTGTTAATATCCCTTCATACCAAGTTAAAGCGGGTGATGTTATTGAAATTAAGGAAAAAAGTAAGGCCCAAACTCGTATTCAAGCCGCACTAGAACTTGCGAAGCAAAAACCTCAGCCTGCTTGGATAGATGTGGATTCCACTAAATTACAAGGAATCGTTAAGTTAATTCCTGAGCGTAGCGAATTGCCCTTAGAATTTAATGAGAATCTAGTCGTTGAGTATTACTCTAAGTAAGAAGGTAGCCCATGTCGACGAATGTTAAGAAGTTTTTAACCCCACAAACCATCGAAGTTCAAAGTATTGCGCCAAATAGAGCGTTAATTACTTTGCAGCCTTTTGAAGCTGGTTTTGGCCATACCTTAGGAAATGCTCTGCGTCGAATATTGCTATCGTCTATGCCAGGCTGCGCAGTTGTGGAAGCAAAAATCGAAGGTGTACTTCATGAGTACAGTAGTTTAGATGGTGTACAAGAAGATATTATCGATATTTTGCTTAATTTAAAAGGCGTTGCCTTCCTGATGCATGGCAAAGAAGAAGTCACGCTTGAACTCACCAAGAATACGGTCGGGCCTGTGCGTGCGGGAGATATTACATTAACCCACGACGTTGAAGTTAAGAATCCAGATTTTATTATTGCGCATTTAACCAAACCGCAAGAGTTTAAAATGACGCTTAAAGTAGTAAGGGGACGTGGTTATCAACCCGCATCGCTACGCAAGGCAGATGATCAGTTCGTGAGTGAAGTTGGCTCATTACAATTGGATGCGCGTTTTAATCCAATATTACGTGCGACCTACTCCGTTGAAAATGCGCGTGTTGAGCAGCGTACTGACTTAGATAAATTAGTGATTGATTTAGAGACAAACGGTACTATTGAGCCTGAAGAGGCGATACGTCGTGCTGCGACGATTATACAAGAACAATTATATGCTTTTGTTGAGTTACAACATGAAACAGAAGATGAAGTTGTGGAAGATCTGGTTGATATTAACCCTATGTTATTACTTCCTGTTGATGAGTTGGAATTGACGGTACGAGCGGCTAATTGTTTAAAAGCTGAACATATTTATCGTATTGCCGACTTAGTCACCAAAACAGAATCAGAACTTTTATCTACACCGAATTTAGGTAAAGTGTCTTTATGGGAAATTAAAACCGCTTTACAAAAACGTGGATTGTCTTTAGGTATGGATGTTCCTTTGCAGCAACTGACTTCTCTAAAGAAATCTTTAGAAGGTGCAGAAGAAGCAGAAAAGTTAGAAAAAACTGAAGATATTAATAAAGATTAATTTAAAGGGCTAAGTGTTTTATGCGTCATCTTAATTCCGGCCGTCGATTAGGCCGAACAACCAGTCACAGAACCGCGATGTTTCGCAATATGGTTACTTCCTTGTTAGCCAAAGAAATTATATGTACAACCTTAGCTAAAGCTAAAGAACTGCGACGAGTTGCCGAACCGCTTATTACTTTAGCGAAAACTGATGGTGTTGCTCAACGACGCTTGGCTTTTGATCGTATACGTAATAAAGAAGCAGTGGCTACGCTTTTTAATACCGTAGGTCCACGCTTTAAAAAAAGACCCGGCGGTTATTTACGTATTTTGAAATGCGGGTACCGTGCCGGTGATTGTGCGCCTATGGCTATGGTTGAACTTGTCGAACGCACAGAGAGTGACACTAAATCATCGTAATAAATGAATTAACAGTGGATACTCTTTTATTCAGTCTATTGTAATAGCATTTTCGTCATTGCGAGCACCGTGCGTGGCCATTCATGGATGGCCACGGCCTCAGCAGCGTTTCGGTCTCGCCATGAGAACTGTTTTATGAACGTGTTATTTCTTTCGCCTTAACCAACGCTGCTTCTAATTCTAGATTGAATTGCTCCAATAGCTCGTTAGAATAATTTTGTTGTGCGATGGCGTTTTCCAGTGCAATGATGCTGACTTTAAGCCGTAACCATCCACAATACACACAAGAACCCAGTAATTTATGCAGCACATCTTCAAGTTTTTGCTGTTGTTGGTTTCGAAAAGCAGAATTAATTTCTGTTTGTAACATAGGGGTTTCTTTTATAAACAGATCGAGTAATTCCTTTAATATTTTGCTCGAATTTTTTGTGAAAGCTTTATCTATATTTTTATCCATGATCGGCAGATCGGATGGTTTTTTTTCCATATTCATTATCCTCAAAGTTGCCATATAATTTTTCAGTTTACTCATTGGGCCTAATCTAAGCGAGTCATTCATTTTATAGGCATATGAGAAATCTGTTGATTGTTTCTCTTTTAGGCCTATGTTTAAATGAAGAATATTTTACTCAACTGTCGAAACTTTGTGGCTAAATTATCTTATTGTATTTCTGATGAAGAGCTTAAAGCAGCATTATTAGAATTTAGACATTTACAAGACATATTACGTTGGGGGTTTACCCAATTTAATAAAGCAAATCTCTATTATGGTCATGGCACCGATAATGCATGGGATGAAATACTTTATTTAGTGTTATCCACACTAAAACTTGGCTCGCATTTAAATCCATGTTTTTTAGCGGCTAGTTTAAGCTTAGCTGAGCGTCGTTTACTTATAGAAAATATTCGCCAGCGTGTTGAAGATCGTATTCCCACGGCTTATTTGGTGAATGAAGCAAACTTTGCCGGTTTATCATTTTATGTCGATGCGCGTGTGCTGATACCACGCTCACCGATAGCTGAATTAATTCAGCGTGATTTTAGCCCCTGGATTGAAGATACTAAAAGAATCAATACAATACTTGATATTGGAACGGGTAGTGCTTGTATCGCGATTGCCTGCGCGTATGCTTTACCTGAAGCACGTATTGATGCAGTTGATAATTCGAAAGATGCATTAGCAGTAGCCGCTATTAACGTAGGCACGCATAAATTACAAGGTCAAATTAATTTAATTCACTCCGATCTTTTTCAAAACTTAAGTGGTCGGCTTTACGATATTATCATTAGTAATCCACCCTATGTTGATGCTGAAGACATTGCGAGTTTGCCGCCAGAATATCAGCATGAACCTGCTGCGGCTCTGGCTGCGGGTGCGGATGGTTTAGATTTTGTTACTCAAATTCTTAAGCGCGCCAAAAAATATTTGAAAGAAAAGGGTATTTTGATTATAGAGGTGGGTAATAGTAAAAAAGCATTAATTGATCGTTATCCACAAATTCCTTTTTTCTGGCTTGAATTTGAATATGGCGAAGCGGAAATTTTTTTATTAACCCAAGAGCAATTAACTCGTTATGAGCAAGAAATTTAATTTAGCCATCGTTGGCGCTACCGGTTTTGTTGGTCAAGCGGTATTAAATATTTTACAACAGCGGAAATTTCCGATTAAGCATCTCTATCTACTTGCCAGTGAACGTTCTTCTGGCGAGACGATGGAGTTTAATAAACAGCCATTAATCGTATCCGATTTAGTTGAATTTGATTTTAAGCAAGCTGATATCGCGATATTTACAGCGGGTTCGGCAATTTCTGCTCAATATGTTCCAGAAGCGACGCAAAAGGGTTGTTTAGTTATCGATAATACGCCGCAATTTCGTTACGACGACGATGTTCCTTTAGTAATCCCCGAGGTAAATCCCGAAGCATTACTCGCTTATAAAAAACGTCATATTATTGCTAATCCAAATTGCTCTACGATACAAATGTTAGTCGCTTTGAAGCCGATCTATGACGCCGTTGGTATAAGCCGTATTAATGTTGTAACTTTTCAATCCGTTTCAGGAGCAGGGAAAGCTGCATTCCATGAGCTGATTCAGCAAGCAGGCCAATTACTAAATGGTTTACCCATTAAGCAGCCACAAGCATTTACTCAGCAAATTGCTTTTAACGTTATCCCGCATATTGATGAGTTTGAAAAAAATGGATATACACGCGAAGAAATGAAAATGGTCTGGGAAACGCAAAAAATTTTTGCCGATGCAGAAATTCAAGTGAACCCCACCGCGGTAAGAGTTCCGGTGTTCCATGGACACTCTGAAGCGGTGCATATAGAAACAAAGAAAAAAATAACTGCTAGCCAGGCCAAGCAGTTATTAAAAAAAGCTCCGGGTATATTAGTTATCGATAAGCTTGCCAATAATGGTTATCCAACACCCATTTCTCATGCTAATAACGATAAAGTGTTGGTAGGTCGGCTTCGAGAGGATATTTCCCATCCCTTGGGTTTGGACATGTGGATCGTTGCGGATAATATTCGTAAAGGCGCCGCCCTAAATGCCATACAAATTGCTGAATTACTGATTGAGCACTATATATAGGCCACCTATTAGCGGGGTCTAATTCGTTGCTTCAGGAGTATACCCTTGACGTCTATATCTTTAGAGTAAGCTAGGTTAAAATAGCCGCATGAGTGGGTTTTACCAAGCGTTGCGAATATGACTGATAATACAAATAAAAAAAATCCTTATTTTGAACATGAC
Source organism: Rickettsiella endosymbiont of Aleochara curtula (assembly GCF_964030935.1). Classification (NCBI taxonomy): domain Bacteria; kingdom Pseudomonadati; phylum Pseudomonadota; class Gammaproteobacteria; order Legionellales; family Coxiellaceae; genus Rickettsiella; species Rickettsiella endosymbiont of Aleochara curtula. Next base: position 1,596,904 of record NZ_OZ034990.1, read on the forward strand.
GAGCTACCTTCCTCCACTGAGATGGAAGCTTTTTTTTATGCAAAGCATATCGACCCCGTCGTTAATTTAGAGGAAGATGATGATGAGGATGGCAGCGGCGTCGGTACGGTGACGCTGAGTGTTGAACAGCTGTCGGCCTATCTACAAGCGGCATTTAATAAGGAACGCCGACAGCGTGTAGATGGACAGAGAAAATTTGCTGCCTGTCCTTTATCAGAAGACCCTAACAATTTGTTGGGTAAGAAAAATTCGCGCTCGTGTGGTTTTGGAGAATCGCCCCAGATACATCCCTTATTAGCGAATAGTCAGCAGTTTAGCGGTGATGATCCTTCCATAAGTGCAAATCCTACGGAGAATTCCGAGGCTAGTAAAAAATTTCCCGAAAAACGCCTAGAAAATCAATTACGGTTACAAAAAAATCTTGGTTTAGGTGCAAGCAAAAGTGTAACGCTTGCTAGATAATAGATGTTAAAGCCTACTTTCGCTCACGAAATTTTGTTTGGTACACTTAATGGTGTAGAGCGGTATATCCAAGCGGGGGCGGATATAGAAGAAACTGATGAGTATGGTTTCTCACCGTTAATAGAGGCGACGATTGCCAATAAGCTAGAGGTTGTTGAGTTATTATTAGAATATGGATCCGATATCAATAATGCCGACACCACGGGTCGCACTGCATTACATTGGGCAGTCGATAATCACAATTTAGCTTTATGTGAATTATTACTTGCAAATAAAGCCGATGCTAATGCTTATACCAGCGCGGGACAGCCTGTTTTAGTTTATCCTTTATTGAGACAGCAAAATGAATTAAAAAAATTACTTTATCGATATGGTGCTAAATTAGGATTTGCTCAAGACTTTATCCAAGCTAAATTACTCGGACATCGTTATGAATTGGTAGGTCAGGTCGATATTGTTAATGGCGCAGGACGTTTTATAGAGATAAATTACGAAGGATTTTTTTTAGAGTTTACACTCGACGTCATACTCAATTCTTTGCGTCGCTATCAGAATAATTTTTCTTCACGCCATTTGCGGCCTTACTTCGACAATTTAGAAAAATTGATTGCCGCATTTTCTAACGCGCAGGCATTACTAAAATATCAGCGTTATACGATTAATATTAAGGATCACACGCATAGTATCGATGCCTTGTTAGATCAAGAATTACTGTTATTACCCATCGCTTATGAAGGCCATGCCATTGCATTGATTAAATATAAAAATTGGTTAGTTCGTTGCGATCGGGGTGAGAATAGCCATCGAGAAGGCAGTATTGTTATCTATGAATGTCAGCATCCCTATGCTTGGAATAATGAGTTTTGCAAACAATTAATTTATACACGCCTATCTCGTGAGTTTCTAACTCAAGGGATACATCGTCACTTGGGTTTAGTCACTGTTGCAAACCTACCCCTTCAGGGTCAAGTTATCGGTAATTGCTCTTGGGCAAATATCGAAGCAAGTATTGCAGGTATATTATTTTTGCTGTCTGGAGTCGGTACTAAAGGCCAATTAGTTTCTGATTTTGAAAAATATCAACAGCAAGCTTTAGGTTTTTTTCAGGATTGGCAAACCTGGGATAAAGATCGTGCCTTAGAGGAATGTATACAAGGGTTTTATTATAGCAATAAAGTTCGAGGAGCCACTAAAGCGACTATTTTAGCCGCCATTTTATTCCAAAAGTCGACGCTAAATCTTAGTAGTCTAAAACAAGCCGAAGCCATATTAAAAATTTTAACTTTAGACGATTATAATTATTTGCTAAAAAGTTACTTGAATGTATATTGGCAATTAAATAAAACTGTGCAGGGAAAAAACTTGATTGGCTTGCTAGATGCTTGTGGTATCAGCCGAGAATTTTTATAACAATGGTTTTCTCTCTGTGGTATAAAAATTAACGAATCCGTCATGGCGCGGCCGAAACGTCAGTGAGGCCGTGGCCATCCATAGATTGCCGCGCACCTACGGTGCTCGCAATGACGATTAATATTTTATACGCTACAGAAAACAGAGGTTTTGAATACTAAGGAACAGAAAGATGAATAGGGAAATGACCACTGGGCGTCGCAGTTTTTTTACCCAAAGAGATACGAAACAAAGATACAGAGAAAATTGGGTTAGTAAGGTAAACCAATTTAATAAAAAATCCATTTATGATCTAACTTGGAAGGCTTTTTACCATGAGTTATGCAAACTCGGTATTAAAGAGTTTTTAAATCAATATGGATACTCTTCTAAAAGAAAGTTGCAACTCGTCATTGCAAAATCAAATCTTTGTGGGAAAAAAGTAACTTTGTATGATTTTGAAAACAGTTCCGAACCTGAGTTAATTAGGCTGGTAGGAAATAATTTTTTTGGGAAAATCACTAATCAGATAAATTTTAATGCAAAAAATCATAAATTATCGACTATTCACTATTACATTTATCATTACAGTTTGAATTTTACGGCACTAAGTTTGGGTTTTTCTAGTAAACAATGTTTTTTGAATTTTTTTGCACAAACGCTTTATGTGCCTGAGTGTTTAGAGAATATAGTCCAAAATCTACGGCGAAGTATCGAAAGTCTAAGACAAATCGCTCCTGCTAACTTGCGGAAAGAATTGAGTGATCTTTATGATAAACCCTTACCTAAGAATCGAAATTTCATAAAATATAATTCTACGTTAGAGGAGCTTAAATTAGGGCTAGAAAATGAATCTACCGTGCTAGTTGTAGCCAGCTTAGGTGGTAGTAATGCCTATATCGTCAATAAGAAGTTGCAAACCTTGAGACCTTTACTTAATGTAAATTTACGAATTTTAAAGCAGCAATCTTGGGAATCTCTGCAGGCAGATACGCCGATTTTCATTTGGAAGATAAAATTATATCAACTTTTCTCAGGCCAAGTCATGTTGGATCAATGGCCTGCTACTTTATATAAACCTCTACGGCTATATAGTTTTCGCAGTTATCTTTGGCAATTTTTCACGTCACGCCGAGCACAGGAAGCCCACACAGATACGCCATTGAATCTTCATCATTCTCATCCTTCGGTTTTTTCTTTTTATAGCGACTGAGATAGCGGTGAGCGAACGTTATGTGCATACTTACAACCCTTAAGCTTAAGCTTATTTCTCGGCTAAACCAGATGAATTGTTTGTGTTATCAATACTTAATTAGAATAATTTATCCCATTGTAATTACCGCATCGAATGGAGTATACTCTGTGCCGCTATCGCGGGGTGGAGCAGTCTGGTAGCTCGTCGGGCTCATAACCCGAAGGCCGTAGGTTCAAATCCTACCCCCGCTACCAATTTATTGTGCGAGAGGCCCCATTATGGGGCTTTTTATTTTGACTAGACTAGCGCTAAATATCAGCAGCCAGGAGTGTATTAGCCCATACACGGGGGTGTGCGCATTGAGTGGCTTTATATTCACAAGTGCGAAGAGCGTAGACGATGAAAAACAATTCAGCGATAGAAGCAAAGATATTGCCGACGGTTGAAGCCCTGGGTTATGAGTTATGGGCCTGCCTCTATCTGACACAAGGTCAACAAAGTGTATTGCGTATCTATATTGATAGTGAAAAAGGTATTACCGTCGCTGACTGCGAACGGGTAAGCCGCCAAATTAGTGCATTATTGGATGTGGAAGACCCTTTATTAGGACGTTATAACTTAGAAGTTTCTTCTCCGGGCTTAGATAGACCCCTTATTAAAGAGAAGCATTTTCAGCGTTATGTTGGTCATACGGTGCGTGTTGCTACGCACACGCCCATCGATAATCAACGTAAATTTAAAGGTCTTTTACAATCAGTAGGAGTAGCTGGGATAGTGTTAAGCCAGGATGGGAAGGAATTAGTGTTAACGTGGGACAATATTTTGCGTGCGAATGTATTGCCTGAAATGAATAAATAACCGGAGGCAGGCTATGAAAAAAGAAATTTTATTAGTGGCAGAGACGGTATCTAACGAAAAAGATGTTGATAAAGAGTTAATTTTTAAAGCGATAGAAGCCGCTTTAGCGATGGCTACCAAGAAAAAAGCAGGTGAAGATATCGATGTCCGAGTGGCTATCGATCGCCGCACCGGTGACTACGATACTTTTCGCTACTGGACAGTCGTTGCGGATGAAACTGTGGCGAGTCATCTTGGAGATGCTCATATCCCCTTTGAGCCCTTAAAACAAATACTATTAAGCGAAGCTAAAAAGCGTGATCCAAATAGCCAAATTGGGGACGTGGTAGAAGAGCATATGCCTTCGGTGGAGTTTGGCCGTATTGCAGCGCAAACGGCAAAGCAAGTCATTATCCAGAAGGTCAGAGAGGCCGAACGCGCTAAGATAGCCGAGGCCTATACCAGTCGTATTGGTGAATTGTTATCAGGAATAGTCAAGCGTATTACACGAGAAGGTTTGATCGTGGATTTAGGCGCAAGCGTAGAAGCGTTTGTTCCACGCGAGGAAATGATACCCCGTGAAGAAGTACGATCTGATGATCGTTTGCGTGGCTATTTATATGCCGTGAATCCGCAAGTGCGAGGTCCTCAGTTATTAATAAGTCGCACACGCCCAGAAATGTTGATTGAACTCTTTAAGATAGAAGTGCCGGAGATTGGCGAAGAGTTGATTGAAATTAAAAGCGCCGCGCGTGATCCTGGTTCACGTGCAAAAATTGCAGTTAAAACCAATGATGGTCGCATTGATCCGATAGGTGCTTGCGTTGGTATGCGTGGCGCGCGAGTACAAGCCGTCTCCAGTGAATTAGCTGGTGAGCGAATTGATATAGTGTTATGGGATGATAACCCAGTTCAATTAGTTATAAATGCGATGGCGCCTGCTGAGGTGGCTTCTATCGTGGTGGATGAAGATACCAAGGTGATGGATGTAGCTGTACAAGAGGAACAATTATCACAAGCCATTGGTCGCAATGGTCAAAATGTACGTTTAGCCAGTGAACTAACCGGATGGATAATTAATGTTATCACTATAGAAGAAGCGGCCAAAAAAGTGGTTAAAGAATCGGAAGGTTTACAAAATCTTTTTATGGAACAACTTGCCATAGATGAAGAAATAGCACAGATGTTAGCGCGAGAGGGATTTACCAGTTTAGAAGAAATTGCTTATGTATCAGAGCAAGAGCTATTAGATATTGAAGATTTTGATCCAGAGTTAGTAGAGACGCTGCAAAATCGTGCTAAAGAAGTGTTAGCGACACAAGCTGCTGCTAAGCAAAAATCGACGATATCTGAACAGGGTAAATTTTTAGAGCCGCATCAAGATTTACTTTCTTTAGAAGGAATTACCGAAGAGATAGCAGTCACATTAGCTAAAAAAGGTGTTTCCTCACGCGAGGCATTAGCCGAGTTGGCAGTCGATGATTTGTTAGATATTATCGAATTAGATCGTGAAACAGCGGGTAAGTTAATCATGGCTGCACGTGCTCCTTGGTTTGCCGAAGAGAAAAAATAGGAGTCAAAAGTAGAGCTATTATTTTTTATAAAAAAAAATTAAAGTTCGATAGGTAAGCAGCAACAATACACATTCAGAAGAACTTAAGTAAGTTTTCGAAGCTGTCAAATATTGGCAGGAGAAGCATAGTATGACAGAAAGTATTAAAGATAAAACTGCAAATAAAGTTTCTACAGAGCTTGAAAAAGAAACCTCTGCGGATAATAACCCTAAAAAAGTAATTACGTTGACTCGTACTCGTAAAAGCACGAGTTTGCTTAAAGTGAAAGATACTTCAGGTAAGGCCAAAACTATTAAAGTTCAAGTTCGTAAAAAACGAACTTATGTGAAAAGTAATGAAGGCTTGATAGATGAAGAGACTAATCGCGCTAACGAAGCAAAAGAAATTAAAGAAGCAGAAGAATTAGCCCATCAAGCAGAAAAAGCCGCTGCAGAAAAATTAATTACACCTGAAGCGCAAGCAGAACCCACTGCCGAAAGTAATAGTCCAACCAATGAAGAGCCGGTGGTATCTAATGAAACAGTGGAAAAAGAACAAGTGTCTGTACCTGAGAAAAAATTCATTGCGCCTACAACAAATTTAGAAAAAAAATCTAAACCTAACGAAAAAGTGATTATTGCTTTACCTACCAATGCAGAAAGATTGGAACGTGAGAAAAAGCATAAAAATCGCAATTTAAAAGAAAAAGAGCTAGCGAAATACCGACATAAAACGATTTATCAGCTTGAAGATGAGTCCGACGAACAATTCCGTTATCGTAAAAAAACCGGTAAGCACAAGCGACCGGATCAGTTTTTACAACAACAATTTGAAAAGCCGACGGTAGCTGCCATACACGAGGTTGGAATTCCTGAAACGATTACAGTGGGTGATTTAGCGCAAAAGATGTCGATTAAGGCAGCTGAAGTGATTAAAGCGTTAATGAAGTTGGGTGTGATTGCAACTATTAATCAAGCTATCGATCAGGATACCGCCATACTCGTTGTAGAAGAAATGGGACATATTGCTAAGCCTGTCAGTTCCAATGCATTAGAAGAAGGTTTAGTGAATACCACGCAACAACAAATGGGTGAATTGCTGGCGCGTCCACCTGTAGTAACCATTATGGGTCATGTTGATCATGGGAAAACTTCTCTTTTAGATTATATCCGACGTACGAAAGTAACTCAGGGAGAAGCGGGTGGTATTACCCAACATATCGGTGCTTATCACGTGGAAATACCCAAGGGAGTTATTACGTTTTTAGATACTCCTGGACATTCGGCGTTTACAGCGATGCGAGCACGAGGTACACGCGTCACTGATATCGTTGTTTTGGTTGTCGCTGCTGACGATGGTGTGATGCCGCAAACCATCGAAGCAATTCAACATGCCAAAGCAGCAAACGTTCCTATTGTTGTTGCCGTGAATAAGATTGATAAACCAGAAGCCGATCTGGATAGAATAAAAAATGAATTAGCTAAACAAGGTCTTAATCCTGAAGAATGGGGCGGTGATACTATGCTTATCCCTGTCTCTGCAAAAACAGGGCTAGGCATTGATGATTTATTAGATTCGCTGTTGGTGCAAGCAGAAGTATTAGAACTAAAAGCACCTCAAGAAGGGCCGGGACAAGGCATCGTTATAGAATCACGTTTAGATAGAGGAAAAGGTCCGGTTGTAACTATATTAGTACAACAAGGAAAATTGCATAAGGGCGATCTACTGTTAGCAGGTACCGCTTATGGTCGTATCAGAGCCTTGCTTGATGAGCGAGGTAAATTAGTCGAAGCAGCGGGACCTTCTATGCCCGTTGAAGTATTAGGTCTGTCGAGTGCACCAGTGGCGGGTGATGAAGCAGTGGTGGTAGCTGATGAACGTAAAGCGCGAGAGATTGCTTTATTCCGTGAAGGAAAATTACGTGAAGCCAAATTAGCACAACAACGAATGGTTAAAACCGATGATATTTTCGGCCAGTTGGATGAAAACCAAGTTAAGACTTTAAATATTATTTTAAAAGCGGATATGCAAGGATCAGCGGAAGCTTTGCAAGAAGCCTTGAATAAACTTTCTACTTCTGAAGTTAAAATAAAATTGGTCTATGTGGGCGTAGGTGCGATTACTGAATCCGATGCTAATCTGGCTTTAGCTTCAAAGGCATTAATTTTAGGATTTAATGTTAGAGCGGACGCCACCGCCAAAAGAACGGTAGAAAAAGAAGGCTTAATAATGAATTATTATAGCGTTATTTATGACCTGATCGACCAAGTTAAAAACATCATGAATGGATTGTTGGCTCCAGAAATAAAAGAAAATATTTTAGGTTTAGCCGAGGTCCGTGAAGTGTTTCGTTCCGCCAAGCTCGGTGTTATTGCTGGCTGTATGGTGACAGAAGGATTGGTCCGACGTAATGCATCTATCCGATTGTTGCGTGATAATGTGGTGATTCATGAAGGTGAATTACATTCATTACGTCGTTTTAAAGATGATGCTGCAGAAGTTCGTCATGGTATGGAATGTGGTATCGGCATTAAAAACTTTACCGATGTACGAGTGGGCGATATGATCGAAGTGTATGAGCGTATTTCTATATCTAGAACTATCTAATGCCAAAAGAATTTAGTCGTGTCGCGCGTATTGCCGATCTGATACAGAAAGAATTAAGTAATAATATTCTGAATAAAGAAATAGCGGATAGCCGTTTGAAATTTATTACGATCACATCAGTCAAGGTGTCACGTGATCTTTCCTACGCAGATATATGGTTTACACAGTTAGAGGTAGAAAATTCAACGGATAAACAACACAGTAAGGAATTAGCAGTTAAATTGTTAAGAAAAGCGGCTGCTCGTTTACGTTATGCTTTAGCGCAACGTTTACAACTACATAAAGTGCCTAGTCTGCGCTTTTTTTATGATGATTTCCTGGAAGAAAGTGATCGTATCCATAATTTGATTGACAGTGTCATCGAGAAAGATAAGGCCAAACGTTCCGAATAAATCATTCGCTAAAATGCAAAAATTTAAAGTTAACCCTAGAGTAATATATTCATAGCAATTAGATTTTTGGCAAGGCGCTGTGATAATGAAGCAATCTTGGTTTATTCAAGATACATGAGGATTGCAAGTTGAGCAGCAACACAGCTAATGTCAAGTGCGAAGAGTAAATAGTTATTTTTATAAAAGAATAAGTTATGCACCCCCCAAGCTCAAAAAAACGTTCCGTCAATGGTATTTTATTGCTGGACAAACCAAAAGGGATGACGTCAAATCAAGCATTACAAACTGCAAAACAATTATTCTCGGCTATTAAAGTAGGACACACCGGTAGCTTAGATCCATTAGCAACAGGTTTGTTGCCTTTATGTTTTGGAGAAGCAACAAAATTTTCTCAGTTTTTACTCAACGCCGATAAAACTTACCGCGTGAGTGCTCGCTTAGGGTTCAAAACCAACACCGGCGATGCTGAGGGAGAAGTGATAGAAACCCGCCCTGTAGCCAATTACTCCGCAGATCAACTAGAAAGCGTGTTATCTGCTTTTCGTGGGCCGATCTCGCAGATTCCTCCTATGTTTTCGGCACTAAAACATAAAGGTCAACCTTTATATAAATTAGCCAGGCAAGGCATAGTGGTAGAACGTAATCCGCGCACCGTGATCATACATAGTTTACGTCTACTTGAAAGTAATAATACAGAAAAAAATTCAAGTGTCCTAAAAGTTGATTCGCAGCAATTAGATTTTTGTCAAGGCGGCGAGAAAACCAGCAACCGGAGTGTATATAACATACATGAGGATTGCGAGTTGAGCGGCAACGCAGGAAAAAATTCGAGTGCTAAGAGAATACTTAATTTAGAAATTAGATGTAGTAAAGGTACGTATATTCGTAGCTTAATAGAAGATATCGGTGAAGCTTTAGGTTGCGGTGCATATGTGTATGATTTACGTCGCCTGGGTGTAGCTAATTATCTGGCTGAACAAATGGTAAGCTTGGAAGAATTACAACGATTAAGCCTAGCCGAGTGCGATCAAAAATTATTGAGCTTAGATAGTTTGCTTAACGAATGGCCGGTTTTGAAAATTTCACAAGCGGCGGCTTATTATCTTTATCGTGGTCAAGCAGTATTACTACCTGGTCTTCCGAAACAAGGCTTTGTGCGTTTACTGTTACAAGAAAGTGGGCAATTTATCGGTGTGGGAGAAATCTTAGACGATGGACGTGTTACCCCCCGGCGTTTAGTGGATTTAAACAAGTGAAGTTACTCTTCGCACTTGAATTTTTTTCTGCGTTGCCGCTCAACTCGCAATCCTCATGTAAGTTATATATACGCTCCGGTTGCTGGTTTTCTCGCCGCCTTGACAAAAATCTAATTGCTGCGAGTATATTTAACTGACAACTATTTACGCTGCCGACATAAATTGATCATATTTTGTCCAATTAATAGCAATATTATGGTATTTAGCGAGGTCTTTGCTAGGCTTAAAGGGAGAGACATTATAAGTTTTAATTAGGAGCTCATATGAACAAAGGTAAATTTCCTCACGATAAGAAACATCAAAAACCACAATGGCCAGGTCATGGTCCACAAAAACCTCCACACAATCCTGGACACCACGGCGGACAAGGCACAGAAGGTAATCCAAACAAACCACAATGGCCAGATAACAAAGACAAACGCTAAAACCGTTAATGCTTTTGGATAGGCTTGCTAAGTTTTTTAGCAGTTGATTGGGGCAGGAGCGCAACTGAGATGGATGATTTAACGATCATCCATCTTTTTTTATACCATACTTTTCGCACTTGCCAAAAATCCAATTGCTGTGAGTCTACCAAGATATGATGCGAAAAATTGAAACATTGTATTCGTCGCGAGCGCGCAGCGCGCGGCAATCCAGGAAATTCTATTTGTGGATGGCCACGCTCGTAGTATTCGCTCGCCATGACGGTGATTCATACTTTTACGCGGGAAAGATATTCGCCGGTGCGAGTATCGATTTTAATTAATTCGCCAATTTGGATAAACAGAGGGACTCGTACCATAGCGCCTGTTTCTAAAGTCGCTGGTTTTCCACCTCCACCGGACGTATCGCCGCGTACCCCAGGGTCCGTTTCTACTATTTTTAAAATAACAAAATTAGCCGGCGTTATGCATAAAGGCGACCCGTTAAATAAGGTCAACGTGCAGGAGTCTTGTTCTTTTAGCCATATTTTAGCTTCAGTCACTGCCGATGCGTCAGCGGCGTATTGTTCATAGGTCTCGGCATCCATAAAGTGCCAAACATGTCCATCGGTATAGAGATATTGAACTTCAATATCAAAAACATCAGCAGCCTGTAAAGTATCTCCAGATTTTAAAGTCCGTTCAATGACGCGACTGTTTTTTAAATTACGTAACTTAATCCGGTTAAAAGCTTGCCCTTTTCCTGGCTTAACATAGTCATTTTCTAAAATTGTATAAGGGTCATTATCGAGCATGACCTTCATACCGTTTCTTAATTCATTGGTAGTGTAGTAAGACATAATTCAAAGTTAAAGTTTAAATAAATGCTCGCGATAATAGCGCAATTCATTAATAGAGTCTCGCACATCCTCGAGTGCCAAATGTTTAGATTTTTTCTTGTAGGCATCTAAGATGCTGGGTTTCCAACGAAAGGCTAGCTCTTTTAAGGTGCTGACATCTAAGTTTCGATAATGAAAATATTTCTCTAATACGGGCATACAACGGGCCAAAAAGCGACGATCTTGGCAAATACTATTACCACACATGGGCGATTTATTAGGTGGGACGTACGTCATAATAAATTCTAAGGTTTGTTTTTCTGCTTCTTCTTCAGTGGTTTTACTGACTCGCACTCTATCGAGTAAGCCCGAACCTTTATGTTGGCGTTTATTCCAATCGTCCATACCGGTTAATAGTTGTTCAGATTGAAATATAGCAAACACCGGACCCTCTTCTATAATCTCTAATTGAGAATCGGTGATAATGGTTGCAATCTCGATAATTTTATCTTGATTAGTATCAAGTCCTGTCATCTCGAGATCGATCCAAATTAAATTATCCGCTTTAGGCGTCATGTTAGAACCTTTTAATAATTATTACTATACTCTTCGCACTTGGAATTTTTATCTGTGTTGCCGCTCAACTCGCAATCCTCATGTATCTTGAATAAATAAAGGTTGCTTCATTCTCGCGGCGCCTTGCCAAAAATCCAATTGCTGTGAGTATATAAATGGGCTGTCGCAATTTTCAATCACGAAAATTGTTTATTCGTATATTATACCGTGGCGCACTAAAGATGCGAATTTTTTAGAAGTTAACTACTTAAGCTCGAATTTAGGAAAATTTATGTTATTGCTATTTATTTTTATTTTAGTTGCTTATTTATTAGGTTCTTTGTCCAGTGCGATTATTGTAAGTAAATGTGCAGGTCTGCCTGACCCGCGTACGCAAGGCTCGGGAAATCCCGGGGCTAGTAATATCCTAAGAATAGGTGGAAAAAAATTAGCCGCCATCGTTTTAGTCGGTGATGTGCTCAAAGGATGGATTCCGGTCATGCTGGCTAAATTATTTGGCTTGCCTTTAGCGTCTTTGGCATGGGTGGCTTTTTTTGCTTTTATAGGTCATCTATATCCAGTTTTTTTTGGTTTTCGTGGCGGGAAAGGCGTAGCAACCGCATTGGGTGGATTAGTGGCTCTAGCTTGGCCTTTAGGTTTAATAGGATTATTAAGTTGGGCTGCGGCGCTGTTTTTATTGGGTTATATTTCTGTGGCGTCTATGCTGGCGGCGGTAGTGACTTTTTTTTACGTTTTTTACATGTATGCCTTGCCAGTTTATTTACCGATTTTTTTGATGACGGTATTGTTGATAGCACGTCATTTTTCAAATATTCAACGTTTATTTCAAGGTAAAGAACCTCAATTTATTAAATCTGAATTGAAAAAGAAAAAATAATTTTTACATTTTTTATTAATTTATTAATAAAACTTTTTACAAAAATATTTTTATGTTATGTTGTTTGAATAATGGATATTTTATAATTAAAAAATTTGATTAAATGGAGGTTATTCATGCCGATTAAACTTAAAAATATTCCTCTTATAGAGCGATCCGATCCCTTACAAAAACATCTAAATACTTTTTTATCTCCGTCTAAAGAGAAAGCAGAATATGCGAAAAAAAAATTAGAGGTAGTTGGTCTAGCTAGAGATTTGATTAAAAAAAATTCGGATATGCCAGAAAAAGTTTCTAAGCCTTCGGATCCTCTGAAAACAGCTGAAGCTAAAGATAAGTTTAGTGTGCTATCGGCGGCCATCGATAAGACTGCGCAAGTAAATCCAGAGAGTCAACAAACTATAATTGAGTATTTGTCCCAGCAAGATAAACTTAGAAAAGAAAATCAGTTAGTTCATGGGAAAAGCTTTAAAGATCCTAATTTAAATCGCTTAGGCTTGGGCATAGTTGAAAATCAAGATAAATCTGAAACTCCTTTTTATCAAAGAAAATTTAGTTCTACGCATGCATATAGTTTTCGTGGCGACCAATATTCCATTCAAGGTGCGGTTGAATTTGGTGTGACTTACGACAATAGATTTTTTATTGTACCTAAGCCTGACGGTCTGGTAGTTAATAATTTATATAAAATGGCACAAGGAGCTTTGCTAAAGGCAGTAGGATGTATACAAATTGGTAATAGTCAGGTAGAAGAGCGCGTCACCGGAGGTGATGTTTATCCAAAAGTATTAGAAGGACAAGTGAACTATGTTTCTGTTTACAATGCTTTTTTTGATGCTCCCATCGATAATATTGCGGTTTCCTTGTTTGCCTTGCAACACTTGGGTATTGATCTGAGTAATACACAAGTCGTTATTCCGAATGATAATGCGCCATTAATTAAGCGTATTACCGATTGCAATATTGCCATTCAGGGTGAAATACAAGATGCTGGGTATTATTTAGATGAAACTCGTTTTCCTGGCGCCAAGGCATTAGCTGAAAAAGATTTGACTTTATTAGATAAAATTGTTGAACTGTTTTGTATAATAGATGATGAGTTTTTAGCACTAGGGAATAAAAAATTTTTAAAAGAAATTTATGGAGAAAAAGAACTCCTAAAGTTGAATTTAATTCAGCTATTCAGTTGCACTGAAAAACTTATAGATAACACCGAACAAAAAGCTAAAGTAACTAAAATCGAATCGGAATTGCCAGCGGGTATCCATCAGCCTTCAACCTCTGCGCAAGCTTTATCTAATCAAAGTATTTTATCCAATACAACGGAGGTTAAAAAAAGCGATTCTTTCAATGATTTTTGGCAGGCCATCAAAGGGCTTATTCAGTTTTTTAAAGAAAAAAATGTTGATCTAAGTTTTCTTACTTCTGAAATCAACTTGATATTAGCCTATATATTGCACAATGGTTTAACTCCGGCAGAAAAAAATCAATTACAAGAATGGTCTATCCCAGGAAAAATAATTCCAGGTCGAGGATTAGACATAGAAAATATTTCTTCTTTTATAGCATTTGATAAAAAAGATCCGATACAAACCTGCATCAATCTATTAAAGGATTACACTAAAGGCCAAGGTTTATCTGGAGTTATAAAAAGATTTTTTTCTTTGGCTTGGAATCGACATTATATCTCGAGTGTTAACCAATTTTTAAGGGAATATGATCCAGAAAACTCTCCGGATAATCTAACTATTTATGATATTTTAAATAAATTACGAAATTTTGGAGCGGATATTTCTTTGCGGGATAACAAAAGTACGTTGCTAAAAAGATTATTATTTTGCGCTACGCTTAATGGCGAAGAAAGTGATTTCATTCCAGTAATCATTGACGGCGAATGTTTAGATGATGCTGCTCATCAACTGACATTACCATTAGAAAACGTTCAGCCTCCTCATGGGACTCCTATTCCTACTCAGCCGTTGTGGGTGCCTGCTCCGATAGCTATTACGCCACCGCCTTTGCCATTTGGGAATTCCCCCACAGAATCGACTGAGTTGTTAATTAATAGAACAAAAGCAGGTAGCTACCAGGACACTTTCGAAAATAAATTTTTTCCTGAACACAATCAACCCATACGTCCACGATCGGCTAGTGAGGCGAGTAAACGGCTAACTACCAAATTTTTTATAGATGCAGAGAAAGGACTCAACCCAATTATGCTACTGGGCGAGCAGGGTAAAGTCGCGGGGGGTAATGCATGCCCCTCATCTCCAGGAGTGAGTGGTCTTTAATATACGCTTCGCACTAGACGTTGCCGCTCAACTAGAATTAAATTTGACGATTAATCCAATTGATCTAAAGGATAACGTGCAATGGTTTTTATGCTTAGATTATCGCTTAGCCCCAAATTCAAACGTCGATAACCTAAATAAGCGATCATTGCACCATTATCCGTACAAAAACTAGGTCGTGGATAGTAGAGCGTGATGTTATGCTTTAATGCCATGCTAGCTAGTTCTTTTCTAAGCCAGGTATTGGCGGCTACACCACCTGCGACCACTAAACGATGCAAGCCGGTTTGCTTTAAGGCGCGTATGGCCTTGATGACTAAGGTCTCAGCTACCGCTGCTTGAAATTCATGCGCAATATTGGCTTTGGTTTGGTCGGTTTGGTCACTATTTTTTAATGTTGTGCTCACAAATGTTTTGAGACCACTGAAACTAAAATCGCAGTCTGGTCTATTCACCATCGGTCGTGGAAAAGCATATTGTTTAGCTTGACCACGCGCAGCTAAGGCAGCGATGGCCGGACCTCCCGGGTAATTCAGACCTAATAATTTGGCGGTTTTATCAAAAGCTTCGCCTACCGCATCATCTAGACTGACGCCAAGAATCTGATAAGCGCCGATACCGTTTACTTGAGCCAGTAGCGTATGCCCACCCGACACTAATAGGGCAACAAATGGGAATTCCGGGGCGTGTTGTTCCAACATGGGAGCAAGTAAATGGGCTTCCATATGATGTACGCCTAGCGTAGGAATTCCCAGTGCCCAACCCAAGCTACGCCCAAAAGCCGCACCGACCAACAGCGCCCCGGCTAAGCCAGGTCCTGCGCAATAAGCGATGCCATCGATGGCCGAGAGCAGCAGATGGGCAGTCGCCAAGGTTTCCTTTACTAAGGGTAATATTTTCAGGATATGGTCGCGTGAGGCTAATTCTGGAACGACCCCCCCATACAGATTATGTAGCTCAATTTGGCTATACAGCGTATGCGCGACCAGCCCTTTTTGGCCTTCATAAATCGCAATACCGGTTTCATCACAAGAAGTCTCAATACCTAATACACATTGTATGGTTTCTGGATGGAAATCGGGTTGCTTTGAATAGAAACTTTGCATTTTTATGGATTGCTGGTTAGAATTAGCACCTATTTTAACTTTAATTGAGGAAGTGCACTACATGCCCGGCGTAATACTTAAAACCAGCGAAACACTAGAGTCGGCTATCCGCCGTTATAAGCGTGCCTGTGAAAAGTCAGGTATTTTCGCTGAAGTGCGTCGTCGTGAATACTACGAGAAACCCACTGAAGCACGCAAGCGTCGCTTTGCTGCAGCAGTTAAACGTTGTCGTAAGCGTTTGATGCGCGATAATCCTTGTTTTATAGCTAAAACGAAACGTAAGCACTAAAAATCATGACTACCTCTCTCAAGCAGCGCATACAGGAAGATATGAAAACTGCTCTTCGAGCACAAGATAAGCAACGTTTGGGCGTGGTACGACTCATCCTGGCAGCTATTAAACAGGTTGAAGTGGATGAACGCGTTGAGGTAGACGATACGCGTATTACGCAGATATTGAATAAAATGCTTAAGCAACGTCGTGATTCAATTGCTCAATATGACCAGGCTAAGCGTGATGATTTAGCTGATCAAGAACGTTTAGAAGTCGGCATTATTCAGACCTATTTACCTGAACCTTTAAGTGACGCAGACATTGACCGGTTGCTGTCTGAAGTCATAACAAGAGTAGGTGCAACTTCAGTTAAGGATATGGGAAAGGTCATGGCAGAACTAAAAGAAAAATTGCAAGGTCGTGCGGACATGACACAGATTAGCGCAAAAATCAAAGAACGTTTGACTTAAAAGTTCGTTTCTACCGCTTGCGGAAAATTCAAATAACTTACTCGTCATTGCAAGCTCGTAAATATTACTCGTCATTGCGAGCACCGTAGGTGCATGGCAATCCATGGATGGCCATGCTCATTGCATTCCCTCGCCATGATGGTGATTTTTCAGCTTGAAAATATTCATCGCGAGATGTAGGCACATCAAGATGCAAATCGCTCTTGATACGAAGAGTACCAGGAATATATGTCACTAGCGCCCATCCCACAAGAATTTATTAATGAACTTTTAGCGCGCGTTGATATTGTCCAGCTTATTGATGCACGTGTTCCTCTGCGAAAAAAAGGTAAAAATTATATTGCCTGTTGTCCCTTTCACTCCGAAAAAACACCATCCTTTACCGTTACGCCTGAAAAACAATTCTATTATTGCTTCGGTTGTTCTGTAGGTGGAAATGGCATAAGTTTTTTAATGGAATATGAAAAACTAAGCTTTGTGGAGGCGGTAAGTTTATTGGCCGAACAAATGGGCATGGAAGTTCCGCAACATGCAAAACAACAAGAAGCTTATAAAGCTTCTGCTAATCTTTATGGTTTGTTAGAAGAGGTGACGCAGTTTTATACCAAAGAATTACGACATAATACACACGCTATTACTTATCTAAAACAGCGTGGACTGTCCGGCGAGATAGCAAAGAAGTTTAACTTAGGTTATGCACCAGGGGCTTGGGATACTTTGCTCAAAACTTTTGGTGATAAAGAAAGTTTATTTGCAGCGGGTTTATTAGTAAAAAAATCCGAAAGTCAAGGTTATTATGATCGTTTCCGAGATCGCATTGTGTTTCCTATACGGGATAGAAGAGGACGTGTGATCGGCTTGGGTGGTCGCGTCTTAGCACAGCAGGAACCCAAGTATTTAAATTCGCCTGAAACGACGCTTTTTCATAAAGGCAAAGAACTGTATGGTCTTTATGAAACATTCCAGGCCAATCGTCAGCTGGAACGCATCTTAGTGGTTGAAGGTTACATGGATGTTTTAGCGTTGTTTCAAGTTGATCTTCCTTTTGCGGTTGCAACCTTGGGCACGGCAACCAGTCGTGACCAAATAAGTCGTTTGATGAGTCATACACAAGAAATAATTTTTTGTTTTGATGGGGATATTGCCGGAAAAAAAGCCGCATGGCGCGTACTCGAACAAAGTTTAGATTTATTAAGCGATGGTTATATACTGCGTTTTTTACTATTACCCAATGGCGAAGATCCAGACTCTTTAATACAGAAAAAAGGACGCACGGCATTTATTACTTGTTTACAGCAAGCGCAATCTTTGGGTGAATTTTTATTTGGTTATCTGTTAACACAAGTTGATATCAATCAATTAGAAGGTAAAGCACGCCTAGCAAAGTTAGCTGTCCCGCTCATTGAAAAAGTGGCGGTGGGTATTATGCAACATAAATTATTTGAACAACTGGCGGCTTTAGTGAATATGGATGTAGTGACATTAAAAAAAGTGACCATCAATGATAAAAGCAATTCAATAAAAACTATGCAAAAAAAAATATACCCGCCTAATAGCGCTAATCGTTCTTCACCGATGCGTTTAGCGATTGCTTTATTAGTACAGTTCCCTCAAATCGTTAAATCGCTTTCTGATAAACAATGCCAAACCTTAAATCGACTAGAACTACCTGGCAGTGATTTATTAGTTAAATTATTTTTACTGCTCAAACAAAATCCAGAGTTAACGAGTGCTATGTTATTAGAATATTGGCGAGAAGATGAGTCTCGCTATAAAATCCTCCAACAATTGATCAATTATCCCTTAACTATCCCCGAGTCAGGAGTCCAAGCCGAATTCCATGATTTACTTAAGCATTTAAAAAAAGCCGCCGCAGAAGGACAAATCGATAAGATATTACAACAAGGAAGGCAATCCGGCTTAAACGAAGCAGAAAAAAAACATTTATATCATTTGATGTTAAATAACATCAATGATAAATAGCTAATTCCGTTTTTAGATCAAAAGTACCTATATATGGACTTTTTATAAAACCCGTGTATTTTGTGTGGGTCCCATTGTAGTCCTAGAGGTCGAAGTTAAAGTATTTTTCGTGATTGCGAGCGCGAAGCGCCCGGCAATCTAACGAAAAGCTTAATTTTTTCTGGATGGCCACGGCCTCAGTCACGTTTCGGCCTCGCCTTGACGGACTATTTTTAATTTTTATATTGTGCTGAGAGTAATACAAACTTGATAGCATTTTTTAATATGGAGTTAATATGCATATTGGTGTTCCTAAAGAAATTAAGAACCATGAGTATCGAGTGGCTATTGTGCCTTCTATTGTTCGTGAATTGACTGATCACGGTCATCAGGTGTTTGTGGAAACGAATGCAGGGAGTGGGATCGATATTTCAGATAATGACTATCAAGAAGCCGGTGCTGTCATACTTAATACAGCACAAGAAGTTTTCAAGCAAGGCAATCTGATTCTTAAAGTTAAAGAACCCCAGCCACAAGAATGTGCTTACTTAAATGAAGAAAAAACTTTATTTACTTTTTTGCATTTGGCCGCCGATAAAAAACAAACTGAATTATTATTAGCTTCGAATTGTACCGCTATTGCTTACGAAACCGTCACTGATGCTCGCGGTGGTTTACCTTTGTTAGCACCGATGAGTGAAGTGGCGGGACGTATGTCGATACAAGCCGGCGCACATTGTTTAGAGAAAGCACAAGGTGGACGCGGTATTTTATTATCCGGTGTTCCAGGCGTTGCATCATCGAGTGTCGTAGTGTTAGGCGGTGGCGTAGTGGGTAGTAATGCCATCCGTATGGCCTTAGGTTTAGAAGCGCAAGTGACCGTTTTAGATAAATCCGCGGCAAAGCTAAAAGAGTTAGATCTACATTTTGGCGGACAACTTAATACGATTTTTTCCACACAAGATGCCATAGAAAAATATGTACCGCTGGCAGATTTATTAATAGGCGCAGTGTTAGTACCCGGCGCTGAAGCGCCGAAAATTGTTACACGAGATTTATTGAAAAAAATGCGTCCAGGTTCGGTAGTGGTGGATGTATCTATCGATCAAGGCGGATGTTTTGCGACGAGCCGACCGACAACGCACACGGATCCTACGTATATTGTCGATGACATCGTGCACTATTGCGTGAGTAATATGCCCGGCGCAGTGCCACGTACTTCTACATTTGCTTTAACGCATGCCACACTGCCTTATATTTTAGCCTTAGCTAATAAAGGTATTTATAGTGCGTTGGCTGAAGATGCACATTTACGTAATGGTTTAAATATTTCACGTGGTCGCATTACCCATCAGGCCGTGGCGAATGTATTTGATAAGCCTTATGTTTCAGCACGGGAGGTTTTAAGTGCTTAATTGTTTTATTCATGAATCCTCGCGCTCGATCCCAATTACGGCCATTTTGCCAGAACAATGGCAAGATTGGTTAATGGGTCAGACCAAAGCCACCCAGCAATGGTTACAGGTTATTAATTTTATTGCAAAACCAGGAAGTTATAGCTTACTTCCTGGCACAGCGGGGCAACTGCAGCACGTTCTATTGGTACGTAGTGATGCGGCAGATTTTTGGACGTTCGGTTTACTACCCAATGTACTACCGGAAGGACATTATCATATCGAAGATATCGATAAACCCAAATTACTGGAACAGATTGCTTTAGCTTGGGGTCTGGGTGCTTATGAATTTACCCGTTATAAAAAATCAACTCGCCCCTTGGTGCAATTGCTTATATCAAAAAAGAATCATACCGACTTAATAATAAAGCTTGAGGCGATTTATCGCGTGCGTAATATGATCAATACACCAGCAGATGATATGGATCCAGCTGAACTGGTAGAAAATGTATTTCAGATCGGCAAAAAATATCATGCTACAGTGACACAGATAGTCGGTGCTGATTTACTCACCGCTAACTACCCAGCAATTTATACGGTGGGTAAAGCGAGCTGTCATGAACCGCGTTTAGTTGATTTAACCTGGGGTGATAGCAAACATCCAAAAATTACCTTAGTGGGTAAAGGTGTATGCTTTGATTCGGGTGGCTATAATTTAAAGTCTAGTGGCAATATGTTGGCCATGAAGAAGGATATGGGTGGAGCCGCGAATGCTATCGGCTTGGCTGAAATGATTATGGCGCATCAATTACCAGTGCGATTACGTTTATTAATTCCTGCAGTGGAAAATTTGGTATCGGGCAACGCTTATAAACCCGGAGATATTATTCAGACTCGACATGGTTTAACCGTAGAGGTAGGTAATACGGACGCCGAAGGTCGTCTTATTTTAGCGGACGCACTCTGTGAAGCGGATAGCGAAAGCCCAGAATTGTTAATCGATTTTGCTACGTTAACCGGTGCAGCAAGAGGTGCAGTTGGAACGGAAATAAGTGCCTTTTTTACCGATCAAGAACCATTGGCGCATGAAATAATTCAACATAGTCAACAGCAACAGGATCCAGTATGGCGTCTGCCCTTATATAAACCCTATCAAAAACTGCTTGACACTAAATTCGCAGATTTAAATAATTGCGGCTCTTCGCCTTTTGCCGGCGCGATTACCGCGGCGTTATTTTTGCGAAGTTTTATTAGTGAAGAAACGACGTGGTTACACTTTGATTTTAATGCTTACAATGTTAATACTAGACCCGGCCGGCCAGAGGGTGGAGAAGCGATGGCGATATTAGCGGTATTTAGTTATTTATTAGATCGATATCCTATTTAATTAAATGTTTGACTAACAGGGGAGGTTAGATGCCAGATATTTATTTTGAAAAAAATCCAGAAACCAATCAGTTAAAGGTAACTATAGAAACTGAACGACTGATTATGCAGTCAACCACCCATTCCCATTTTTCTGATTATAAAAATCTATTTACAATGCCAGAAAATATGTACAAAGTTATGGATGGAAATCCATGGAGTGCAGATAAAATAGGAGAGCAACACCATCAATGGGTAGCAAGATGGAATAACGATAGTCCTTTCAGCTCATTGGCTATTTTAAAAAATGATACGGATGAATTTATAGGACATGTATTATTAGGTGATGGCGATCAACCCGGCTCTGCTGAGTTAGCGTATGTTTTTGATAAGAAATTCTGGGGGAAAGGTTATGGTAAGGAAGCTATTCCTATTATGGTACAAGAATACGCACCGGAATTAGTTAAACGTGATTATAGGTTGACAGGAAAAAAGTTTACGCGTATTGAAGCAACTGCGCGCACAGATAATCAAGCGTCTATTAGATTATTACTAGCGGCAGGGATGAGTAAATTTTCTGAAAAACTTAAATGGGGGAAACAACGCCAGTTTTTCTTCGTAAATACCATAGATTTGATAAAAATAGAAACACAAAACGAAATTTTTAACGAAAAATGTAGCTTAATAAGCTAACTAAATTAGAATTATTATCCTAGATCCATGTTTATCCCATAACCAATATAGGTTTTTACCTATATTTAAGTTATTATTCAACATGACTATGTTCAGCAGCAAATAACGTATTTTCTAATAACATCGCCACGGTCATAGGACCGACGCCACCCGGCACTGGAGTAATGTAACCGGCGATTTGTTTAGCGCTGGAAAATTCGATATCGCCATGCAGTTTTCCATTCGCCCCGCGCGTAATACCAATATCTATCACAATTGCACCAGGTTTGATCCAAGTGCTTTGAATAACGCCGGCTTTACCGATGGCACTCACCAATAAATCGGCACACTGAACATGTTGTTGTAAATCACGGGTTGCGCTATGACAGAGTGTGATAGTGCATCCTGCATTCAACAGTTCTAAAGCCATCGGTTTGCCCACGATGTTCGAAGTACCCACAACGACCGCATTCAAACCTTTTAATGCAATTTTTTCATAATTCAATAAGTGCACTACACCATAAGGAGTACAAGGACGTAAAAAGGGCCGGCCTTGGGCTAATAGACCTAAATTCGTCGGATGAAAACCATCGACATCTTTTTTTGGATCGACACTTTCTATGATATGTGCGGTATTAATGGATGACGGAAGTGGCAGTTGGATCAATATACCGTGCACTTTCTGGTCAGCATTCAAGCTATTAATCAAGTTAAGCAATTCTTGCTCGGTGGTCTGCTGAGGCAAATCGTAGGCAAAGGAATTTATTCCAGCATCGCGACAGGCATCGCGTTTATTCCGCACGTAAATTTGCGAAGCGATATCTTCACCCACTAAAATCACAGCTAAGCCAGGAGTAATTAAATTCTTTATACGCCGTTCTTCCAGTCGACGTTTAAGTTTTACACGTATTTGTTGAGCAATCGCTTTGCCATCGATGATATTTGCGGTCATAATTACTGACTATACCGTTTTAAAAAAGAGCAATCTAGGCATTATATGTTAGATCCTAAGTATTTACGTAACGATATTCAAATTGAAGAAATCGCCAAGCAGTTGGCTAATCGCGGCTATCAACTCGATACACGCTTAGTCTCGCGTTTAGAAGCGCGGCGCAAAGCATTGCAATCCGAAACTGAAAACTTGCAAAACACCAGTAATCGCAGTGCCAAAGCGATAGGTTTAGCAAAGTCCAAAGGGGAATCCATCACTGCCTTATTAGAAGAAGTTGCCGGGATAAAAAAACAACGCGAAGTATGTGAGAGTCAACTCAAGGATATTCTTGCTGAATTGTCAGCTATTTATCTGACTATTCCCAATTTACCGCACACATCAGTACCCGTTGGACAAGATGAATCTCAGAACAAGACACAACGTCATTGGGGGAAAGTACCTAATTTTGATTTTGCTGTAAAAGATCATGTCGCATTAGGCGAGGCAAACGGTTTGATGGATTTTGCCAGCGCAAGCAAAATTGCTGGATCGCGTTTTGTTGTTTTGTATGGTCGTTTGGCAAGATTACAGCGCGCGTTGATACAATTTATGTTAGAGATGCATACTAAGGAACATAAGTATCAAGAAGTCTATGTACCGTATGTCGCCAATACGGAAAGCTTAATCGGTACCGGTCAATTACCCAGTTTTGCTGAAGACTTATTTAGCATAAAAGGCGAGCATGGCTTTTATCTTATCCCTACCGCCGAAGTATCCGTCACTAATCTTGCCCGCGATACTATTTACGCGGCGGGGGATTTACCGAAAAAATATGTTGCACATACACCGTGTTTTCGTAGTGAAGCCGGTTCCTATGGTAAAGATACACGCGGCATGATCCGTCAACATCAATTTGAAAAGGTAGAACTGATTCGTTTTGTCGAACCCAAAAATTCCTACCAAGCTCTAGAAGAATTAACTCAAGAGGCAGAATCGATACTGCAAAAATTGGAGTTACCTTATCGCGTCGTATCTTTGTGTACCGGCGATTTGGGTTTTAGTTCAGCAAAAACCTATGATCTAGAAGTATGGTTGCCGAGTCAAAATACCTATCGTGAGATTTCATCGTGTAGTAATTTTGAATCGTTTCAAGCGCGTCGTTTAGCAGCCCGTTGGCGAAATCCAGAAACCAGTAAAATTGAATTGATACATACGATTAATGGTTCCGGTTTAGCGGTAGGACGGACCTTAGTCGCACTGATGGAAAATTATCAAACCAAAGAAGGAAAAATACGTATACCGGAAGTGCTAAAAGATTATATTCAAGACGACTTCATTTAAATTGAATGCACATGCAAGATGACAGCAGACAGCAATCCGGTGTTATTACGTTAAGAGTAATAATCTTAGGGATTTTTTTAGCGATATTATTAGCTGCCTCGAGTACTTATTTAGCGTTAAAGGTTGGAATCTTACCTTCGGCATCCATACCCGCTGCGATATTAGCCATGGCCATACTGCGTTTGTTCCATAACGGAAATATTTATGAAGCTAATCTGATTCAAACCGCCGCGTCTGCCGGAGAAGCGGTTGCCGGCGGTATAGTCTTTACTATTCCAGCTTTAGTTATCATTGGTTATTGGCATTATTTTCCCTATTTTGCCAATTGTGCAATTGCTTTATTAGGTGGTTTATTAGGTATTTTGTTTTCGATTCCGCTACGTAAAATTTTAATCAATACGCCGCAACTTTATTTTCCAGAAGCGCGTGCAATTTCCGAAGTATTAAAGCTAAGTCAAAAACAAAGCTTCCATATTAATAAAATGTTAGTCGGTACGAGTGTGGGAGCGGGTTTAGAATTCGCGCAAACCGGTTTAAAAGTGATAGCGGTAGCTACTGAAAAATGGATGGTGTTCGGTCAATCGAAAATTATCGGTTTTGGTATAGGTTTTGCACCCGCATTAATCGGCGTAGGTTATTTGATTGGTTGGAATGTCGGTCTTAGTTTGTTACTAGGTGCGTTTATTGCTTGGGGTATCGCTTTACCCTTATTAAGTTATTTAGTACCGGTGGGTAACACTTTTATTTTGGCAAAAAGCTTAACTGCTTACGCTAACGATATTCATTATATTGGTTTAGGTGCGATGTTAGCGGCCGGATTATGGACCTTACTAAATTTATTACAGCCTTTTTATCTTAGCTTGCGTTTATCACTACAAGGTTTATTCCGGCCATCAAAGCTCCCCTTATCGCCTACCGAGCAAGATATACCGTTGAATTATTTACTTGCGGGTTTAGGCCTGGTTATTGTGAGTATTTATTTTTTATTCAATTATTTATTACCTATTCACAGTTTAATGTTTACATTGCCGCAATTATTCATCATCGGTGCAGTTCTGTATGTGTTGGTAATTGGTTTTGTGTTTGCAGCGCTCTGCGGTTATTTTTCCGGTTTAGTAGGTGTGACAGCGAGTCCAGGATCGGCCATTGTTATTTCAGGCCTATTATTCATGGCATTAATTTTACGCTTATTGTTGTTTTTCAAAGGACATGAGTTGTTAAGTTCACAATTACTCAATGCAGCGGCTGTGACCATCATCATCGGAGCCGTAGTAGCCGGCGCAGCCTGCATTGCAAACGATAATATTCAGGATTTGAAAGTAGGACACCTGATTGGCGCAGCGCCCTGGCAGCAACAAATCATGTTAATACTCGGTGTGCTAGTAGCAGCGTTAGTCATACCAACGGTAATGCAATTACTTTTTAATGTGTATGGACTGACCACAGTGCTACCACACGCTGGAATGGATCTCCACCAAACTTTATCGGCGCCACCTGCGGCTATGATGGCCGGCTTGACGCAAGGCGTATTTAATCATGATTTACCTTGGAACATGTTAGGGTTGGGTGCAGTTATTATGCTGATCTTAATACTGGTGAATACACTGACTAAACTTAATATTTCTTTGTTAGGTGTAGGCATGGGAATTTACTTACCGTTAAGTTCTTCTACACCCTTATTTATCGGAAGTTTGTTTGCTTATAGTGTTAAATTGTTTTTACAAAAAAAAATACATAAAGGCGTAGCATCGCAACTAGATTTTCAGCAACACGATGCGGTTTTGCTCAGTTGCGGATTAGTAGCGGGTGCAGCGTTGATGGATGTATTACTTGCCATACCGTTATCCATCACTGGAAATACGCGCTTATTCGCTATTTTACCCATGAGTTGGCAAGCGCTCGCCAACCTTCTCGGCTTTGTAAGTATATTAGTTATAGGATTTAGCTTTTATTCGGCGGTTAAAAATAAAAAAATAAATAGGTAATTTTTAGTCACTATTTATAATTTAGGCGCATTGAATTTTTATTGATTTTAGTACATAGTTAAAAATCAAATTTAATGGGATAATTTTATGGAATATGATAACAAAACTGAAGAAAAAGAAGCTAAAAAACTTGCAAAAAAACGAGCTATTCGTGAACAACATACTACCGAATTGATTGATTTATTAAGAGAAAAAAAATTAAGTGACCAGGTATTAAAGGCCGCTGAAAAAAGTTCTATAACAAAAATGTTATTTGAAGCCTTAGAAGTATTTTTAAAACCTGATTTTGAAGCTAAAGACATTGTATTAAATAATATAGTATTAAAAATTATCAATCATCCTAAGCCTAAGGAGTTTGCAGCTGCGCTTGCTTTACTTCATGATTGTCAACTCTTAAAAGTTGAAGCTATAGAGGCTCTTAATAATTATCCAGCACGTTGCGAGTCAGTGATT
The DNA here is from genome assembly GCF_964030935.1 of Rickettsiella endosymbiont of Aleochara curtula. Classification (NCBI taxonomy): domain Bacteria; kingdom Pseudomonadati; phylum Pseudomonadota; class Gammaproteobacteria; order Legionellales; family Coxiellaceae; genus Rickettsiella; species Rickettsiella endosymbiont of Aleochara curtula. The sequence goes on from NZ_OZ034990.1 coordinate 1,623,535, forward strand.
AACTTAGATAAACTTAATATTTTAACTGAAGATAACTTTAAGATAATAGCTAATCCTGAACGGTACACACTAGAGAAATCCCCGATCTTTTACGATACAAAAGAGAGTATGCAAAACATCAAGAAGGGTTACGGACTTAGTAGAGCTTTAGTTGCGTATGAAAAATTGCAGTCTTTCATTCATGAAGGTAAAGATTTAAAATGCTCTAATCCGCAAAAAAAATCAGAATTATACCAACAGGTTCAAAAAGAACTTTCCTGCTTTACACAAGCTTTTTTTACCGGTATTACCCAACGACATGACCCACAGTTTTTTGCTGAGTTATTGAAGGTTATACAAAATACTAAATCTCTAGATATAATTAATGAATTTGTTTTTAAACTGGACAATATATTAACACTACGAGGTATTCATTGTATTACTGATGGATTATTTGAACTTAATAAAGAGGGGCTTTTGACGGTAGGATCATTCAACCAAGTGCTAGAAATGCAATTTCCTTGGCATTTTACATTGTTAAAAAATTCTAAATGTTTAAGCAAGGAAACGTTGGAAAAATTATTAAAATATGACAAAGCTATTAGTTCCGTAAGTCGATTAATAGAAATGTTAGACCGAAATAAACATGTGGAGATACTAAATGATATACATTACGCGGGTGGTTCTCTGGGACGAAGAGCTGGAGTTAGACGAAACACTTTACTCACTGGAGAAAATTTAAATAAATTATTACAAAGAGATCATTCTTCATTATCTAATGTATCAGATATATCAGAATTTCTTAAAAATGCTGATTTAGCAACAGAAAAAAATATTAAAGAACTAATAAATAAAGACTCTAAAATTAGTAAGGTACTAGATTTTCTCAAGGAACATCAATTATTAACAAAAGAAAATTTTTCGAGATTAACTGGTTATTCCAGTGGTGAATCTGCGTCTAATTTTCTCGAAGAACATAATTTGTCTTCAGAAGAAAATATGAATAAGTTAGCATTAAAAAGCTATCCTAAAGTATCTTTTTTTCAACGAACTGAGACTGCGTTACCAGAGTCTGAAAGCAACCCTAGTTGTTCTTCCAACCTAATTTAACACTAAACTAATGAGACTCGAGCTGTCAGAATTATTAAGGTCTGACAGTTTTTTCCGGCCGATGATTGACCGATAAAAACTCGTAAAAAACCAATTCTTTATTGATAATGATTATCATTACTATTGATAGTCGCTATAGTTATTGCTAAAATACGCCGAATAATTCTAAAAATAACCAATAAACATGTCTGTTTCGAAAATTTTAAAAAAGCCGCGTTCCTTAAAAAAACCGCTATTTTGGTTGAGTATATTGGGCCCGGGATTAGTGGTAATGTTGGCTGACACCGATGCCGGTAGTTTAATTACGGCAGCTCAAAGTGGGGCTGTCTGGGGGTATAAATTACTGGCTGTACAGTTTATATTGATGCCCATATTGTATATCGCCCAGGAATTAACCGTGCGTTTAGGTATTGCTACAGGTATGGGTCATGGGCGAATTAATTAAGCATTATTTTGGCAAAACCTGGGCATGGTTATCGGTTTCAACCTTAGTCGTTTCGTGCATAGGCGCCATACTCAGTGAATTTAGTGGTTTGGCAGGCGTTGGGGCGCTGTTCAATATTCCAGCCTGGGAAACCTTGTCTTTAGCGGTCGCTTTTTTGACTATCGTCGCTTGGACCGGCTCTTATCGTTCGGTGGAACGAATTGCTATTTTACTAGGATTATTTGAATTGGTATTTTTATGGGTGGCTTGGGATGCTAGACCGGTAGCGCATGAAATCCTCTCGGGTTTTACGACAATTCCTTGGCAAAATAAATCTTATCTATATTTACTGGCTGGAAATATTGGTGCGGTGATAATGCCGTGGATGATTTTTTATCAACAATCAGCCGTATTGGATAAGGGACTGAATGCCCGTCATTTACGCATAGCCCGTTGGGATACCGCTATAGGCGCTATCATTACGCAATTGATCATGGCGTCCCTATTAATAGCGACTGCGGCGACTATAGGTAAAATCAATCCGCAAATGCCTCTGAATACCGTCCAACAAATCAGTCATGCCATCACTCCCAGTTTAGGCTTTACCGCCGGCCAAGTGTTATTTGCACTCGGTATGACCGGTGCGGCATTGGTTGCCAGTATCGTAGTTTCTTTAACCGCTGCTTGGGGCTTAGGTGAGGTGATGGGTTTCCGCCGATCCTTAGAGCATCGTCCTAAAGAAGCACCGTGGTTTTATGGAATTTATACCTTAATATTAGTTTTAGGTGCTGTATTAGTAGCATCCGGCAGTGTGAATTTAGTAAATCTCAGTGTCGGTGTTGAGGTTATGAATGCCATATTATTGCCCATAGTGTTGGGATTTCTCTATCTCTTAGCTCTGCGAACTTTGCCGAA